>NZ_VLTE01000028.1:0-207268 GCF_007558965.1 Bacillus sp. HY001 | reverse complement strand
ATCAAAAACCACGATGTTATCGGTATAGAAGATTTGCAAGTATCGAATATGTTAAAAAATCATAAGTTAGCAAAAGCGATTAGTGAAGTATCTTGGTCGCAATTTAGAACGTTGCTAGAATACAAGGCAAAATGGTATGGAAAACAAGTCATTCCGGTATCTAAAACATTTTCTTCAAGCCAATTATGTTCTTGTTGTGGGTATCAAAATAAAGACGTTAAGAATCTAAATCTTCGTGAATGGGATTGTCCTGAGTGCGATAGTCATCACGACAGAGATATTAACGCAAGTATCAATCTTAAAAATGAAGCTTTAAGGCTTCTAACCGTAGGAACTACGGGGATAGCCTAATGAATTAGAAGCCACTAGGCTTCTGTATTTAGGAATCTCCCACTTCAAACAGTCCGTAAGGACGTTAAGTGGTGAGTAGTTCAATAACAGTGTATTTATATTTATAGATTACATAAAAAGTCGAATTCCGAGTTACTAGGAATTCGACTTTTTGTATAATGAAAATAAATTGACATATTATTTTCGCTAAAATGATGCATTTAGATGTTAAAGGTACCATAGAAATTTTGAAAATAAATAGAAGGGAAATGATAAAAAATTTGAGCCTGAGGTAGTGGAGGATAACTTTGGCTATGAAAGGTGGTACTACTTGGATGTGTGCCATGATGCCAAAATGATGGGGTAGCCTGACCGGGAATTTGATATTGTTGCCAAGTTGCGGGAAGTTCAATTCCTACATCGGAGCTAGCTGTATGAACGGCTGGAACGTGTATCCCAGGAGTCGAAGGAACGACGACTGTTACTCTTGAAGATACCCACATAAAATAATCACTCCTAAGTTGTGATAATAAAGTAGTATATTCTTTTCACACATATAAAGGTACATATAGATAGGACTTTAGGCTAAGGTATACGTATTAAGTTGTAAGACCAATTGAAATGGGTAGTGGACCATTTATTATAAAAAGATACGTCTATTTACGGAGGGAAAAGGGATTAAGAAAATGTAAAATGGAGGTGTTAATAGCAAGAACATACGTATTTATGGAGGAATTTTAATGGAACGATTATGGACGAAATCATTTATTCAAATGACTTTCGCAATGTTATTTTTATTTACAGGATTTTATTTACTAGTTCCAACGCTCCCGCTCTTTATTAAAGAGATAGGTGGCAATGAATCACAAGTTGGACTCATGATGGGAATGTTCACAATAGCCGCAGTTGTAATACGACCGATTATCGGAGGAATGTTAGATCAATATGGTAGAAGATCTTTTATTATTTTCGGACTCATCTTTTTTGGGATAACGATGTATTCTTATAATTTAGCGTCGACAATTGTCCTTTTAGCTGTTTTGCGGGTTATTCATGGGGTGACATGGGCTGTTTCTACAACAGCTGTTGGAACAGCGATAACTGATATTATTCCAGATTCACGCCGTGGTGAAGGGATGGGGTGGTACGGGATGGCTATGACAATTGCAATGGCAATCGGCCCAATGATTGGATTATCGGTTGTACAACATTATTCATTTCACGGCCTATTCTTGTTAGCGACTCTTTTATCCTTTATGGCAGTTCTATTATCGTTCATGACGAAAATGCCATTCACACCTCAAAAAGAAAAAGGGAAAATGCAGTTGTTTGAAAAATCAGTTCTAACAATTACGATTGTTGTTTTCTTTTTATCATTTGCATATGGAGGGATTACGACATTTCTACCGCTATTTGCATCGTCAATTGATGTGAATCCTGGGACATTCTTTTTTGTATATGCAGTTGCTTTAACAATTGTACGACCAATTTCAGGAAAACTATTAGATAAGTATGGTGAAGTATTTATCATACTCCCGGCACTATGCATTACTATTATCGCAATAGTTGTATTAACACTTTCAAATAGTTTAATGGGTGTAATTATCGCCGCTGTATTATACGGTGTTGGATTCGGTTCAGCACAGCCGGCATTGCAAGCAGCGATGATTACAATTGTTGATCCGAGTAAAAGAGGAGTTGCTAACGCTTCGTTCTTTACTGCATTTGATCTAGGGATTGGACTTGGTGCGATTTTACTTGGAGTTGTTTCGCAAATGTTTGGTTACCGTATTTTATTTGCAGGTAGTGCAATTTCAGGGTTACTTGCTTTAATTATTTTTGTTGTTTTTGTAAAACAGCGATTAGGTAAAAAAGAATTTGCGTAAACGGAAGTAACAAGGATGAAAATTTCAATTGAACGTAACGATTTGCAATGGTTAAAGGATAATATATTAATAGTTCAATTCAGCCTGACTATTCTTTAGAGATAGTTTCTGAGAAATCAGATGGGGAAATCGTATCAGTTGAGAAAGAATACATTCTATTTTAGGGGATGTTTATAATCTTTAGTACTTTAAAAACTATCATATAGTTGAATCTTACTATGAGGAAACGAAAGAAATTTAATTTAATTATGTAAAATAATAACTTTTTTAAAAATAAATAAGTTTTATATAAGAATTATATTGATGAGATAGTGAAATAAATTTCATGTAGAAACGAGTTGTATATGTATACAACTCGTTTTTTTTATTTTCTTAAAAAAATCGGGTGAATGATATATTCTGTAGGATTTTCTGAGTCATCTTTATATTTTATTTTAATAAGACACGCAAAGAAGTCTGTCCTTTCTTTATAAAATATGAAAATTATTTTTGAAAAATTGTATTGTTACATCGGTAAAAGTATAGGAAACTTATCATTATAAAATAAATTGAAATCTTCTAAAAACTCTGATACATTGAAATAGAAATGTAGTTCCACAGTATTGTAAAGGCTTACAGTTATGTGCACGAAGATCTATTAGGATTGGAGGAAATAATGATGAAAGCTGAAGAAAAATTTTCCCCGGGATTAGATGGTATAGTGGCAGCGGAAACGAAAATCTCGTTTCTTGACACAGTGAAAGGTGAAATTGTAATTCAAGGGTATGATTTAATCGAACTCTCAAAAACAAAAGAGTATTTAGACATTGTGCACCTTTTATTGGAAGAACATCTACCAAATGAGGATGAAAAAGTAAAACTTGAAAAGAAATTAAAAGAAGAATACGCGGTACCAGAAGGTGTATTCAACGTATTAAAAGCATTACCGAAAGAAACGCACCCGATGGATGGATTGCGTACAGGTGTGTCCGCATTAGCTGGTTACGATAATGATATCGAAAACCGCTCTTTAGAGGTAAACAAAAGCCGCGGGTACAAATTATTGAGTAAAGTACCAAACATTGTAGCGAATAGCTATCATATTTTAAATAATGAAGACCCAATCGAACCTCTTAAAGAATTATCATATAGTGCGAATTTCTTCTATATGTTAACAGGTAAAAAACCAACTGAACTTGAGGAGAAGATCTTTGATCGTTCCCTTGTTTTATATAGTGAACATGAAATGCCAAACTCTACATTTACAGCGCGCGTTATTGCATCAACGCAATCCGACTTATATGGTGCTTTAACAGGTGCAGTTGCATCTTTAAAAGGTAGCTTACACGGCGGTGCAAACGAAGCGGTTATGTACATGCTTTTAGAAGCTGGTAATGTTGAGAAATTTGAAGAGTTGTTACAGAAGAAACTATATAACAAAGAAAAAATTATGGGCTTTGGACATCGTGTGTATATGAAGAAGATGGATCCAAGAGCACTGATGATGAAGGAAGCTTTAAAGCAATTATGTGATGTAAAAGGTGATTATACACTATATGAAATGTGTGAAGCTGGAGAAAAGATTATGGAGAAGGAAAAAGGAATTTATCCAAATCTTGATTATTATGCAGCACCAGTATATTGGATGCTTGGTATCCCAATTCAACTTTACACACCAATCTTCTTTAGCTCTAGAACAGTGGGACTATGTGCGCACGTAATTGAGCAACATGCGAACAATCGATTGTTCCGTCCACGTGTAAATTATATTGGCGAACGACATGTACTTAGTAAATAAGAACAACTGGGGAGTTGTTTGCGCCGCCCGCCAGATGGGTGTTTGACCGACACCCATCATTAATAATAACGAATTTTCGACAGAAAGGGAAGAATAGCATGATTAAAACAAATGAAATTAAACAAAAAGATGCATTATTAGAAGAAATTGCGGATTATGTATTAAATAAAGAGGTAACTAGTGCAGAAGCATTCAGTACTGCTCGTTACGTCTTACTTGATACGCTTGGATGCGGAATTTTAGCATTACAATATCCAGAATGTACGAAATTACTAGGACCAGTTGTACCAGGAACAATCGTGCCAAATGGTACACGTGTACCAGGTACGTCATATGTACTTGATCCAGTGAAAGGTGCATTTAATATCGGATGTATGATCCGTTGGTTAGACTATAACGATACTTGGCTTGCAGCAGAGTGGGGACATCCATCTGATAACTTAGGCGGAATTTTAGCAGTTGCAGATTATATTAGCCGTGTTCGTATCTCAGAAGGAAAAGAACCATTAAAAGTACGTGAAGTATTAGAAATGATGATTAAAGCACATGAAATTCAAGGTGTACTTGCTTTAGAAAACAGCTTAAACCGTGTTGGTCTTGACCACGTATTATATGTAAAAGTAGCAACAACTGCTGTAGTTGCAAAAATGCTTGGTGGAACACGTGAAGAAATCTTTAATGCATTATCACATGCATGGATTGATAATTCTAGTCTTCGTACATATCGTCATGCGCCAAATACGGGCTCACGTAAATCATGGGCAGCAGGTGATGCAACAAGCCGCGGTGTTCATCTTGCGATGACTGCTCTAAAAGGTGAAATGGGTTATCCAACAGCTTTATCTGCACCAGGCTGGGGATTCCAAGATGTATTATTTAATAAACAAGAATTAAAGTTAGCGAGACCATTAGAGTCATATGTAATGGAAAATGTATTATTTAAAGTTTCATATCCAGCAGAGTTCCATGCACAAACGGCTGCAGAGTGTGCTGTGAAATTACATCCAGAAATTAAAGAAAGATTAGAAGAAATTGATCGTATTACAATTACAACTCATGAATCAGCAATCCGTATTATTGATAAAGAAGGTCCATTAAATAACCCAGCTGATCGTGATCATTGCTTACAATACATTACGGCAATTGGTTTATTAAAAGGAGATATCGTTGCGGACGATTATGAGGATGCAGTAGCAAATGATCCACGTGTAGATGAATTACGTAATAAGATGGTTGTTGTTGAAAACAAACAGTACAGTTTAGATTACCTTGACCCGAACAAGCGCTCAATCGCCAACGCTGTTCAAGTCCATTTCAAAGATGGCACTGTAACAGAAAACGTGGAATGTGAATATCCACTTGGTCACCGTTTCCGTAGAGACGAAGCAATTCCAAAAGTTGTTCAAAAATTCACTGCAAATATGGCAGGTCATTATTCTAGTAAGCAACAAGAACAAATTCATGAAGCTTGTTTAAATGAAGAGAAACTAGAAAATATGAATGTAAACGAATTTGTAGATCTATTCTTAAATTAATAATAGGGGGAATTTAGAATGGCTTGGGTTGTGAATAAACAGTCAACACAAGAGGAGCTTGCGAATCGCTTCCGAGCTTTAGTAGAAGCAAATGAAATTTTGCAAATTCCAGGTGCTCATGATGCAATGGCAGCTTTAGTTGCGAGAAATACAGGATTTTCAGCTCTTTATTTATCAGGAGCTGCTTATACTGCAAGTAAAGGACTACCTGATTTAGGAATCGTGACGTCTACTGAAGTAGCAGAGCGAGCAAGAGATCTAGTAAGAGCTACAGACTTACCAGTTCTTGTTGATATTGATACAGGATTTGGCGGTGTCCTAAACGTAGCGAGAACAGCGGTAGAAATGGTAGAAGCGAAAGTGGCAGCTGTTCAAATTGAAGATCAACAATTACCAAAGAAATGTGGACATTTAAATGGTAAGAAACTTGTTACGACAGAAGAATTAGTTCAAAAGATTAAAGCGATTAAAGAAGTTGCACCAAGCTTATATATTGTGGCACGTACAGATGCTCGCGGTGTAGAAGGCTTAGATGAAGCAATCGATAGAGCGAACGCCTATGTAAAAGCAGGTGCAGATGCGATATTCCCTGAAGCACTTCAATCAGAAGAAGAGTTCCGTCTATTTAATAGTAAAGTAAATGCACCTTTACTTGCGAATATGACTGAGTTCGGAAAAACGCCATATTATAGTGCAGAGGAATTTGCAAATATGGGCTTCCAAATGGTTATTTATCCTGTAACTTCACTTCGCGTTGCAGCGAAAGCATATGAGAATGTGTTTACTTTAATTAAGGAAACAGGTTCTCAAAAAGATGCACTTTCAAGTATGCAAACGAGAAGTGAGTTATATGAAACAATTTCATATCATGACTTTGAAGAATTAGATACTGGAATTGCAAAAACAGTATTATCAGAGGATCAATAGATAAAACAACTAAGGCGATGAGAATACATCTTTGGCAAAACGAACTGCTTGATGTGAAAATTCATCGCCTTCTGTTTTCAAAAATAAGATATTCCACTCATCGTAGACGAGCATATGAAGTAGAAAATAAAGCCGAAATGATAGGGGGATTCAGATGGAGAAAACGAAGTTACCGTGGGATGAATTTTTTTCACTTAATAAAGATGTGAATCATACTTTCTTTACGCCAGAAGATTTTTCAGGAGATGAAGATTTAATCGCAAAAACGACAGAACAATTCGTTAAACAAGAAATTGTTCCACAAATGGAGAATATTGAACAACATAACTATAAAGTATCTCGTCAACTATTTGAGAAAGCTGGAGAACTTGGGTTATTAAGTATCGAGGTCCCAGAAGAGTACGGTGGATTTGAGTTAGGAAAGGCAGTTTCAGGGCTTGTAGCAGAAAAAATGGGATACGCTGGTGCATTTAGCGTTTCATTTAATATACACGCAGGTGTAGGTACATTGCCTTACATATATTACGGAACGAAAGAACAAAAAGAAAAATATTTGCCGAAAATTGCATCAGGAGAATGGATTGGAGCTTATGCTCTAACTGAGCCGAATGCTGGTTCTGATGCTTTAAGTGCAAAAACGAGTGCAGTATTAAATGACGATGGTACTGCTTGGAAGTTGAATGGTGAGAAGCAATGGATTACAAATGCTCATATGGCAGATGTATACGTTGTTTTTGCGAAGACAAATAAAGGAATGACAGCGTTTATTGTCGAAAGAACATGTGAAGGTGTATCCATTGGACTAGAAGAAAAGAAAATGGGGATTAAAGGCTCATCAACCGCTACTCTTATTTTAGAAGATGTTGTCATCCCTGCAGAAAATGTTTTAGGGGAAGTTGGGAAAGGGCATCATGTAGCTCTTAATATTCTTAACTTCGCTAGACTTAAGCTTGCTTTTGGAAATATTGGAACAGCAAAACAAGCAATTGGTTTGTCGGTTCAATATGGAAAAGAGCGAAAACAGTTCCAAACGGAATTAGTAGATTTTACGATGATTCAAGAGAAAATTGCAAATATGATCATTGCTACATATGGTGCAGAAAGTGCAGCTTATCGTACAGCGGGTGTAATTGATGAAGCAATTCATGAGAGTGATGAAGATCTTATGAAGAAAATGTCTCAATTTGCAATTGAATGTGCACTTAATAAAGTAAATGCTTCTGAAACACTAGGCCATATCGTAGATGAAGCTGTACAAATCCATGGTGGTTACGGTTATATGCAAGAGTACGAGGTAGAACGATTATATCGTGATGCTAGAATTAGTCGTATTTTTGAAGGAACGAACGAAATTAATAGGTTAACAGTTGCCAAAATGTTAATGAAGCAAATGGAACAAATTGAGGATACAGAAGTAGAGATTGATGTAGCAAATGTCGAAAGAAACCATCGTTACATTTTATTAGCGAAAAAATTGTTGAAACAATCTTTGAAAACGCTCTCTAAAACTCCAGGATTAAAAATTGATCAAGAGCAAGAATATTCACGTGTATTATCAAATATGTTAACGGACGTGTACGTCATGGAATCAGCATTTTTACGTACGAGTAAAGCCGTTAGTAAAAATGGTGAAGAGAAAGAGCGTACGAAACAAATGATAACTGACGTTATTTGTGAAGAAGGCTATCGCAAAGTAGAAGAAGCGGCGATTTCTATACTTTCAGCGGCTGTCACAGAAGAACAAGATAGACACGTGATTTTAACTGAAATTCGTCAATTATTAGTGCCTTTATACACGAACGTATTTACAAAAAAGAGAGAAATTGCGAAAGCTATTATAAATCGCGGAAAGTATATTGTGTAAATAGGAGGAAAGCGATATGAAAAAGATTGGTTTTATCGGTTTAGGTAACATGGGTCTTCCGATGTCTAAAAATTTAGTTAAATCAAGTTACACAGTGTATGGCGTGGATTTAAATAAAGAGGCTGAAGCTTCCTTTGAAAAAGAAGGAGGAATTATTGGCTTATCAATTTCAAAACTAGCAGAAACATGCGATGTGATTTTTACAAGTTTACCTTCACCTCGCGCTGTTGAAGCGGTATATTTTGGCGAAGAAGGATTATTTGAAAATAGTCACTCGAATGTAGTTTTAATTGATACAAGTACTGTATCTCCACAGTTAAACAAACAGTTAGAGGAAGCTGCGAAGGAAAAGAAAGTAGACTTTTTAGCAGCACCTGTTAGTGGTGGGGTAATTGGAGCTGAAAACCGTACATTAACGTTTATGGTTGGTGGATCAAAAGAGGTATATGACAAAACAGAATCTATCATGGGCGTACTAGGCGCGAACATTTTCCATGTCAGTGAGCAGATTGATAGTGGTACAACTGTTAAATTAATTAATAACCTATTAATTGGTTTTTATACAGCTGGCGTAAGTGAAGCTTTAACATTAGCGAAAAAGAATAATATGGATTTAGATAAAATGTTTGATATTTTAAATGTAAGTTACGGTCAAAGTAGAATTTATGAGCGCAATTATAAAAGTTTCATTGCATCAGAAAACTACGAGCCAGGCTTTACTGTGAATTTATTAAAGAAAGATTTAGGATTTGCAGTAGATTTAGCGAAAGAAAGCGAACTTCACTTACCAGTTAGCGAAATGCTATTAAATGTATATGAAGCAGCAAGTGAAGCTGGGTACGGTGAAAATGATATGGCAGCTTTATATAAGAAAGTAAGTGAACAGTTAATTTCTAATCAAAAATAATAGACTTAAATACATCATAAAAAAGGAGAGAATATAATGATTACAACTGAAATTAAACGAGTAAAAAATCATATTAATGGTGAGTGGGTAGAATCTACTGGTACAGAAGTAGAAGCAGTTCCAAATCCGGCGACTGGAAAAATTATCGCTTACGTTCCGCTATCTCCGAAAGAAGATGTTGAAAAAGCTGTTGAAGCGGCAAAAGCAGCATACGAAACATGGTCTAAAGTACCAGTTCCGAATCGTTCAAGACAATTGTATAAATATTTACAGCTTTTACAAGAAAACAAAGAAGAGCTTGCTAAAATCATTACGCTAGAAAATGGTAAAACATTAACGGATGCAACTGGTGAAGTACAGCGTGGTATTGAAGCGGTAGAACTTGCAACATCAGCACCAAATTTAATGATGGGACAAGCTCTTCCGAATATTGCTAGTGGCATTGATGGATCGATTTGGCGTTATCCAATTGGAGTTGTTGCGGGTATTACACCGTTTAATTTCCCAATGATGATTCCATTATGGATGTTCCCACTTGCAATTGCTTGCGGTAATACGTTCGTATTAAAAACATCTGAAAGAACGCCACTTTTAGCAGAGCGACTTGTAGAGTTATTCTATGAAGCTGGTTTTCCAAAAGGAGTATTAAATTTAGTACAAGGCGGAAAAGATGTTGTAAATAGCATTTTAGAAAATAAAGATATTCAAGCTGTTTCGTTCGTTGGATCTGAGCCGGTAGCTCGTTACGTATATGAAACAGGTACGAAACACGGGAAACGTGTACAAGCGTTAGCTGGTGCGAAAAACCATGCGATTGTAATGCCAGATTGCAATCTTGAGAAAACAGTGCAAGGTGTAATTGGATCTGCATTCGCAAGTAGTGGAGAGCGCTGCATGGCATGTTCAGTAGTAGCGGTAGTAGATGAAATTGCTGATGAATTCATCGACGTACTAGTAGCAGAGACGAAGAAGTTAAAAGTAGGTGATGGTTTCCACGAAGATAATTATGTTGGACCATTAATTCGTGAATCTCATAAAGAGCGTGTACTAGGCTATATTAATAGCGGTGTAGCAGATGGAGCAACTTTATTAGTAGATGGCCGTAAAATTAAGGAAGAAGTTGGAGAAGGTTACTTTGTAGGTGCGACAATCTTTGATGGTGTAAATCAAGAAATGAAAATTTGGCAAGATGAAATCTTTGCTCCAGTATTAAGCATTGTAAGAGTTAAAGATTTAGAAGAAGGTATTAAACTGACAAATCAATCTAAATTTGCAAATGGTGCGGTTATTTATACGTCAAATGGTAAGCATGCACAAACGTTCCGTGATAACATCGATGCTGGTATGATCGGTGTAAACGTAAACGTTCCAGCACCAATGGCATTCTTCGCATTTGCAGGAAATAAAGCTTCATTCTTTGGAGATTTAGGTACAAATGGTACAGATGGTGTACAATTCTATACACGTAAAAAAGTTGTAACTGAGCGCTGGTTTTAATAAATAGTAGACAGCCAGATCAGTTATTAAATGAAAACCACCACTAGGAATAGTGGTGGTTTTCATTTTGTTAATTATTTTTTTCAAAAGCTAGTTTAATACCAAAACCAATTAAGACGATTCCCGTTAACCCTTGAATATAACGTTGCGTCTTCGGTTTTTTCATAAAAGCACTAATTTTATCAATTAAAAATATATAAAAAGCGAACCAAATAACTGTTAAAACGAGGTAAGTAAGGCCCATTACGAGAAGCTGGATAAACGTATTATGATTTGGATTTAAAAATTGCGGTAAAAAGGTTAAAAAGAAGACTGCAACTTTAGGGTTTAATAAATTTGTAAGAAACCCTTGGCGAAAGCAAGAAGTGTGTTCGTTTTCGTTATGCAAAGGTAAATCGTTCGTATCGACACTTTCTTTGTTTCTTACTGCTAAAAGGGCTTTAATACCAATATAAATTAAATATAGAGCTCCAACGTACTTGAAAATAGAGAATAAAAGAGCTGACTTTACAATAAGTGCGGATAGTCCGATTACTGCTGCTAACGTATGAATCAAAAGTGCAATACATGTGCCGAACACGGTTTTTACTCCACCCATCTTACCGGCAACTAATGTGTTTTTCGTGGCCATTGCAGTATCAGGACCAGGTAAAATAATAAGACAAATAGACATAATGATGAAAAGAAAAAAATTTTCAATCATAGTCGCTCCTCCTTTTTTATTTTTAGAATATTTGATTAAAAATAGTGTAGCACATATTTCGATTTAATAAAATTAAATTTTATTAAAAATTATTAAATAGGAAAGAGGCTATATAGTCGCGTAATGACACGACTATATAGCCTCAGTTTAATCCTGTATATACGGGGATGATTTATGCATTAAGTAAGTTAAAGAATCGATTTACATCTTCTTCTGAAACATCACTTAACTGCTTATATTTATAATTCGGATTTTGATCTTTATCAACGACAACAGAGCGTACTCCTTCGAAGAAATCCGCATGTCTCATGAAATTTTTAGCAAGTACAAGGTCGGTAGCGAAACATTCTTCAACCGACTTATCTTGGCCATCAATAAACTGTTTTAATGTTACTTTTAACGAAATAGGTGATTTTGATAATAGCGTTTCTTTCGTTTCTAAAGCAAAGGCACTTGGATCTTTCTCCAATGAATAGATGATCTCTTCAATTGTATCGAAAGCAAAATGTGAAGTAATTTCTTCTAATGAAGGAGCAAGCTCGCTTTCTAAGTTTGGAGCAGTTGCAAATGTACGAATGACTTCTTTTAAATTAGTATGTACATCATCTTCTTTATGCCAATTTATACTTTCCAGTTCAGTAAGGAAATTTGGTAATGAATCAGATGTCATAAAGTAATCAGCAGCGTTTATGAATAAAACGTCAGCAGCTTTTAAAATAGATGCCGTTAAAGCAACATAGCGGCCAGCAAACCCTGGAGCTTTATTTAAGAAATAAGCAGCACCAACGTCCGGGAAGAAGCCGATATTCATCTCGGGCATTGCCCATTTCGTACGCTCAGTTACAATTCGATATTTCGCACCATTTGTAAGACCGACACCTCCGCCCATTACAATTCCATCTAAACAAGCGATGATTGGTTTTTTATATTGATAAATATATGTATCAATTTCATACTCTTCTTCAAAAAAACGTTCCGCATGCTGTAATGCAGCTTCATTTGAACGTGCTTCATAAAGAGTTTTAATGTCACCGCCTGCACAAAAACCTTTTGTGCCAGCTCCTTTTAAAACGATAAGCGCAATTCGCTCGTCATTTTCCCATTCTTTCAGTTTTTGCCCAATTGGTTGTAACATGTCATAAGATAAAGAATTAAGTGCTTTTGGGCGGTTTAAAGTAATTGATGCAACTCCGTTTTCACTAACAGAAAATAAAACGTGTTCAGTCATAATTCATCCTCCCTTACATATCTTCTTATTCTTAATTCTTGATACGTACTGAAATGTCCTTTATAAACTTTGTCTAAAGTTGGCGATACATGTTAATTTGCCAAATGCATATTTTGACGAGTTATATTTGCAGGATTTCGGAGGTTGACAATGAATATTACAACATTACTGTAATTGTAATTATTTGAAGTTATCATGATAAACACGCTATTATATAGGTGTAAATTGTACATAATCACCTTAAAAAGGGTATTTGAAATGATTATGATAAAAGAAATATTGCTTTTTATTAGAAATAGAGAAAGGAGAAATCGGAATGCCAGGACCTTTACTGTTGTCGGTGATTATTTTGTCTTCTTTAATGATAGGGATAACTCAGTTTTTTCATCATACAGATACGACAGAGGAAGTGAAGGATAAAGTACGTCTCGTATTTCCGATTTTTATCATATCTATTTCTTTTTGTATTTTATTAAATAAGGATGGGTACATTGTCGCTGTATTTTCATTTTTTGTAGCGATTGTTTTAATTACAGTTTTATATTATGTAATGAAAGACTTTATACAAAAATAAAGATGTCCCATGAGACATTTTTATTTTTGAAACAAATAAAATTTCACATACCGTATTATATGTTAAAAATAAAAAGCATATAGCGATAGAAAAGTATGTACTTTACCGTGTATTTACTTGTCAATCTTGCATAGCCAATATACTATTAATAGTGTAGAGATTAGAAAAAGGGGTTGTATCTATCATGAAATTTGAGATGCACACAAAAATTATTTCAAATGAAAAAGAAGTAAGGTTACATATAGAAGAAAACATATTTCAATTAAAATTGGATGGTTATCACTTATTTACAGTTCAAGAAATATTACCTTTATATAAATCAAATGAAGAAAGAATTGGTAGCGCAATGATACAAAAGTTAGAGTGGGAGAACGGAAAAACTACTATAAACTATCAACTCGTATCACTAAAATCAGTAAATTAAAAGGAGCAGGACAATATGAAGTTATTTCATACAGCGGATTGGCATTTAGGAAAGCTTGTTCATGGCGTGTATATGACTGAAGATCAAAAGATTGTATTAGATCAGTTTGTACAAGCTGTTGAAGAAGAAAAACCAGATGCTGTAATTATTGCAGGCGATTTATATGACCGCGCAATTCCACCAACAGAAGCAGTAGACTTATTAAATGATGTGTTACAAAAAATAGTGATTGATTTACAAACGCCAGTTATTGCGGTTGCAGGTAACCATGATAGTCCTGATCGTATTCATTTTGGTAGTAGTTTAATGAAGAAACAAGGATTATTTATTGTGGGACAATTTCAATTTCCATATGATCCAATTATATTAAATGATGAACATGGTGAGGTTCACTTCCATCTCGTTCCATATGCTGATCCAAGCATAGTTAGACACGTATTGAAAAATGAAGACGTACGTTCACATGATGATGCGATGCGTATTTTTATGAATGAGCTTTCTGAAACGATGGATAAAGAAGCTAGACATGTATTTGTAGGTCATGCATTTGTAACTTCTGCGGGAGAAGCAGAGGAGAATACAAGTGATGCAGAACGACCACTTTCAATTGGTGGTGCTGAATACGTAAATAGTCATTATTTTGATAAGTTTCATTACACAGCGCTTGGACATTTACATCAAGCGCATTTCGTACGTAATGAAACAATTCGATATTCAGGTTCGCCACTTGCATATTCTATTTCTGAAGAAAAACATAAAAAAGGCTATTATATTGTAGAATTGGGCGAGCAAGGTGAAGTAACAATTGAAAAAAGGTTACTTACACCACGCCGTAAAATGCGAACAGTAGAAGCAAAAATAGATGAATTGTTACAACATCCAATAAGTGAAGATTACGTATTTGTAAAATTATTAGATGAAAATCCTGTCTTGCAGCCAATGGAAAAAATACGCTCTGTATATCCAAATGCAATGCATGTTGAAAGATCTATTCAAAGACGAGAGTTCACAGAGTCAAATGAAGTAACAGTTTCAAGACATAAAACGGATGATTTATCGCTATTAAAGGCTTTTTATAAAGAAATGAAAGGCTTAGATTTATCAGAAGAGAAAGAACGTCTATTTGTAGAGGTACTACAAACAGTGCAAGAACGGGAAGGTGAACGAGGATGAGACCGATTCAGCTTATTATGACAGCATTTGGACCATATAAACAGAAAGAAGTAATCGATTTTAACGATCTTGGAGATCATCGTATTTTCGCCATTTCTGGGAATACAGGAGCTGGAAAGACAACGATTTTTGATGCGATTTGTTATGTGTTATATGGTGAGGCAAGTGGAGAAGAACGTAGTGATACGAGCATGCTACGCAGTCAATTTGCTGATGATAATATGTATACTAGTGTAGAACTAACCTTTCAGCTAAAAGGGAAACGTTATGAAATAAAACGACAACTTGGACATAAAAAACAAGGGAACAAGACGATTACGGGACATGCAGTAGAATTATATGAAGTGATGGTTGAAGAGAAGGTTCCAGCCGTTGATCGTTTTCATGTAACGGATGTAAATAAAAAAGTGGAAGATTTAATTGGTTTAAGTAAACATCAATTTAGCCAAATTGTTATGTTACCGCAAGGGGAATTCCGAAAACTATTAACATCTGAGACAGAAAACAAAGAAGAAATTTTGCGTCGTATTTTTAAAACGGATCGTTATAAGTTAATGCGTGAATTACTTGATCAAAAACGAAAACAATGGAAAGACGTCTTACAAGAAAAACAGAAAGAGCGAGAGTTATACTTCCGTAATGTTTTTAAATTACCAATCCGAGATGGATCATTATTAGAGACATTAGTGGAACAAGAACATGTAAATACGCATCAAGTAGTAGAAGCATTAGAACAAGAAACAGATGTGTATAAGGCAGAAGTTGAGCAATTACAAGTAGAACAAGAAGTTCAAACGAAGCAATTAAAAGATGCTGAAACACGTTTTCATGCAGCGAAATCTGTAAATGAGAAATTTATAGATTTACAACAAAAGAATGAGAAATATAATACTTTACAAGAAAACCGTACAGTTATTGAAATGAAAGAAATATCTTTTAAACGTGCGGAAGAAGCGAAGCGTTTATTACCATTTGAACAATGGTACGAAGAAGCAATACAAAATGAGCAGAAGGCTGAAAATTTGTTAAAACAGATAATCGCCAAAAAAGAAGTTATAACGAATAGCTTTGAACTAGCTCAGGAGAAATATGAAGCAATAAAGAATAAAGAACCTGAGAGAGAAGATGCAAAAAAACTTGTTCAAAGATTAGAAGAGTTACAACCGATTATTGCATCATTAGCTGAGAAACAGTTGAATTTACAAAATGCAGAAATTCAAGTTGGGAAATTAAAAGAAGGTATGCACAACTTAGAGCGACAATTAGACGAGCATACAAATCAAAAACAGCTAATGTCTGGTGAATTGCAGCAATTAGAACGAGCACTTGAGCAATATGTAGATAAAGTAGAAGAACTAACGAATATGCGAGAAGATGCAAAAGTTTTAAAGCAAGCATATGATGTTTGGCAAGAAAAGCAAAAATTTGAGCAAGAAAAAGAAGCGGCATACAATAAGATGCAAATGGCAGTTAATGCATATGAAAATATGGAACGCCGCTGGTTAAGTGAGCAAGCTGGAATATTAGCTCTTCATCTACATGATGGCGAATCTTGTCCAGTATGTGGGAGTACGAACCATCCGAAAAAAGCTACAGAGCAAAGTAATGCGATCGATGAAAAAGAGTTAAATGATTTAAGAGACAAGAAGAATACCGCTGAAAAATTACATGTACAATTAGAGGAGAAATGGAATTTCTATCATCTTCAATATGAGCAAGTAATAGAAGAGGTTAAGAAGCGAGGCTATCGCTCGGAAGAATTAGCTGAAACATATAGTGCGCTTGTTCAAAAGGGAAAACAATTAGTAACTGAAGTGAATACGTTAAAAGCAAGCGAAGAAACGCGTAAGCAAACTGCTGTGAATGTAAAAAGCGTAGAAGAAAAAATGGATGCACTTCAGAAGCAACAGCGTGAAGTAGAAACAGAGCAGCACCGAATTGAAATGGAGTGTATGCAGCTTCGTACGTCATTTGAACATGATAAGAAAAATATTCCTGAAACCTTACAAACAGTCCAAGCTTGGAAAGTCCAGTTTGACCAAGCTATGCATGATCTCAAATTAATGGAAGACGAATGGAAGAAAGTGCAGGAAGCGTATCAACATTGGCAAAATGAAAATATACGAATTCAAGCAGAACAGGAAAGTGCTTCTAATCAATTTGAAAGTACAAAATTGAAGAAAGAAGAGACTTTCGTGCGCTTTATGAAAGAGCTTGAACAGAGCGGATTTACAGATCAATCTACGTATAAAGAAGCTAAATTAAATGATGCCGAGATGGAGATATTACAAAAAGAAATTCAAAGCTATTATTCATCTCTTGAGGTACTTGCAAAACAAATTGAAGAGTTACGTGCTGAATTAAAAGATAAAGAGTATATGGATATTACAGCGTTAGGTGAACATATAAAAGATTTAGAAATTAATCTTGATATCATTAAAGAAAAACGTCAACGTGCGCAAAATGCAGTAACATATATTTCTGATTTACATGAAAATATTAGACGTATTGATGAGCAAATTCATGAGGAAGAAAAAGCTTTCCAGGAACTTGTTGATTTATATGAAGTAATGAAAGGTGATAACGAAAGCCGTATATCATTTGAACGTTACATCTTAATTGAGTATTTAGAACAAATTGTTCAAATTGCAAACGAACGATTACGTAAATTATCAAATGGACAATTTTATTTAAAACGAAGTGAACGAGTTGAAAAGAGAAATCGTCAAAGTGGATTAGGATTAGATGTATACGACGCATATACTGGCCAAACACGCGATGTAAAAACATTATCTGGCGGCGAGAAATTTAATGCATCACTTTGTTTAGCGCTTGGAATGGCAGACGTCATTCAATCGTATGAAGGTGGTATTTCCATCGAAACGATGTTTATAGATGAAGGATTCGGTTCACTAGATGAGGAGTCATTAACAAAAGCGGTAGACGCCTTAATTGACTTACAAAAGTCAGGCCGATTTATCGGTGTCATTTCACACGTTCAAGAGCTGAAAAACGCAATGCCAGCTGTATTAGAAGTAACGAAGCAGAAGGATGGGTGTAGTCAGACGAGGTTTGTGGTGAAGTAAGTTCAAGTGTGATTCAAAGTATTGTTTGTGATTTTCTAGTAAAGAACTTATGATAAAACAAATGCCATCTCTTTATTGAGGTGGCATTTGTTTGTTATTCAAAATTAAATAATGCACTTACGAGTTATCTGTAGAAGGCGGTGTATTTTCCAATCTATTATAAGTTTTAAAGGCCGAAATTGCCGAGATAACACCACCGACTAAAAATAAAGCAGATCCACCGACCAAAATGATACGACTGACATACGTTTCGCGCGCTTCTTCAACTTCTTCTTGTAACATTGTTGGCATTTGAATTCCTCCTAAACAACATTTATTTTGTAGATAGTATATACAAATGCCTAAAATATGTTAAAATCACTGGATAGTATTATGAGGAAGTATATAGTTACATGTGAATTGTTTGAAAAATCTTCATTATAAATTTATGCTAACTTCACATAGAGCACATATTAACATTGTATTATGTATATGTACCAAATAAATAAAGTGAATTGTATTTTGTTCTGTTTTTAAAAATTTAAAATTCTATTATTTTTATATAAAGGTTTCTCGTCGGAGTTTTAAATATTTTGGAAATAGATCTAAATAAGAGAAATTCACATAAAAGGGGAATGTCTTATGACAACATATACGAGTGAAATGAGAAAAAGTTTAGTTTCAGAAGAAGATGTAGATATTTTAAAAATTATGGCTCACCCAATCCGATTACAAATTGTAAATGAATTAAGTACGAGAAAAACTTGTAATGTAACGCAATTAACAGAATTACTAAATATTCCACAATCGACTGTTTCGCAACATTTATCAAAAATGAAAGGTAAAGTGTTACGAGCTGAGAGAAGGGGCTTAGAAATTTATTATCACATTAATAATTTAAAAGCGAGTAAGATTGTAAGTGTTTTAGGATATATAAACTAATGAAATATTTTCATATAAAATAGCCGCTGCTGGTAAGCAGGGGCTATTTTGTGTTGTTTTATGTATTCGTATTTAAAATTTTATAGTTTTTATGATTTACAATTGTTCGATCAAATTCAAAAGTACCACCGCTTACATCTGTAATTTCAACTAAGACCGATTCAGTATATAGTTTTAGTACAGATCCTGTAATCTTTAAATTATTTCGGTGAAAAAGTATAGTATCCCCTACGTTTGCTTTCATAGTACCTCCTTATTAAAGACAGAATTATTTTTTTATTATATATATTAAACCACGTATAGATATATTAGTGAATATTTAGTTTTGTTTATCAATAAAAAATTTTTTGTTTTATAAAAAATAAAATGCATCGTAGTGTAAAAATAGTTTTTTTGGTTGTATAGGAAAATCAAAATTTTGTAATCTAGCCATGATATAACTTGAGACATAATTTTTATAAAAAAAGATGATAAAACAGCTGTAAGTCGTATGGATGCAAAACATGATAATAGCTATTTACGTATTTAATAATTCATTTTTTGTATTTCGTCCTTCGTTTTCTGTAACTGATTCCATATTTTTGACGCTCTATCTTGTAAGTGCTTACATAAGGGGTAACATCTTATACAATGAAGGTGTTAAATCAAAAGAGGTGGTCAATATGAACATAAAAAAAGTAAATTTAGCGAACAGCATTGAAATAGAAAGAGGAGGCGGAAAGGTATGAAAAAATCAAATGTTAATCCATGGCTAGTTGTCCTTGGGACAGTCATCGTACAAATGGGGCTTGGAACAATATATACATGGAGTTTATTCAATCAGCCTTTAGTTAGTAAATACGGTTGGAGTCTTAACGCAGTTGCTATTACTTTCTCAATTACTAGTCTTTCCTTAGCATTTTCAACTTTATTTGCGAGTAAATTACAAGAAAAATGGGGACTTCGTAAACTTATTATGATAGCTGGACTAGCATTAGGACTAGGATTAGTACTTAGTTCACAAGCTTCTTCGTTAATATTGCTGTATGTACTAGCAGGAGTTGTTGTAGGTTATGCAGATGGTACAGCATATATCACTTCATTATCCAATTTAATAAAGTGGTTTCCAAAGCGTAAAGGTCTAATTGCTGGAATTTCTGTCTCTGCATATGGTTCAGGTAGCTTAATCTTTAAATACGTTAACGCACAGTTAATTGAATCAGTTGGTATATCACAAGCGTTTATATACTGGGGTTTAATTGTTACAGCTATGATTGTCCTTGGAGCTTGTTTAATCCATCAAGCTGCTGATCAAGGTGCAGTTCATGAGACAAAAACTCACGAATATACAACGAAAGAAATGCTAGGTACAAAACAAGTATACTTATTATTTATTATGTTATTTACATCATGTATGAGTGGCTTATACTTAATTGGTATGGTAAAAGATATTGGTGTTCAACTTGTAGGACTTAACGCAGCAACAGCAGCTAATGCGGTGGCTATGGTTGCAATCTTCAATACATTAGGTCGTATTATTCTAGGACCGTTATCAGATAAAATCGGCCGTTTAAAAATCGTTACTGGTACTTTTGTTGTTATGGCAAGTTCAGTATTAGTTCTAAGTTTCGTAGATTTAAATTACGGTATCTACTTCGTATGTGTAGCAAGTGTAGCATTTTGCTTTGGTGGAAATATCACGATTTTTCCAGCTATCGTTGGTGATTTCTACGGTATGAAAAACCATAGTAAGAACTACGGAATTGTGTATCAAGGATTTGGATTTGGAGCGCTTGCAGGTTCCTTTATCGGTGCACTTCTAGGTGGATTCAAACCAACATTCATGGTGATCGGCGTATTATGTGTCGTATCATTTATTATCGCAATATTAATTCAAGCGCCTAAACAGAAAAAAGAACACGAAGAAGAGTATCGCAGCGTAGCATAAGTATATAAATCTTCTATAACACTATGATTACGAAAAAGCATCCTGTTAAATAGGGTGCTTTTTTGAGTTATTTTAAATAGGTTATATAATCTTTGGAATTTTTTGAGACAAAAAATGAGTGGCATACCTATTTGGATTATATTGGAATATTAAAAAGTGATACATTATATTCGAACTACTTATTAAATCTTAAATTATAAACACGACATACATCAATAATTGCAAGATATATTTTCTCAATATTTTCAGAAAAATGTTGAGAAAATATATACTCGATTTTTTGGTAAGGCTTTGTAAATGAGGGTATCTACAGTTTATCTTCTTTAATTTTACAAAGAAGAGTAGGAATTAAATGTTTAATGTACGTGCTTATTGATACTTTTAGATGTAATTGCATTGAGAAGCACTAAAATGTTTTGTCTGAAAAATAAAAATAGGTTGACAAGTATATTGAGAAAGATTATCATTTCGGTGTAAGAATATTAAATGAAAAACATTATCAATGAATAATATTTTGATGAAAAGTACACTTGACCAATTAGTTTAGTAAGTGTATTATTTTTTACATTGATAATGATAATCATTATCGAAAATTGTTTAATTAGATTAATTTTTAAATGAAAGGATAGAGGAAATGAACTTAGGGGAATTTGATGGGAAAACGGTTTTAGTAACAGGTGCAGCCCAAGGTATAGGTAGTGTTGTTGCCAAAATGTTTTTAGAAAGAGGAGCTACAGTTATTGCGGTTGATCAAAATGAAGAGGGGTTAAATGTCCTCTTAAATGAAAATGAATTAAAGGAAACACACATGAAAACGTTTCGTATAGATGTGAGTGATAGTACCGCAGTTGAAGATATCGTAAACGGTATTGAAAATGATATAGCATCGATAGATATATTAGTTAATGTTGCAGGGGTTTTACGTATGGGAGCGATTCACTCTTTAAGTGATGAAGATTGGAATAAAACATTCTCTGTAAATTCTACAGGAGTTTTCTATATGTCCCGAGCGGTAAGTAAACGTATGATGCAAAGAAAGTCAGGGGCAATTGTTACAGTTGGTTCAAATGCAGCAAATACCCCGAGAATGGATATGGCTGCGTATGCGGCATCCAAAGCTGCAACGACGATGTTTATGAAGTGTTTAGGATTAGAACTTGCAGCATATAACATTCGCTGTAACTTAGTTTCCCCAGGTTCAACTGAAACTGAAATGCAAAGGTTACTATGGGCTGATGAGAATGGAGCAAAAAATATCATTGCTGGTTCTCAAAGTACATATAGACTCGGTATACCATTACAAAAAATTGCACAGCCTTCAGAAGTTGCCGAAGCGGTATTGTTTTTAGCGTCAGATAAAGCAAGCCACATTACAATGCACAATTTATGTGTCGATGGCGGAGCTACATTAGGCGTTTAATAAAAAAATAGGGGGCTATTATATTATGAATGAACTTACGGCTGTAAAGGAACTGTCAGAAAAACTTTTAGAAGATTATAAGACTGAATCTTCATTCTTTTTCGCTTCACCTACTCGAACAATATTGACAGAAGGAGAGTTTACTACAGTAAAGCATCGTGAAATTGAAAGTTTTCCAGAACTAGTACAGGCAGTATTACGTAATGCAAAACAAGCTGGAAATCCGAATCCAATCGTTGTTGGTGCTTTGCCATTTGATCGTAGAAAAGAAGTTCAACTTATCGTACCAGAATATAGCAGAATATCTGAACGATTACAATTAGATACAACAAATCAGCTTGAAACAAATGAGAACTTAACATTTGAAATGACACCTGTACCAGATCCTGAAGTGTATATGAATGGTGTGAAGCAAGGAATTGAAAAAATACAAGACGGAGATTTAAAGAAAATCGTTCTATCCAGATCATTAGATGTTAAATCTTCCGAAAAGATTAATAAGCAAAAGCTTCTTCGAGAATTAGCAGAGCATAATAAGCACGGTTATACATTTGCTGTTAATGTACCGAAAGATGAAAACGAGAAGAATAAGACTTTAATTGGAGCAAGTCCTGAGTTACTCGTTTCACGTAATGGTATGCAAGTTATTTCTAATCCGTTAGCTGGTTCAAGACCGCGTAGTGATGATCCAGTTGAAGATAAAAGAAGAGCAGAGGAATTACTTTCTTCTCCAAAAGATTTACATGAACATGCGGTAGTAGTAGAAGCGGTAGCTGCTGCGCTTCGTCCATACTGTCACACATTACATGTTCCAGAAAAACCATCCGTTATTCATAGTGAAGCGATGTGGCATTTGTCTACTGAAGTGAAAGGTGAACTAAAGGATCAGAATACTACTTCTTTGGAATTAGCAATTGCACTTCATCCTACGCCAGCAGTTTGCGGGACGCCTATGGAAGAAGCGAGAGAGGCGATTCAAAAAATTGAGCCATTTGACCGTGAATTTTTTACAGGAATGCTAGGTTGGAGCGATTTAAATGGAGATGGTGAATGGATTGTTACAATTCGCTGTGCTGAAGTGCAAGAAAAAACCCTTCGATTATTTGCAGGAGCGGGAGTTGTCGCTGAGTCAAAACCAGAAGATGAGTTAGCAGAAACATCAGCTAAGTTCCAAACAATGCTGAAGGCTCTAGGGTTAAGTGATAATTCATTGAATGAAAAATAGGGGGAAGAAAGAATGTTGACAGGTTATACAAAATGGCCAAAAGAATTTGCTAATCGCTATCGAGAAGAAGGGTGTTGGCTTGGTGAAACATTTGGCGGGGTGTTAAGAGAGCGTGCTGAAAAATATGGAGATCAAATTGCGGTTGTAAGTGGTAATACGCATGTAACGTATAGTGAGCTTGATAAAAAAGTAGATCGCTTAGCGTCAGGTTTACTGAATTTAGGAATAAAACAAGAGGATCGAGTTGTAATCCAATTACCTAACGTTATCGAGTTTTTCGAAATGTGTTTTGCGCTATTTCGAATTGGAGCACTTCCTGTCTTTGCACTACCTTCACATCGAAGCAGTGAAATTAGTTATTTTTGTGAGTTTGGTGAGGCGAGTGCTTACGTTATTTCAGATAAGGCTCTCGGCTTTGATTATCGAAAACTAGCAAGAGAAGTGAAAGAGAAAGTGTCAACTTTACAACATGTAATTGTAGTGGGAGAAGAAGAGGAGTTTATGAACATAAGTGATCTGTATGTAGATTCTATTCCATTACCAGAAGTTCAGCCAAGTGATGTTGCGTTTCTCCAATTGTCAGGAGGGACAACAGGACTTTCTAAATTAATTCCTAGAACACATGATGACTATATTTATAGTTTACGTGTTAGCGCTGAAATTTGTAATTTGAATACGGATAGTGTCTATATGGCAGTTCTTCCAGTAGCGCACAATTACCCAATGAGTTCTCCAGGGACATTTGGAACTTTCTATGCGGGTGGAAAAGTAGTGCTAGCAACTGGAGGTAGTCCAGATGAGGCGTTTGCTCTAATAGAAAAAGAAAAAGTCACGATTACCGCGCTCGTTCCGCCATTAGCAATGATCTGGCTTGATGCTGCATCTTCTCGTAATAACGATTTATCGAGCCTAGAAGTGATTCAAGTTGGTGGTGCGAAATTTGGCGCCGAAGTTGCGAAACGTATACGTCCTACATTTGGATGTACGTTACAGCAAGTGTTCGGTATGGCAGAAGGATTAGTAAATTACACAAGATTAAATGATCCAGAAGAAATCATCATTCATACACAAGGTAGACCGATGTCTACATACGACGAAGTAAGGGTTGTCGATGAAAATGATAACGATGTAAAAGTTGGTGAAGTAGGAAGTTTATTAACAAGAGGACCATATACAATTCGTGGTTATTATAAAGCGGAAGAGCATAATGAAAGGTCATTTACTGAAGATGGATTTTATCGTACAGGAGATCTTGTGAAAGTAAATGAACAAGGTTACATCATTGTAGAAGGTAGGGATAAAGATCAAATTAACCGTGGTGGTGAGAAAGTTGCTGCGGAAGAAGTTGAAAATCATCTATTAGCACATGATGCAGTACATGATGTAGCAATTGTATCAATGCCTGACGATTATTTAGGGGAACGTACTTGTGCATTCGTTATAGCTCGCGGACAAGCTCCGACAGTAAGTGAATTAAAAATGTTTTTAAGAGAACGCGGTATAGCAGCTTATAAGATTCCGGATCGAATTGAATTTATTGAATCATTCCCGCAAACAGGTGTTGGAAAGGTAAGTAAAAAAGAGTTACGTAAAGTCATTGCTGAAAAACTTATTACGATAAAACGATAAAGAATATAAAAATTGGAAGGAAGTGATTAGATGGCTATCCCATCTATTTCAGTATACAAAATGCCAGTTGAATCAGAACTACCAAAAAATAAAGTGAATTGGACGCCAGATCCAAAACGTGCGGTTCTTCTAATCCATGACATGCAAGAATATTTTCTTGATGCATATAGCGATAAAGAATCACCGAAAGTAGAACTCATTTCAAATATTAGGGTGATAAGAGAAAGATGTAAGGAACTTGGTATCCCAGTTGTTTATACAGCTCAGCCAGGTGGACAAACGTTAGAACAACGAGGGTTATTACAAGACTTCTGGGGTGATGGTATTCCTGCTGGACCAGATAAGAAGAAAATTGTGGATGAACTTACTCCTGATGAGAATGATATATTCTTAACCAAATGGAGATATAGTGCATTTAAAAAGACAAATCTATTAGAAATTTTAAATGAGCAAGGAAGAGATCAACTTATTATTTGCGGTATTTATGCGCATATTGGCTGCCTTTTAACAGCTTGTGAAGCGTTTATGGATGGCATAGAGCCGTTCTTTGTAGCAGATGCAGTTGCTGATTTTTCATTAGAGCATCATAAACAAGCATTACAGTATGCATCTAATAGATGTGCAGTGACGACATCAACCAACTTACTGCTAAAAGATTTACAAAATGTAAAAGGCGATAAGAGTGAAGGAATCACTTTACAGGAAGTGCATGAACTAGTTGCACAATTACTTCGTGAACCAGTAGAAAGTGTTGAGACTGATGAAGATTTATTAAATAGAGGACTTGATTCGGTCAGAATTATGAGTTTAGTAGAGAAGTGGCGTCGTGAAGGAAAAGAAATCACTTTTGCGGATTTAGCAGAGAGCCCAACTGTTGTTGATTGGTACCGCTTATTATCTCCGCAAACAGAACATGTACTTTAATATAGACTACATAATAAAGGGGTAGTAAAGAATGCCTAATAGTCAAAAGGTTCGTCATTCGTTATCATCTGCGCAGACTGGTATGTGGTTTGCACAGCAATTAGATCCGCTCAATCCGATTTATAATACTGGGGAGTATGTTGAAATAAGCGGAAATGTTAATCAAGAAATTTTCGAATTAGCAGTACGTAAAGTTGTAACAGAAGCAGAAGCACTACATGTTCGTTTCGAAGAGGATGAAATGGGCCCATGGCAAGTTATTGAAGAATTACAGTTTCATATGCATTTTATTGACGCTCGTAAAGAAGAAAATCCTGAAAAAGCTGCTAAAGTATGGATGAAAAATGATTTATCTATGCCAGTCGATTTGAAATCAGATGCATTATTTACTGAAGCACTTATTCAAGTTGAAAATAATCGTTTCTTTTGGTATCAGCGCATCCATCACATTGTGATGGATGGCTATGGATTTTCACTTCTTAGCCAAAAGGTAGCGAAAGAGTATACATCACTTATAGAAGAAACAAATAAGAATGAAAAGCCATTTGGTTCTATTTCAAAAATTGTACAAGAAGATATTGAGTATCAGGATTCTAAACAAATTCAGGAAGATCGTGCTTTTTGGTTAGAGAAGTTTGCAGATGAACCAGAAGTTGTAAGTTTAGCAGAAAGAGCGCCGAGAACATCAAATGGGTTTTTACGAGAAACAGCTTATTTATCTAGTTCTAGCACGAAAACTTTACTAGAAGATATTAATGTTTCGTTAACAAGTTGGCCAGAATTTATTGTCGCTGTAACGAGTATTTATATGCATAAATTAACAGGTGCAAATGATATTGTTTTAGGTTTACCGATGATGGGGCGTCTCGGTTCTGCATCTATTTATACACCGAGTATGGTAATGAATTTAGTGCCACTTCGTCTCACTGTAACTCCAAATATAACGCTTGCGGAATTATTACAGCAAGTTTCTAAAGAAATCCGAGACGTACGTCGTCATCATAAATATCGTCATGAGGAATTAAGAAGAGACTTAAAGTTACTAGGTGAAAATCAAAGGTTGTTCGGGCCGTTAGTGAATGTTATGCCTTTTGATTATGGGCTTAACTTTGCTGGAAATCGTGGAATTACACATAATTTATCAGCAGGACCTGTCGATGATTTATCGATAAATGTTTATAAACGTTTCGATGAAAATGAGTTAATGATTCATTTTGATGCGAATCCGGAAGTATATAATGAAGCTGAACTAGCGTTACATAAAGAGAGATTTATGAAGTTATTAGAATTAGTGATAAATGATAATCCAAAGGACGAGTCGATTGGAAGCATAAACATTACTCTTCCTGAAGAAAATCATAAAGTCCTAATGGAATGGAATGAAACTAAAGAAGCTGAAGAGTTAATCTCTTTACCTACATTATTTGAAAAACAAGTACAAAAAAATCCAAGTAAAATAGCGGTTACGTGTAACGGAGTAGACTTTACGTATAATGAGCTAAATGAACGAGCAAATAAACTGGCGCACTATTTAGTAGAAGAAGGAATAGGACCAAATCAGTTTGTAGCTTTAGTATTTCCAAGATCAATAGAAATGGTAGTTAGTATGCTAGCAGTTTTAAAGGCTGGTGCAGCGTATTTACCAATAGATCCAGAATATCCAGCTGAGCGAATCAATTATATAGTAAATGATGCAAAACCAGTTTGTATTATCACACATTCATCTGTTTCATCTGCTTTAGTTGTAGAAAATGATATGAAAAAAATCGAATTAGATCGTGAAGAAATAGAAATAGCATTAAGAGCATATTCTCATATGAATTTACCATGTAGAAATGATGAATCACTTTTAAAGCCTGCGTATACAATTTATACTTCAGGGTCAACCGGAAATCCAAAAGGTGTAATTGTTCCTATGAGAGCTTTAAGTAACTTTTTATTGGCTATGGACAATATGTTTTCATTACATGAAAACGATCATTTATTAGCAGTTACAACGTTTGCGTTTGATATTTCTGCACTAGAAATTTATTTACCTCTTATTAGTGGTGCAAGTTTAACAATCGCACAAAAAGAAGTAATTCAAGAACCTGCTGTGTTAACGGCATTGTTGCAAGAAGAAAGAGCGACAATTATGCAAGCTACACCGACCCTTTGGCAGGCGTTAGTAATGGAATATCCAGATAGACTACAAGGGCTAAAAGTGCTCGTTGGTGGTGAAGCACTTCCAGCTCATTTAGCAAATACATTAAAAGAATTAGGTTGCTCTATTACAAACTTATATGGACCTACTGAAACGACTATTTGGTCTACTTTCAAGAACATCGATGAAAATGAAATGGGTATACCTCCTATTGGAAAACCGATTTGGAGTACAGATGTATATGTATTAGATGCAGGATTACAACCAGTACCACCTGGAGTAATTGGCGAACTATATATTGCTGGAGAAGGACTTGCGAACGGCTATTTAGGAAAACCAGAGTTAACGGCTGAACGATTTGTTGCAAATCCTTTTGGAGAACGAGGGAAGCGCATGTACCGCACAAGTGATCTTGTGAAATGGCGTAACGATGGTGTGCTGGAATACGTGAGCCGAGCAGATCATCAAATAAAAATCCGTGGTTTCCGAATTGAATTAGCTGAAATTGAAATGGTATTACAACGACATGAAAATATTAAACAAGCAGTAGTAATGGTACGAGAAAATCGCCCAAATGATAAACGAATTATTGCGTATATCGTTGCTGAACAGAAAGATACAATTAACTTTGCAGAAATTCGTTCTTATGTTTCAGAAAGTTTAGCGAATTATATGGTACCTTCAGCGTTTGTGTTGTTAGAAGAATTACCATTAACACCAAATGGAAAGGTTGATAGAAAGAAATTACCAGCTCCTGATTTTAATGAAATGAATAAGGAGAGAGTTGCTAGAAATCCGAAAGAAGAAATATTATGTGATTTATTTGCAGAAGTACTTGGTGTTTCTCGTATTAGCATTGATGATAATTTCTTTGAAATGGGAGGCCATTCGCTTCTTGCATCTCGTTTAATGGCAAGAATTCGTGAAACGTTAAGTGTCGAATTAGGAATTGGAAAATTATTCGAATCGCCAACTGTTGCGGAACTAGCGAAACAATTAGACCGAGCAAAAAGTGCAAGACCAGCTATTAAGAAAGTAAGTAGACCAAATGAAGTTCCACTTTCATTTGCACAGCGTAGGTTATGGTTCTTAAATTGTTTAGAAGGTCCAAGCCCTACTTATAATATTCCGTTAGTCATTCGTTTATCTGGAAAGTTGAACGAAGAAGCATTGCAAGGTGCCTTTTACGATGTAGTTGAGAAACATGAAACGCTTAGAACGATTTTCCCTAACGTATTAGGGAGTTCCTATCAGAAAATTTTAGATATGGAAAGTTTAAATTTAGAAATGATTATAACAAGAACGTGTAAAGATGAATTAGAAAGTGTGCTTGCAGAGGCGGTAAGATATAGCTTTAATCTTGATATGGAACCAGCAGTTCGTTTGCAACTATTTACAGTGAATGAAAACGAACATGTATTACTCATATTATTGCACCATATTGTAGGGGATGGTTGGTCATTACAACCGTTAACGAGGGATTTTACAGCGGCGTATAAAGCTCGATGTCAAGGTGACAAAGTACAGCTGGAGACACTTCCAGTTCAATACGCAGATTATGCACTTTGGCAACAGCAATTGCTAGGTGATGAAGCTACACGAGAGAGTCTCATTTCAACACAATTAGATTTTTGGAAACAAGAGCTAAAGGGTTTACCAGATCAATTGGAATTACCTACAGATTACCAGCGTCCAATTGAAACGAGTTACCGAGGAGAAACAATTCATTTTCAAATAGATGCAGTTATGCATAATAGGTTAGTAGAGCTTGCACGGAAAAACGGGGTTAGTTTGTTTATGGTGTTACAAGCAGGACTTAGTGCACTATTTACAAGATTAGGCGCAGGTACTGATATACCAATTGGAAGTCCGATTGCTGGAAGAAATGACGATGCACTATCAAATATAGTTGGGTTATTTGTAAATACATTAGTGTTACGTACAAATACATCAGGAGATCCAAGTTTTAAAGAACTATTGAATAGAGTTAAGCAAGTAAATCTTGCAGCTTATGAAAATCAAGATGTTCCATTCGAACGACTTGTTGAAGTATTAAACCCAGTACGTACTCGAAATAGTCATCCGCTGTTTCAAGTTATGTTAGCCTTCCAAAATACGCCAGAAGCAACCTTTGATGCTCCAGATATAGAAGCGAACCTTGAAATTCAAAGCGTCGGCTCTGCGAAATTTGATCTAACATTTGAAATTAGCGAGAGTAACGGAGTTGATGGTACTCCAAATGGCTTACACGGATTGTTAGAGTTTAGTACTGATTTATATAAACGTGAAACGATTCAAAAATTAATAGAAAGATACATTCTGTTATTAGACGATGCGGCGAAAAATCAGGATCAATCAATTGGTAGATTAGAAATATTAACTTTAGCAGAGAAAAATACAGTGTTAGAAAAGTGGAATGGTGGTTTTCAAATTGTACCAGAAATGACATTACCACAATTATTTGAAAAACAGGCTTATATAAATCCAAATTCTATTGCTGTCGTCTTTGAAGATGAAAAATTAACTTATGAAGAATTGAATAAAAAAGCGAATAAAATAGCTCGATTGCTAATAGCAAAAGGAGTCGGTCCTGATCAACTCGTTGCATTAGCGATGCCGAGATCTTTAAATATGGTTGTGAGTTTACTCGCGGTTCTTAAAGCAGGAGCAGGTTATCTTCCATTAGATCCTGATTACCCGTCTGAACGCATTTCATTTATGCTCCACGATGCGAAACCATCATGTGTTTTAACAAATTCGGATGTGGAAATTGAATGTGATGAGGAACTGAAAATTTTAGTGGATGATGAAAAAGTAATAAAAGAAATAGTGAAATATAGTGAAGATAATATTGATGAAATGGAGCGAATGAAGCCACTATCGCCTTCACATATTGCTTACGTTATTTATACATCAGGCTCAACAGGTAGACCGAAAGGCGTTATGATACCTCATCAAAACGTAGTAAGACTTTTAGGAGCAACTGATCATTGGTTCCAGTTTGATGCAGATGATGTGTGGACGATGTTCCATTCATACGCTTTTGATTTCTCCGTTTGGGAAATTTGGGGACCTTTATTATATGGAGGGCGTCTAGTCGTTGTACCACATACTGTAAGTCGTTCGCCGAAAGAATTTTTACAACTACTTGTTAAGGAAAAGGTTACTGTATTAAACCAAACTCCATCAGCGTTTTATCAATTGATGCAAGCGGATCGTGAAAATGAAGAAATTGGTCAAACATTATCTTTACGATATGTTGTTTTTGGAGGAGAAGCACTTGAGTTAAGTCGATTAGAAGATTGGTATAGTCGACATCCTCATAACGCACCAAAGCTTATTAATATGTACGGTATTACAGAGACGACAGTACATGTTAGTTATATTGAGTTAGATGAGAATATTGTTTCTTTACGCGCGAATAGTTTAATTGGTTGCAGTATACCAGACCTTAAAGTATACGTATTAGACAACTATTTACAACCAGTGCCACCTGGAGTAGTGGGAGAAATGTATGTTGCAGGTGCTGGGCTTGCTCGTGGTTATTTAGGAAGAGCGGGCTTAACTGCAGAACGCTTTATCGCAGATCCATTTGGTAAGTCAGGTACAAGAATGTATCGTACAGGAGACTTAGCGCGTTGGCGTAAAGACGGGACGCTAGATTATATAGGGCGTGCAGATCACCAAATAAAAATTCGTGGATTCCGAATTGAATTAGGGGAAATAGAAGCGGTCATAATGAAACATCCTAAAGTTGAGCAAGTAGCCGTTATTGTACGGGAAGATCAACCAGGGGATAAACGGTTGGTTTCATATATTGTCGCATCTAATCATGAAATGATTGATACGAATGAAATGCGTCAATATTCTGGAGGTAGTTTACCAGATTACATGGTTCCATACGCTTTTGTAGTAGTAAATGAGTTACCTTTAACTCCAAACGGTAAATTAGATAGAAAGGCATTGCCAGCTCCAGAATTTATCGCATCATCTTCTAGTCGTGGACCAAGAACACCGCAAGAAGAAATGTTATGTGACTTGTTTACAGAAGTTTTAAGTGTGCCTCAAATTGGAATTGATGACGGATTCTTTGATCTTGGTGGTCATTCACTTCTTGCAGTGCAGCTTATGAGCCGAATTAAAGAAGCGCTTGGAGTGGAACTAAATATTGGAACTTTATTTGCAGCACCTACTGTTGCAGGGCTTGCGGAAAGACTTGAAATGGGAAATGGTCAAAGTGCACTTGATGTGTTGCTTCCATTACGAGCAAGCGGAGACCAATTACCACTATTTTGTGTACACCCAGCAGGTGGATTAAGTTGGTGCTATGCAGGACTTATGAAATCTTTAGGAACAGATTATCCAATCTATGGTGTTCAAGCACGTGGTATCGCTAAAAATGAAGAACTTCCAAAAAGTTTAGAGGAGATGGCGGCGGATTATTTAAAACACGTTCGTGAAGTACAGCCTCACGGACCATATCGGTTACTCGGTTGGTCACTTGGAGGAAATGTTGTTCATGCAATGGCAGCGCAACTACAAAATGAAGGAGAAGAAGTAGAATTACTCGTCATGCTGGATTCTTATCCTGGACACTTCTTACCGAATACGGAAGCACCTACTGAAGAAGAAGCATTAATCGCATTACTTGCTTTAGGTGGATATGATCCAGATAACATGGATGGAAAACCACTTACGATGGAAAGTGCAGTTGAAATACTTCGTAAAGATGGAAGTGCATTAGCAAGTCTTGAAGAAGAGACGATTTTGAATTTGAAAGAAACATATATAAATTCAGTAGGACTGTTAGGGAAATATGTACCGAAAGTTTATAACGGAGATATATTATTCTTTAGATCTACTGTTATACCAGACTGGTTTGATCCTATTTCTCCAAATACGTGGTTAAATTATTTAGACGGAGAAATTGTGCAGCACGATATTGATTGTAGACATAAAGATTTATGTCAGCCGGGTCCGCTTACAGAAATCGGACAAGTACTGGCGAAATACTTGCAGGAAAAGAAAGGGGTAAGTAAAGTATGACGAATCCATTTGAAAATGATAATTACACATATAAAGTATTAAAAAATGAGGAGGGTCAGTATTCTCTCTGGCCTGTCTTTCTTGATGTACCTATTGGTTGGAATGTCGTACATGAAGAGGCTAGTAGGAATGATTGTTTACAATATGTTGAAAATAACTGGGAAGATTTGAATCCAAAAAGTAATGAAGTTGGCGAAAAAATATTAGTAGGAAAACGATAATGAAGGAAAAAATAAATCCGAAAGTAGTTGTAAGTATCGTATATATAACAGCGATGTTTATGGCTGCGATGGATGCAACAATTGTGAATGTAGCACTGCAAACGATAAGTAAAGAATTACAAGTTCCTCCATCTGCTATGGGGACAGTTAATGTTGGGTATTTAGTTAGCTTAGCTGTTTTCCTTCCTATTTCTGGTTGGTTAGGAGATCGCTTCGGTACGAAAAGAGTATTTCTAACCGCTCTTTTCGTATTTACAACTGCGTCTGCATTATGCGGTGTAGCGAACGATATTACTTCATTGAATATTTTTCGTATCATACAAGGTGCTGGTGGGGGGCTTTTAACACCAGTGGGGATGGCGATGTTATTCCGAACATTTTCACCAGAGGAAAGGCCGAAAATTTCACGGTTTATTGTGTTGCCAATTGCTGTCGCACCGGCAGTAGGACCAATTATTGGTGGTTTCTTTGTAGATCAAATGTCTTGGCGCTGGGCGTTTTATATTAATGTACCGTTTGGAATCGTAGCGTTACTATTCGGTCTACTATTTTTAAAAGAGCATATTGAAAAATCAGCTGGTCGCTTTGATTCTCTCGGTTTTGTTCTTTCAGCACCAGGATTTGCGATGCTTATCTATGCACTTAGCCAAGGTCCATCAAAAGGCTGGGTTTCTCCAGAGATTATAAGTACTGGAATAGCTGGGATTATATTCATTACATTGTTTATCATTGTTGAACTTAAAGTACAGCAACCGATGTTAGATTTACGCTTATTAAAAGAACCAGTCTTTAGAAAAATGAGTCTAATTTCATTGTTTTCATCTGCCGGTTTACTAGGCATGCTATTTGTTTTTCCGCTTATGTATCAAAATGTAATAGGAGTTTCCGCACTGGAATCAGGTCTTACGACATTCCCAGAGGCGATTGGATTAATGATATCGTCACAGATTGTGCCATGGTCTTATAAGAGATTAGGAGCTCGCAAAGTAATTTCTATTGGATTAGCTTGTACAGCAGTTATCTTTGTATTATTAAGCTTTGTAAATCACGATACGAATCCTTGGCAAATACGGGCATTATTGTTTTGTATCGGTATTTTCTTAGGTCAGTCTGTCGGTGCAGTTCAATTTTCTGCATTTAACAATATAACGCCACCTTCTATGGGGAGAGCTACGACTATATTCAATGTGCAAAATCGATTAGGTTCAGCAATAGGAGTTGCAGTATTAGCTAGCATATTATCTGGGTTTGGAAGTAATAAAATACAGAATAATGCACAGGCAGATTTCTTTCCTTATCAAGCTGCATTAATTGGATCGGCAATCTTTTTACTCGTAGCATTACTATTTTCTTTACGTATTTCTGATAAAGAGATAATGTCAAAGAAGAAAAAAAAGCCGTTACCTGTATTACAAAAAGAGAAAGAAGTTGTAAACGAATAAGTTATAGAATAATAATACTCTTTTGAAATAAAATGATATTGTTTGTTAGAAGGAGAGAGTTTACATGATAGAGAGTAAAGTTGTAGATTCTGTACCAACTCTTAGTGAGAATGATTGTCAAATATGGTGGGCAAGAATTTCCGATTTACAATCATGGCATTACAATTTGCTAAATGATGTAGAACGAGAGAAAGCAAATTCATATCATCATTCGGCAGATCGTGCACGTTTTATAATAGGTTGTGTAATTAGTAGGTTAGTTCTTGGGCAAATACTTTCTATGTCGCCAGTTCAAGTACCAATTGATCGAATGTGCCCAGTATGTAAGTTACAACATGGCAGACCACAATTACCAGAAGGAATGCCGCAGTTATCTGTTTCGCATTCGGGTGAGTGGGTTGTTGTTGCATTTACAAAGTCTGCATCTGTAGGAGTGGATGTTGAACAAATGAATCCAAATGTAGATGTTATGAAAATGGCAGAGGGAGTATTAACAGATTTTGAAATCGCGCAAGTTATGAAATTACCAGATGAACAGAAAATAGAAGGTTTTTTAACATATTGGACTCGAAAAGAAGCAGTGTTAAAAGCGACAGGTGAAGGACTAATGATTCCACCAGTAGAGATTACTGTATCAGCTCCTAATGATCCTCCAAATTTGTTAGTTTTTAAGGATAGACAAGAATTAGTAGAAAATACAAGGATGGAAGATATAAAGCCAAGTATAGATTATATGGCTTCCATTGCAATGTTTAGTAATGAAGTAACTGAAATCACACAGTTAGATGCAGTAGCGCTTTTAAATTATAAATAAGTTTAATAAAATATTTTATAGAAGAGGTGTTCCTCATGTTAGTAGCGGAAAATAGAAAAAATGAATTCACTTATAATGTACAAGCAATTAAAGATATTTTATTTTCTGGAGATACATCATCTATTCATGCTTTAGAAAAGCTTTTGAATGATACAGTTCAGTTCGATGTTCTCGAACAAGAGGTACTTGATAGACAGTACATCCCGAAAGAAGCAAAGAATTTCTTTGATAAAAATGGAACATTTCTTTACCGTGTATCTCAAGTTAGTTATAAAGGAAAAGTGTTATCTGAAAATCTTATTTTTGCGGACACTTCGTTTTTACCAAATACACTTAATTGTGAATTAGAGAGTGGAAACATTCCAGTTGAAAAACTTATAGAAAAGATGGAAGTAAGAAGAAATGTATTATACGAAGGATATCAGCCATCTGGGAATATTATTGAATTGTTTGATGGATGCTCTGTTAGGGCGAATGTGTATCCAACTAGAAAATATCAAATTGTAAGTAATTGTAAATGTATTTTTTATATTTGTGAAGTGTATCATGCAGAGAATATAAAAAATCTGCTTTAATAAAAAAACAAAAACCAGCCATTTTATAGGCTGGTTTCTTGTTTATTTCACAGCTTCTTTTAATTCTTTACCCGCTTTAAATGCTGGCACTTTACCAGCAGCGATTTGAATTTCTTCGCCAGTTTGTGGGTTACGTCCTGTACGAGCAGATCTTTCGCGTACTTCAAAAGTTCCAAAGCCAATCAATTGAACTTTATCGCCAGATTGTAATGCAGTAGCAATTGTGTCAAAAACAGATTGTACCGCTGCAGAAGCTTCCTTTTGAGAAATATCAGCGGATTGTGCCACGTTTTTAACTAATTCTGTTTTATTCATGTTTTCACCTCATAAAAAGTTTTTTAGAATGAATGTTTTAGTATAATGGATAGTATAGAGAAAGCTATTTATATTGTTAGAAAGAATGCTATATAGTTATGTTAATTTCGTTGCAAGAAACTGAATCCCTGCTAATAATTAGGGATTAATTAAGAATTGATGTATAGAAAACACTGTAACATGAGGATGAGGGGGAGTATACGGATGATTTTTCGTGAAAAGGATGAGAAAGAAAGTATATTAATTCGTCAACATGATCATGGTTTTTTAGCTGGAGAAATTGCGAAGCATATAAAAAAAGATTTTTTTGAAGTTAACGCATACTTAAAAGAGACTATTGATGCAATATATGAGCATGATAGAGGATGGATAGAACTTGATAAAGTACCAATTTTGAATGATGCTAAAAATATCCCGTATACATTTATGGACTGTCCTAGCTCGTTACGCTTTGTATTTTATACGATTGGTTTGAATGAAATTGAAGATTCAAATCCATACGGAGCATTACTTTGTAGTAAACATTTTTTATCATTTCCATTAAATGAGGAAGATGAAGAGATGATGTCTTTTTATAAACATGAATTGGAACGACAAAAAAGAATTTTGAAAACGTTAACAAATGAACAATTTGCGATGTTCGATAAACATTATAGATTATTAAAGTTTTGCGATGAACTTTCTTTATATGTATGTATGAATAAACCTGGTGTAGAAAAGAAAGATGAAATTGATTTGTTTAAAGATGGTTTTGAAGGAACAGAAATGTTTAATAGTAAGGAGGAGAAAACTGTTCAAGCGGAGTGGGTGGACGAGGAAACAATTCGGATCACACCGTTTCCATTTCAAACGGAATTTCATACGTATGTAAAATATAAAACTATAAATAAACAAGAAATTGAAGAAAAAGGAATTGCAAAGACCGATAGAGAATCAGAAATGAAGAAACAAACCATTCGGTTCATACAATAAGGAGGCGATTTCCATTGAAAGAGTACATGTTAAAACAGGTGGATTACCATGCTTGGGCTAATATACGATTATTCGAGCGACTAAAAGAATTACCAAACTATGAGACGATTTTTACTGAACAGATACAGAGTGTATTCCCATCAATTAAGGATACTTTTGCACATATTTATATTACAGATCAAGTGTGGTTACACATATTACATGGTAAAAGTATGAATGAAGCAATACAAGACCGAGAAAATTTACGAAAACAAATTGAAACTAAATCGTTACATGAATTAGAAAAAATGTTTGAAAACATGGCAAATCAATATAAAGACTTTTTAATTACTATACAAGACGCGAATGCTGTGTTTGTTATCGAGAATCCGTATGCAGGGAAATTAGAAACTTCAATTTTAGAGTTAGTACAACATGTCGTAAATCATGGGACATATCATAGAGGAAATATAACAGCAATGATTCGTCAACTTGGTCATTCATCGACAATGACGGATTTTGTGCTGTATTTACATATGGTGCAGAAGGAAGTGAAATAGGTAAAAAAAGAATGGCTTATTATTGATAAGCCATTCTTTTTTTTATGATTAACCTGCCTGCTTTTTATGACTTTCTTTCAATTTCTCTGCTTGTAAAAAGCGATTCGTTTCAGCTACAACAATACCACTTAACCCAATCAGGCCAATTAAGTTTGGAATCGCCATAAGTCCATTTGCAATATCAGCAAATGTCCATACGATGCCTAATTTTAAATTCGCACCAATAGCAATCATGACGATAAAGATTGCTTTATAATATTTCACAGCGCCTTCTCCAAATAAATAAGCCACGCATTTTTCACCGTAATACGACCAGCCTAAAATAGTAGAGTAGGCGAATAATATAATCGCGATACCGAGAATCATACTACCAGCAGTGCCAAATACAGATTGGAACGCAAGTGTGGTAGCTTCAACGCCAGTTTTACCAGACTTCCATGCACCTGTAGTAATTAATACTAGCCCTGTAATGGTACATACAATAAACGTATCTAGAAAAGTACCAGTCATAGAAACTAAAGCTTGCTTTGCAGGTGAATCTGTTTTTGCAGCAGCCGCGGCAATTGGCGCACTACCTAAACCAGCTTCGTTTGCAAATACACCGCGCGCCATTCCGATTTGAATAGCTGATGCAACTGTTGCACCGATAAAACCACCAGCAGCTGCAGTACCATTAAACGCACCAGAAAAAATAAGTGAGAATGCTTCTGGAATTTGATCGTAGTGATAGAAAATAATAATAAGACCAGCAATGATATAAAAGAAAGCTTTAATAGGAACGATATATCCTGTTACTTTCCCGATTTTTTTAACACCGCCTAAAATAACAATAGCAATTAAAAAGGACATGAATATACCAGTTAAAGAAGGAGGGAAAGAGAAATTAATTCGCATTGCCTCTGCTACTGAGTTAGACTGCACCATATTACCGATACCGAAAGAAGCAGTTGTACCGAATATAGCAAATAAAACGGCAAGCCATTTCTTACCTAAACCACGTTCTAAATAATACATTGGTCCACCTGAATATTCACCATTTCCATTGCTAACACGGTATTTCACCGCAAGAATTGCTTCGGCATATTTTGTTGCCATACCGAACAAAGCAGTAATCCACATCCAAAAGATTGCACCTGGTCCACCGATTGTCACAGCAGTTGCAACACCGGCTATATTTCCCATACCAATCGTTGCCGCCATAGCTGTCATAAGTGCTTGGAAGTGGCTAATATCTCCAGATGAAGATGTATCTTCTGATTTTTTAAATGCTAGTTTGTGTGCGTATAATAGTTTACTAAACTGTAAACCCTTTAAACGCACTGTGAGAATGATACCAGTACCAACGAGTAACAACAACGTTGGTAATCCCCACACATAGTGATTGATTTGTTCTAATACTGTACTTACTGTCTCCATCTGTATTCTCCTTTTTTAGAAAAAATAAAAACCACTTCAAGTAAATGAAATGGTCTCTGGAGAAACAAGGGATAGAAAAATAAACCGATACAAATCGGCTTTTTCTTTCGCTTGTCTCTGTCCTTTTACCTGAGAGATTATCCGCTATAGTAGCGGATTTGCTCCTTCGGTGCTCGTTTTCCTCCGCGCTATATAAAGCGAGAGGGAGTCTCTCCAGAGATTCGTCCCCATGCAGTTCTACTTGTAACCAAGACCTGAGAGTTTCAAAGTTGGTTCAGCAACTTTTTGCCCCGTCGGTAGATCAATAGACCTTCTCCTGAATGGTTCATCCGAATTATAAAATTTATAAAAACATTGATTGTAAATCAATAAAAATATTATAGACAGACAAAATGTGAATTGCAATCTTTTTTTATTTTAAAATAGTAAACAGTTTTATTTTTTTGCAAGTCTTAACTTAACTTCAACTTCATTTAACGTAGATAAAGCGAGAACAATATGTTGATCCGCAAGTCCTAAAGCATGTTTAGTATTTTCAATTGTTTCATTTGATGGAGTAGAGTTATTTGCTCCGTCTATGATTAAATCTGCTGCATTTTTCATAAATTTAGAAGCAGTCTTAAATTCAGTTGTGAAATAAACTAGTTGTTCTTGTATTTGTACTTCCGATATATTTTCATTAATTTTCAAAGTATCTATTTCGTTTATAATTTTTTCGTATTGCTTGGAAATAGCAGTCATTGTGACTAATAGTTTATCTCTGTCTACTGAATCTGCGTTCGTGTTAATCTCTTCCCAGGCAGGCAACCAATCTTTTTCGATGATGTCATTATAATTTGTTGTTAATTCATCAATTTTTGGTTGTAATTTAGTTTTAAAACTTTTTGTATCAACTGTTTCTACGGTAGTTTTTGCGTTATTATTTTTATCTTTAGTTGCGTAGAAAATCGTACAGGTAATAATAAAAATAGAAATAGCTATTGTCCATTTATTAAAAAATAATTTCTTCAACGGGTAATACCTCCAAAAAATCTTTTAATTTTAATATATAATAATTATATTGTTAATGGTAGAGAAAATAGTCTGGAATTGATTTTAATTATATTTTTTCTATACATAAATAATTAATATTAGTAAAATGATGAAAGTTATATGTGAGAAGAGAGGGTTTTTAGTGAAAATGAATAGAAGAAAACTAGTTTCAAATATTTCAACGGCTGTGTTATTAGTTGGTTTATTTACACTTATATATTTAGACAAAGAATCTAAAATTGAAGATTTTCCAGTGCCAATGTCAGCAATCCATATTAACGATGATAAGGAAGAGGATTATAAATATATAAGTGTAATGCCTATTACAAAGGCAAGTGGATGGGAGAACTTAGGGGAAAACGGGCATACTGTTAGTTTTAAAAAAGGGGAGAGGAAGGTAACTGTATTACATTATCCAGGAGAAATTACGTATTCTATATTTGAGCAAAAGATGAATAAGGGAGATAAGAAAAAGGTGTAATTCGTTACGGGTTACATCTTTTCTTTTGATTCTGAATTATTTGAAATAAAATCAAATAGATGGTTTGATAGATGTAGTGATAAATAGGATTCGTTCTGTATGTGGATAAGGAGTATTGAAGGGAACATAAAATTATTATGTAAACTAAAGATTGTAGGTGGAAGATAAATTATATCCTAAGGGGGGAATTAAAAATGTTACTAAAAATAATCTACTGTAAAGTGGAAGAAGAGAAAAAAGAGTTATTTTCAATCGCACAAGAAAAATGGCGTGATATACAGCACCTAGATGGATTTCATGGACAATTTGGTGGATGGAATAAAGATGAGGCATGTGTATTTACTTTATGGGAAGATCGAGGTGCATATCAATCATTTATGAATGGTGCTCACGATACCATTTATGTAAATAGTAATCAAGAGGATACGTTTCTTTCATGTGAAATTGAATTGTTTCAAACGTTGTATGATATAACTGATATGTCTTTGAAAGACGTTGTTACAGATGGGTCATTTGTAAGAGTTGCTATATGTGATGTAAAGGTTGGAAAGGAAAAGTATTTTTTACATAAACAAGAAACAATTTGGAATACAGGAATGGAAAAAGTAAAAGGGATGTTAGCTGGATTTGTTGGGAAGTCTTTAAAAACTGAAAATCGTTACATAGTGTTAACTTATTGGAAAGATGAAATGGCACATCGAAATTATGTAGAAGAGATTTTCCCTGAGTTGTATAAACTAGCTAATATTCATGATGACTTAGAAGATATAAGAGGTAAACAAGCTATATGTAAGGAAGAGTGGCTTGTATATTAAGTGTACAAAACGTGCATAAATGAATGTATAATAAAGATATTTTCTTATAAACGAGTAATTAATAGAAGACGTTATATACCCTTTCATGTTAATATATTTAAGTTATAATAGAAGGCTTACCCTTTTGTATTGTACGGTAGAAGCAGTGTGAGCTTGAAATTTTGTTTAGAAAAGGATGTGCCTAATTTGCGTATCAATAAATTTATTAGTGAAGCTGGAAAAGCGTCTCGACGTGGAGCAGATAAATTAATTAATGAGAGAAGAGTAATTATTAACGGTAAGGTTGCAAAAATTGGTGACCAAGTCAATCCAGGTGATGATGTGCGCGTAAATGGAGAGCAACTTCGTATTGCTCGAGATCACGTATATATTGCTTTAAATAAACCAGTAGGTATTACATGTACGAGTGAAAAAGCTGTAAAAGGTAACATTATCGATTTAGTGAACCATCCTTTACGAATTAGTCATATTGGACGTCTTGATAAAGACTCAGACGGTTTAATTTTGTTAACGAATGATGGTGATATCGTTAATGAAATTTTACGTGCTGAAAACAAACATGAGAAAGAATATATCGTTTCAGTAGATAAGCCAATTACACCTGATTTCTTAGAAAAAATGGCAGCTGGTGTGAAGATTTTAGGAACGAAAACACTTCCTTGTGAGATCACACAGTTATCAAAATATGAGTTCAACATTATTTTAACCCAAGGGCTAAATCGCCAAATTCGTCGTATGTGTGAGGCTTTAGGTTATCAAGTATACACGTTAAAACGTACGAGAATTATGAATATTGAATTGAATAATTTACCTGTTGGACAGTGGAGAGATTTATCGAAGAAAGAGAAACGACGTCTATTTTCAGACTTAAATTACGAACCACAAGATTGGTAAAATTGAGAAGGGGAAACCAAGAATCTATTTTTGGTTTCTTTTTTTATTAAATAAAAAAACTTTTTTAAACACTTGCAATAATAAAATGAATAGGATATAGTAAATAACAATTAATGGATGTACTCATAAAAGCAAAGAAAAGGACACGAGTTATTTTACCCGGTTATACAGAGAGGGAAGGAAAGCTGAGAACTTCCTAACGCAGAAAAATAACTTACCACCTTAGAGCTGCACTAGGGAAATTAAGTATCTAGTGCCGTGTAAGCGACGTTATCGCAAAAGAAGCCATTATGTTTTTTGTGATGGGAATCTGGGTGGAACCACGAATATAAGCATATTCGTCCCTAATTTTTAGGGATGAATATGCTTTTTTGCATTCAATTTCATAATAAGCGAAGAAAAGGACACGAGTTATTTTACCCGGTTATACAGAGAAGGAAGGAAAGCTGAGAACTTCCTAACGCAGAAAAATAACTTACCACCTTAGAGCTGCACTGGGGAAATTAAGTATCTAGTGCCGTGTAAACGACGTTACCGTAAAAGAAGCCATTGTATGTTTACAATGGGAATCTGGGTGGAACCACGGGTATAAGCACACTCGTCCCTATTTTAGGGATGAGTGTGCTTTTTATTATGAAATGGAGAGATGAAAAATGAAAGAACAAATGATTGAAATTAAATTTCCAGATGGTAGTGTTAAAGAATTTGCAAAAGGAATTACTTTAGAAGAAATTGCTGGATCCATTAGCAGTAGTTTGAAAAAGAAAGCAGTAGCGGGGAAAGTAAATAATCAGTTATATGATTTACGCCGAAATATTGAAGAAAATGCGGAAGTAGAAATCGTTACTATAGATTCAAATGAAGGGGTAGAAATTGCAAGACACTCTGCGGCACATATTTTAGCGCAAGCTGTAAAGAGAATGTATGGCAATGTAAACCTTGGTGTAGGACCGGTTATTGAAAATGGATTTTATTATGATATGGACCTTCCGAGTAGTGTGAACGTAGAAGATTTACCGAAGATCGAAAAAGAAATGAAAAAGATTATAAATGAAAATGTAAAAATAGAGCGAGTTGAGGTTTCTCGAGAAGAAGCAGCAAAACTGTTTCAAGAAATGAATGATCACCTGAAATTAGAATTGTTAGAAGCGATTCCTAGTGGGGAAAGTGTAACACTATATAAACAAGGTGAATTTGTAGATTTATGTAGAGGACCGCATTTACCGTCAACAGGATATTTGAAAGCATTCCAATTAACTCACGTTTCAGGTGCATATTGGCGGGGGGATAGTAACAATCAAGTGCTTCAGCGTATATATGGCGTTGCATTCTCTTCCCAAAAAGAATTAGAAGAGTATTTACATTTCGTTGAAGAAGCCGCAAAGAGAAATCATCGTAAGTTAGGTAGTGAGCTAGAGTTATTTATGTTTTCAGAAGAGGCTCCGGGAATGCCATTTTATTTACCGAAAGGCCAGATTATCCGAAATGAATTAGAAGCATTTTTAAGAGAAATTCAAAAAGAGTATAAGTATCAAGAAGTACGTACTCCGTTTATGATGAACCAAGAATTATGGGAGAAATCAGGACACTGGGGACATTACAAGGATAACATGTATTTCTCAGAGGTAGACAATAAAAGCTTCGCATTAAAACCGATGAACTGTCCAGGACATATGCTAATGTTCAAAAATAAATTACATTCTTATCGTGAATTACCGATTCGTATGTGTGAGTTCGGTCAAGTACACCGACACGAATTTAGCGGGGCATTAAACGGATTATTAAGAGTACGTACTTTCTGCCAAGATGATGCTCATTTATTTGTAACTCCAGAACAAATTGAAGATGAAATTAAATCCGTAATGGCGCAAATCGATTACGTTTATAAAACTTTCGGATTTGAATATGAAGTAGAGCTTTCTACTCGTCCAGAAGATTCAATGGGTGATGATAAGTTATGGGAGCAAGCAGAGGCGTCATTAGCAAATGTATTACATTCATTGAATTATAAATATAGACTAAATGAAGGTGACGGTGCATTTTACGGACCGAAAATCGATTTTCATATTAAAGACGCTTTAAATAGAAGTCATCAGTGCGGAACAATCCAGCTAGATTTCCAAATGCCAGAGAAGTTTGATTTAAATTATATAGATGAGAAGAATGAAAAGAAAAGACCAGTTGTTATTCACCGGGCAGTATTAGGATCTTTAGATCGTTTCTTAGCTATATTAATTGAGCATTTTGGAGGTGCATTCCCGGCATGGGTAGCACCAGTTCAAGTAAAAGTCATTCCTGTTTCAAATGCAGTTCATGTACAATATGCAGATGAAGTTGCAGATAAATTAGCACAAGCTGGTGTTCGTGTAGAACGAGATATGCGAGAAGAAAAATTAGGATATAAAATAAGAGAAGCACAAATGCAAAAAGTTCCTTATGTTCTTGTTATTGGGGATAAGGAAATGGAGAACGGAGCTGTAAATGTACGTAAATATGGGGAAGAAAAATCAGAAGTTATTGAATTAGGTGTATTTGTGGAAAGTATGAAAGAGGAAATAAATAATCGGAAATAGAGTTTGAAAAGAAAACACACCACTTCAAAATGGTGTGTTTTCTTTTTTACCTTACAAAAATGTAAGGTAAATGTAAGCGAAATCGAAGGAACGAGTTTTAGAAAAGTGAGAATATGAAATAGGAAAAAGGTTTAGATAACTCGTGTAACTCTTAATGATTGAAAAATTAAAAAATTCTTAAGGATTTACATGAGAAAAAGATAAGAAATATGTGAGAAATTTATTTTATACAAAAGGGATGGAGTGAAAGAGATGTCAATGAATGTAGTTACTGTAGAAAGTGTAGAAAAAACGTATGGGAAAAGAAATGAGAATCAGTCAAAAGCGTTAAGGGGCGTATCATTAAATATTAAGGAAGGGGAATTCGTCGGGATTATGGGTCCTTCTGGGTCTGGAAAAACGACACTACTTAATGTGATTAGTACACTGGATCAAGCGACAGGTGGTAGTGTGACAATAGCTGGCACAAATATTACCTCAATGAAGGGGAATGCTTTATCAGATTTTCGATCTCAAAAATTAGGGTTCATTTTTCAAGATTTTAACTTACTAGAAAACTTATCAATTTATGAAAATATCGCTTTACCACTTTCTTTGCAAGGCGTACCTTCAAGTGAGATTACTGGAAAGGTAAATGAGGTTGCGAAGAAGTTAGGGATTACTGAAATTTTAACAAAATATCCAACGGCTGTTTCTGGTGGACAAAAGCAAAGAACAGCGGCAGCTCGAGCTTTAGTACATAATCCAGCAATCGTATTAGCAGATGAACCGACAGGAGCGCTTGATAGTAAAAATGCAAAAAGCTTATTAGAAGCGATGCAAGATTTACATGAAAATCACAATGTAAGTATTTTAATGGTAACGCACGATGCGTTTAGTGCGAGTTATTGTGAACGTATTTTATTTATTCAAGATGGCCTTCTATATAAAGAGTTAATGCGTCAAGGAACGCGAGAAAATTTCTATCAAGATATTTTAGGTGTGCTCGCTCATATGGGCTCAGCTGCTGAGTCTAAGTAGGGGGGGGCGAGACTATGTTATTCAAATTATCACGTCATAGTATGAAAAAGATGTTAAAAGATTATATGGTTTTACTTATTGGTCTCGTTATTAGTATTAGTATTTTCTACATGTTTCAAACGATGGCGATGAATAGTGAATTTACGAAGGATAATAGTCTTATTAGTAGTATTAGACTCGTATTCTGGGTAGGCGCCATTCTATTATCGTTTATTACTGTATTTTATATTATATATGCCAATTCTTTCTTGCTCACATTAAGAAGAAAAGAACTCGGTATGTATATGATGCTCGGTGCGAAAAAGAAAAAAGTAGCGCAATTATTATTTATTGAAACATTCGGTATGGGTATTGTTAGTATTATTATCGGGATTTTAGTAGGGATGTTACTTGCAAGTGTAGCAGGAAACTTTTTAATGAATGGCATGGAGATTTCAGCAAAAGGTAGTTACTCATCTGTATATACACCAGCAATCTTAGTTACAGCTATTTTCTTCTTAATACTATTTTTTATTACTGGTTTAATGAATAGCATCCGTTTATTACGTAAAACAGAATTAGAATTAATACGTGAAGATGAAACACTAGATGAAGTGAAAAAAAGTAAAACTCGCATTATTATAATGACAGTACTCGGTATATTGCTAGTAAGTACAGGATACTATTTTATGGTAAATATAAAAATGTTTGCTGAAATCGGTTTTATAATAGCGACAATCGTTACAACACTTGGAACATATTTTATCTTTAGTTCATTGCTTCCATTTTTTGTGATGAAAATTAAAGGGAATAAAAAACGAAATGAAACGGGTTTAAATAGTTTTACATATGCACAGCTACGATTTCGAGTAAATAGTTTATCAAGAGTATTAGGTACTGTAGCGATGTTAATTGCATTAGGCGCAGGTGCGATGACGGCGGGTATGGCGTTCCAAAAAAATGTAGGTATTATGACAGACTTTTCTCGTGTATATGATGTCGTAATTCATGATCCAAATGATCAAGATACAGCGGCCTTGAAAGAAATGGAAATTGTGGAAGAAAGCAAATATAAGTATAAAGTAGATGGAGAAGCGGTTTATTATTTACGTAACGACTTAACTGAGAAACCACCACTTGTTTCCGATCACTTTGATACAAAAACTTTAAAAGAGCCAGTTCGAAAACGAGTGGCTGAACCTTTAACTGAACCTGTCTATTCTGCTTTGGAAGCTCCCGAAGCAGCGAATAAGCTTCCTCGTATGCCAAAAGATTGGGAAGATGCAGTTGTAAGAGAAATACAAATTACACATAATCAATTTAACGGAAAACCTGTAAGAATTGCTGATGAAGAACACTACAAAGCAGTTCAAGGAACGGAACATAGTGTAACATTAGCAAAAGTAGATGATATGAAAAAATATAAACCGTTGTTAATTGAAATAGACAAGAGACAAAAAGAACAAATTGAAAAAACAATAGGTACAAAAGTAGACTTATTTACAAAAATGACAATTTATCAGTTTATGAACAGTTTCATGAGTGGAACAATGTTTATGGGATTCTTCCTAGGGATTGCCTTTTTAGCAATGATGGCAAGTTCGCTTATGTTCAAAATATTAACAGGTGCTTCTCGTGATGTACGCCGTTATGAAATGTTACGAAAAATCGGTGTGAGACGTAGTATGTTAACGAAAAGTATTTATAAAGAAATTTCATATTTATTTATCTTCCCAGCGATTATTGGAATTTCCCACGTGTTAGTAGGGCTTAACTTATTTAGCTTTATATTAGTTGACCCGTTTGTAAAAGTATGGGTGCCAATCGGGATTTTCTTAGTCATTTATTTCATCTATTACTGGATAACTGTCCAACTTTATAAAGGTATGGTTATGCCGAAAGAAGAAGTAGCGAAATAGTTTTAGAAAAGAGTCCTTGTTTAGAAAACAAGGGCTCTTTTCTATATTTGTAATACATTGTGATCGAGTCTTGCTACAAAAAAATATATTGAAAATTAAGGAAATATTAAGAGTTTATATAGTGGAAAGTTAAGAAGTGTATGGGATATTAAGTGTATGCAAAAGAGCAAGATGAAATTGGAGAGAGAAATTGTTATATATTCATATTATTTTGAGGGAGTTTTACAGAATTAAATTGATGTTTTTATAAATTTAAAAGAAAGGAAACTACGTATGAAGAAGATAATAAAATTAATAAAACTTATTGGAGGCATTTCTATACTATTATTAATCGTAGCACTAATATTTCCTACATGGACCTCACAAATAAAAGGGAAGAATAGTATAAGTACATTAGAGCAAGTAGAGATAAATGAAAGTGGTCATGAAATTATGATACGCGGCAAAGATAGGAACAATCCAGTTATTATTTTTGTACATGGTGGACCAGGTACTTCAGAAATACCATATGCTCAAAAATACCAAGACTTATTGGAAGAGAAATTCACAGTTGTTAATTACGATCAAAGAGCGAGCGGGAAGTCGTATCATTTCTTTGAAGACTATTCGAATCTTACATCAGATCTTCTTGTAGAAGATGTATTAGCTATGACAGATTATGTTTTAAAACGTCTTGGTAAAGAAAAAGTAATATTGGTTAGTCATTCTTACGGTACATATATTGGAATGCAAGCTGCCAATAAAGCTCCTGAAAAATATGAAGCATATGTTGGCATAGGGCAGATGAGTGATACAGTAGAAAGTGAAATGGATAGTTTAAACTATGTGATTGAACAGGCACAAAATGCTGGAAATACAGATGAGGTTTCCTATTTAAATGGGTTGACTGAAAAAATTAAAAATGGTGATACATACACTCCGAGAAATTATGTTGCGAAATATGGTGGAACATCAAGAGGCATTGAAAATCCAGATGGTGATAACATTGGAATGTTACTCAGTAATGAATATAACTTGTTAGACGTAATTCGTTATAACGTCGGATTATCATATTCTCAAACGGTCTTATTAGAAAAGGATTTAAAGAATCCATTGCCTACTAAGGTGACTAAAATGAAATTACCGCTGTATTTCCTTATGGGGAAATACGACTATAACACTTCATTTCATGCAGCAAAAACATATTTTGATACGATTGAAGCAGATCAAAAAGAATTTATTACTTTTGAGAAATCAGCTCATTATCCACAATTTGAAGAGAAAGAAAAATTTTACAAGTGGATGTGCGATACATTCGTAAAATAAATAAAGTGTATCCGAACTTTAGAAAATTAAAATAGTTAGCGAGACGTAAAAGGTTTTAGCTACATATCATTACGTGAAGCGAAGTGAAATAAAAGGACTCTTTTATAAAAGAGTCTTTTTATAATGTTCTCTATATAGAAGGAAAAGATTGGATAATAGTCGAAAAATATAATATAACTTCCAATAAATGACTAGATTAATAAAATTTTGTCGAGAGAAAGGATATTAAGTATGAAAGAAATGCTACAGTTATTTCGTAACAAAGTGTATACACGTTTTTTTCTAGCAAATATTTTAGAGCGACTCGGTTCTATGATTGCTGGAGTTTCTTTAATGTTTTATTTGCTAGATCAATACGGAAAACAACCAGTTTACGCAACGATGACACAAATTATGATGGCATTACCTGCATTAATCTTTTTTCTATTAGTAGGGACAGTAGTGGATCGTTTTGATAGACAGCGTATATGCACGGTAAGTAACATATGTTGTTCGCTCTGTAATATCGGAATTCTAATTTCGCTTTATTACGGGATGATTATACTCGTCTTTATATTTTTATTTTTGGAAAATGCATGTATACAATTTTTCTCTCCATCAGAACAGTCGATGATACAGGGAGTAGTTGAATCAGACCAATACGGTGCAGCAGCGGGCATGAATCAAATGGTGAATAGTTTGTATGCCTTGTTTGGTGTAGGAATTGCAACGATGGTGTACTGGACTTTTGGAATATACGGTAGTATTTTAGTAAATACGCTCACTTTTATTATGAGTGGTATTTTGATTCAAACGATCTCCATTCCAGAAAAAGTGCGTTTGCCAAACGGTAGAACAAAATGGAAAGAAGTTAATTTGAAAATGTTAATAACAGAATTTCAAGAAGGGATCAAGTATATATATCAAAATGACACTTTAAAAAAATTACTTTTAGGATTTATCGTATTTGGACTATTAAATGGTATTTTAAGCGTATCCACAACTTACATATTAAAATATAAATTAGCACCAGCAACGTATGAAAGTTTAGCGATGGTGGGCGGTGTAGTTGGAGGGATTTCATTACTAATTGGAAGTATAGTAGCAACAAGTGTAGGGAAGAAATATGCACCCAAGCCTATTATTGTCTTTGGTATGGCAGGATCAGGGGTCTTTTTTGGTATGTGTTACTTTGTAAACCACGTATGGTCTTTTTATGTATGTATCGCTTTTGCGACTTTCTTTTTACCGTTTATTAATGTTGCAATTATGGGCTGGATGTATGAAATTGTAGAAGAATCATTCATGGGACGTGTTCAAAGTTTACTTAGTCCATTAACGACAGGATTCCAGCTGTTATCTCTCGGTGCGATAGCGATGTTGTTCCCGAAATGGATTCGTGCAGATACGTTGTTTATTATTTTATTTGGTTTATTATTTTTTGTTACGTGTTTATATCAAACCATTTTACCTAGTGGGAAGAAACGGGTGCAAAGTATAGCTGAAGGGATGTAATATATGTGGTTTTTGATTTCTGAATATTCTATCTAACGGTAAGGGGAAATCGTTATGTTGATGCGAATTGTTAAATGGTGTGGGGTTACTTGTTTACAATTAGTAGCTGCCATTTTATGTATAATCTGTCTAGGCGCGCTACCGCGTTTATTTAAGGGATTGCAAATTGATTTAATCGGTTTTTGGAACACGATTGTCTTTCTTGGAGGGAAGATACTTCAACCGGGTGAAATTACATATGGATTTCGAGACTCAAGAAAATTGTTTCCGCAAATATGGATTCATTATTTTGAAACGATGATTGTATTTTTATCAGCGTTTTTACTATCTTTGCTTATAGCGTATATACTTGTCGTTTGGGTATTGCAGCGTTCTCATATGAAACAAAAATTGTGGAACGGGGTTTTTCTTACGCTGGAGAGTATACCGGATATATTACTTATATTATTATCACAACTTCTTGTCGTAATTCTTTTTCAAAAAACAGGGTTTATGCCGGTCAAACTGGCTGGATTAGGGGAAGAAAGAATACGTTTGTTACCGATTATATGTCTTACAATACCAACAACATTATTGTTTATTAAACTATTGTTATTACGATTTAAAGAAGAATTAGAGATAGAATATAGTTTGTTTGCCAAGAGTAAAGGGTTAAGCTTACGGCATATTTTGACACATCATATTTCAAGAAATGTTTTATTGACGACAATTTATTATGCGAAAACAAATATTTTATTTATGCTTTCCAATTTATATATTATTGAATGGATATTTAATACATATGGTATGTTTGTTTTTGTAAAAGAAAATTCAAAATTAGAAATATTTGCAGTGAGTCTAGTAATATTATACGTACCGCTTTTTATACTATTTCGTATATTACATACGCTTTTACAAAATGTTATAAAGGAGCGTGTGTAACATGTGGCAAGTTGTAAAAAAAGATGTGAGATTTTGGATAGGTATTACTTTTTTGAGTGTACTAATGATTGTTAGTATCGGATATACGGTGTTTTTTGATGGGAATATTCGTGAACTTACGATGATGTATAACGAAAAAGGGGAACTAGAGGCAGCTCCATTTTCACCATCAAGTAAATTTTGGTTTGGAAGTGATGTGAAAGGTCGTGACCTTGTTCAATTAATAATAGAAGGTGCAAAATGGACAGTTGGAGCGAGTATAATTATAGCGATTTTACGAGTTATAGTTGGAGGGGGAATTGGTTTACTTCTTGGTATGTATGGTAAACGTTCTTTTCCAGTTATTTCATCCTTTTTTGATCCTTTTAGTATTGTACCGATGGTTATGATTTCTTATTTTATGTTAAATGAAGTTTTAACGTTTGATAGTGGAGCGGAAGTTGTGCCGTTACATTTGCGTGTGGCATTTCAAATTATAGTTCTTGTATGTCTTGCGGTACCAACGGTTATGTTGTATGTAGCGCAAGAAGTCAAGCGTATTAAGAAAGAAGAATTTATGTTGGCAGCTACTGTGCTCGGCGGAAGTAAGTGGCATAGGTTGAAGCGTCATATATGGCCGCATATGTTACCATCATTTCTTTTATTAGTAGCCCAACAATTTGTAAGTACTTTATTACTACTTTTACACCTTGGTTTGTTGCAGTTATTTTTTGGTGGAACAATAACCTTCAGTGGAATGGATCCAGATAGTGTAACAAAGGAATGGACGGGCCTAATTGGTCAAAACTTCCGCCATTTAACTACACATACATGGATAGTACTTATACCAATTGCTTTCTATAGTATGACGATCTTGTCAGGCAATCTAATTAGTAATAGTATGCAAGATGCGATTAAATTAGGAAATGTAAAAATACCTAAGAGAAAGGATAAAGAAGTAAAGGAAGAAAAACGAGTACAAACTAATGTAAATGATTTTTCTTTTTATAGAGAGATACAAAAATAAAAGAGATAGCTGAAGACAAATCGTTTTCAGCTATCTTTTTTGTTTATAGTGGTGGTAAATCAATCTTACCTTCTTCAAATAATTCTTTTATCATATGCTTCGTATAACCAGCGGCCTGACCAAAGGTGATTTTTGCTGGCATTGGTGCTTCATTTGCATCAACAACAACATCAATAATACACGGTCTATTTTGTTTTACCGCATTTTCGAAAGCAGGAAGTAGTTCATCTACATTCTCAACACGGTATCCAATACCTCCGCACGCCTCTGCATATTTTGCAAAATCAGGGTTTGTTAAGTCTGTACCAAATTCGATATTTCCCATCACTTCTTGTTCGAATTTAATCATGGCGATTTTATTATTATTTAAAACGACGACAACGATTGGCAGTTTATATTTAACAGCTGTTACGAAATCGTTCATTGTCATTCCGAAACCACCATCACCACAAATAGCAAATACTTGTTTATCCGGGAAAGCAATTTTTCCAGCAAGGGCACCAGGTAAACCGCAGCCAAGTGTTGCGAGCCAGCTAGAAATAATAAATTGCTGATTTGTCATACGGAAGTGCCTTGCTGTCCAAACGGTTACATTTCCGACATCGACTGATAATATTGCATCATCATGAGCTACTTGTTGCAGTGCATGCATAACACGTTGTGGCTTAATTGGAGTAGAAGTATCGTCTTCTTGATCGTGTAATTTTTCCTCCCACTTTTTCATCATTTCTTGATGATGCTCTAAGAAGGAATGGTCCTCGTGTTTTTCTACATTTTCAATTAACCATTTTAATGTTTTATCAGCATCACCAGCTAAGCCGATATCTGTTACGTAACGTTTTCCGATTTGGGCAGGATCAGTATCGATATGGATTGTTTTTGCTTTTTCGGGTAAGAAACCAGTGAACGGATAAGAAGTACCAACCATAATTAAAGTATCTGCATGTTTCATTGCATCATAAGAAGGTTTCGTTCCAATTAATCCTAATCCACCGATGCAAAGTGGATGTTCATCAGGGATAATCCCTTTAGCTGGTAATGTAAGTACAATTGGAGCACCAATGTGTTCTGCGAAAGTAAGTAAAGATTCTCTCGCATGTTTCGCACCTTTTCCAGCTAAAATAACTGGCTTTTTCGCTTCATTTATCGCGAGTTTTGCAGCGTGTAAATCCTCTTCTTGCGGAAATAACTCAGGTAATGTAAAAGAAGTATTTGTAACACGAGCACCACTTTTTACTTCGAATTTCGGAACATCATCTGGAATTGTAAGAACAGATACACCTTTTTTCGTATAAGCCATTCGAATCGCTTGATTCACGACAGCAGGTAGTTGTTCTGCTGACATAATGCGCTGGTTATAAACTGCGACATCATCGAACAATCTTTCTAAGTTTACTTCTTGGAAAAAATCTGTCCCGAGTAAATCTGTCTCTACTTGACCTGAAATTGCTAGAACAGGGGCTTTATCAAGTTTTGCATCATACAAACCATTTAATAAATGAATAGCACCAGGTCCTGCGATTGCCATACAAACGCCGAGTTTTCCTGTTAACTTAGCATAGGAAGCTGCTGCTAGTGCACCAGCTTCTTCATGGCGCACTTGAATAAATTTGATTTTATCTTGTTTTTTTCTTAAAGCTTCAATTATAGAATTGATAGAATCTCCAGGCATTCCGTATATGTGTTCTACTCCCCAGTCAATTAATAGGTCAACTAGTGCTTCACCGGCTGTTTTCTCAAACATAATTTTTTCCTCCTTATAATAGGTAGTTACTATTATGTTTTGGAGAAAAAGGAAAAATATACAAATGATAATATTATTATCTTTAATGATGACCAGTAAATAGTGTAAATACTGTTATAAGTAAAAATCCACTAGTAGCCCACGTAAGAAATGAAAGGAAAGAGAGTTGTTTCTTTGCTTTCCAAAGCATTTCATGAATTGTGACATAGCCAAGTGAACCGATAGCGCTCCCCATAATGAGCCCTTGTAAGTGTAGAGCCTTTCCTTCCATCAAAATGCCAAAAACAGTACCTGTACCGAGGATAAGAGAAAGTAATAAAGTTGTTAATAAAAATGAAATATATTTATGCTTTGTAAATAGGAAGGGGATGATTAATGCTAAGCCTTCAGGAATATGGTGAATAACAATCGCAAGTAAGAAAGGAATTGCAGAGTCATTATGATTTATAAATGCTGTGCCTAATGCAAAGCCACTCGGCAAATTATGAATAAATATAGCAAAAGAAAGAAAAAGGAAAGTTTGCCATGCTTGTTGATCTTTTTTATGTATCATTGGATGATGACAATAGTTATCTAATAGGCTCATAACTAAAATACCGATAGCTATACCGAGTATAGGGCCGATTATTTCATAGCTTGCAAATGTTTCAGGAATAATTTCAAGGGATAAAAGCCCAAGCAAAATTCCGCCACATAATGCATATAAACGATGCATTTTTTCTTCAATTAGCTGGCGCGTAGCAATGCCGACAGCACCGCCTAATAGTAATCCACCGAATGAAAAAAATGTAACTATCATAGGAATCCATAATCGTTCCATCGTATCACACTCCGATTCTTCCACTTATTTTTAGCTTACGAAAAGGAAAGTTAGATTAGTCCAAGTAATTGTGTTGGATTATAGAGAAAAAACTAATAATTCTTTATAATTTATATATTAGATTTAAGTGGAAATATGAAATGGGGAATACGTTTGCATACAAAATGGAGTCTATCTGAATATGAAAATCCAAAACGATATGATATAGAAAATAAAAGTTTGTCAGATTTTCCGTTCTTACTATCATGGGCACAAAAACTAAGTATACAAAATGAATGGATTCTAGATATTGCCTGCGGAACAGGAAGGGTTACAATTCCATTTATAGAAAACGGATATAAAATGATTGGTGTAGATATACATGAAGGTATGCTTGCTGAAGCGAAGAGAAAATCTACGGAGTGTAAAAAAGTAAAATGGCTACAACAAGATTGCTTACAATTAAAGATTGAAGAAACGATTCCGTTAGCATTTATGGTTGGCCACGGATTTCAGCATTTTCTTACGAATACTGATCAAAATAAGTTATTAATATCTATTCATCATGTGTTAGCTGATAATGGTATATTTATATTCGATACACGTTTTCCTTCAAAAGAAGAATTAATACAACCTTCTACAGAAGAATATTGGACAACTATTAGTGATGAAAAGGGAAGGAAATGTGATTTATATACTGAAATGACATATGATTCAATTCAGCAAATACAGCACTACATAACAACAAGAAGGTTTTATGAGGATGATGTGAAAGTAGAAGAACTGAAAACAACGATTGATCTTCGCTATACATATCCGCAGGAGTTAGACAGATTATTAGCAGCGAATGGATTTGAATTATTACATATACATAATGATTGGGAAGGAAATGAGTTAGGGGAAGACTGCTATTCTATGGTAGTAGTTTGCCGGAAGAAAAAATAGTGTTATTTTTATAATATGAGTGTGAAAAGCATTTGAGGAGAGAAAAAGATGACTTGGTACTTAGATAATGTTTATGAAATAAATAAAGAAGCGCCTTATACATTCTATCTTCCTAGCCCAGAAGTGTTGGAGAAATTAAAGGTGGGAGATTTGGTAAAGCTAATTTTTGTATCTAAAAATGAGGAAGAAGATGGGTTTCACGGTGAAAGAATGTGGGTTGAAATCACTGAAAGAAATGAGAAAAAGTTTGTAGGGGAACTGGATAATGATCCGTATTGTTTAGATTTAAAAATAGGTGATACAATTTCATTTGGAACCGAAAATATATGTGATACAGAATATGATGATCCAGCTTCAAGTGATTGGGATTTCTATTTTGATACGAAGGTAATTGTTAGTGATGATGTACTTGAAAAAAGAGAATTTAACTTTATGCTTAGAGATAATTCAACAGCAGAGGACGATCCAGGTTGGTCAATTTTAAGTGGCTATGAAAGTGATGACTATGTAAATGATCCTAAAAATTTTCAAATTATTTCAATTGGAGTTATTTTGAATATAGATAATTCTATTTTAAACTTTCTTGAGGAACCACCTTTATGTGCATATGAAAGAAATGATGAAGGTAGATTCTATAAAATTGAAGACTATGATTGGGATGCATATTTAAATGGATAGGAGAAGGTACTACGTATTAAAGAAAATCAGTAATTATTATTTTTGAGCGGGTGAATTATACATGATTGTCTCATTAGGTAAAATAAATATTTTTCTTCCAGATGCTACAACCTCATACTTTTTTATTACGGAGGACTTGGCAGGGATATTAAAAGTTGAAAAAAACTATGATGCATTAAAACAGTTTCGTAAAATACTTAGGAATGAAATAGAAAAAGATTTATACAAGCGTATTGATTTTAGTCAAGATTCTAGTGAGGTAGTAATTCGTACAACTAATGCATTTACTATACTAAAGATTGCTGTAATTATTAATGGATTAATAAATGAAACGATTTCAGAAGTAGAAATTACAGAAGCTGAACATAAACTTCTTTCTCACAAACGTCCTAAAAAGCAAAAGTGGAACGTGGGAGACATATTTTTATTGAATCTTAGAGATGATACATATGCATTTGGGCAGGTATTACGGAAGTCATATGGTAGTCCAGTTTGTGGATTGTTTAATTTGAATACGGAGACTATCCCAACTGTAGCAAAGATTTCAAATCATCCTTTTATCTCTGTATTAACATTGCTTTCAAGTTCATTAGATAAGGGTGATTGGAAGGTAGTAGGGAATATAGATATTAAGATTAATATAGACGAAATCCCTTGGCAACATAGCGGACTTGGTGTTGCTGGCTCGATGAGTTATAGTGATGGTACACTTCTTGAGTTAGCAAATGCGTATTACGGACTTATGCCTTGGAATGTGTATTATAAAGAAGATTATTTTGATGAAATTTTATTATCTCCATTCAAACGACCTAACATTGCCAAAGTATTATCACGAATAGAAAGAGAACATTATAGAAACGAAAAAAATTGGAACTAAAACGATAATCTATTCTGTCCTTTGATTATTATCCCGTTTTTCGCAATAACACTAGCAACCTATCGAGTGGCATACATATATTTGTTTAAACTGATTATCGATAAATGGAGGAGCTAATTATGCAGCAAATTAAAAAAATAGGAAACTCATTTTGGTATATGACACCTGTTTCTGAAACAGATAGACCTATATTAGGAATGGTCGTTGGCCAAGAAAAAACTTTAATGATTGATGCAGGGAATTCAGAAGAGCATGCACAATTATTTTTAGAAATGCTAGAAGAACAGAATGTATCAAGCCCTGACTTCGTAGCATTAACGCATTGGCACTGGGATCATATTTTTGGATTGTCTGTACTACAAGATGCACTGTCTATTTCGCATACTGAAACGAAAAAAGAAATGCAGTCACTAGTATCTTATGAATGGACAGATGAAGCGTTGGACGCACGCGTAAAAGAGGGTACTGAAATTGCATTTTGTGCGGATTGCATCAAAAAAGAGTTTGAAGAAAAATCGAGAAATATTAAAATTATTCCTCCGGCCTTAACATTTCAGGATCAAATTGAATTAGATCTTGGTGAAGTGACATGCGTGTTAAAACATGTCGGCGGAGATCATGCGCATGATTCAGTTGTTATTTACGTGAAAGAAGAAAAGATATTATTTTTAGGAGACTGTATATATGCAGATATCTTTTCTTCAAAATGGAACTATACGACGAAACGAACGTTTAAATTAATCGAAGAGTTGGAGCTATTTGATGCTGAAACCTATATTCTTTCTCATGGGACAGCTATAAGTCGGGCTGAGTTTTTACAAGAAATGCATTTGTTAAAAACAGTGGGAACTTATACAGAAATTCATAAAGGCGATGAAGAGAGAATAAAGGCAGCGTATAAACTAGACATAGATAGAGAATTAAATGAAGATGAATTAGAAACAATAACGTTTTTTGTAAATGGTTATGAAATGAATAATCAGTAAGACACTATATAAATCAAATATAATTAAACTGCATAAAAAGAGTATTGAAAGTTGATTCAATACTCTTTTCAATGGTTAAATAGCTGGTTTCAACCAATTTCTAAATATGGGGTTCAAAGTATGAAGTGATGTCACTCTATTTATTTTTCGCATAGATAGTGGTTTAAGTAGAAGCTTTCTTCGCTAATTCAGTTATATAGCTAAAAAATGCATTGTGGTGTACATCGAATACTACATTTACTGGTCGTCCATCAACAGTTTCCACTGTACGCCCCTGGCTAGGTCCATATGTATGAACAATACTATTAATTGTTTGTGATTTTGCAAGGTCAGATTTCCCGACAAGGGCAGCAGTTAATACATCCCACAAATAGTAAGTAGAGTTAGTTGAGAAATGAACGAGGGGAGGAACCATTGCATAACATTGACCAAGGAAATCAATACCAATATATTTTCTCTCTTTTGCCCAACGTTCACGTATGTCTATAGTTAACGGAACTTGGTTTGTACTTTCTAGTGTCACTAAGTTAATTTTAATTTTTGATCCCCAAACACGAGCTACTGCTTCAGGGTCCCAAAACGAATTCCATTCAGCTGTTCCATCATGTTCTGGTTCATGTACATTGCCGGCAGTACGAAATGTTCCTCCCATCCAAACAAGGCGCTCAATTTTTTCTTCGATTATAGGTGCTTCATATAGTGCACGCGCTAAATCGGTAAGCGGACCTGTAAATAATAAAGTTGTTTTCTCTTCAGTTTGTAGTAGGGTTTCAATTAAGTGGTGATGTGCAGGTTTTGCCGCTATAGGTGTTACAACTTTTCCAGACTCATTTAAAATTGGTAAAGCATCTACATAAAATGCATGCATCCGCCAGTCTTTTGGAAATGGATTTTTCGCACGGGAATTTGATGCAGCTACTTCAATATTTCCTTTGCCGAAGCGATCAATAATTTTGCGACTTGCAGACATTGCTGGTTCTAAATAGCAATCTGCAGGGATAACTGAAACACCTGTAAGCTTGACATTATCCATCTGGAGTAATAAAAATAGTGAAATTAAATCATCTACACCACCATCATGATTGAAGTACACTTTTTTCCCCATTATAATCTCCATCCTATACGTTTAGTTTGGAATTAGATATGAATTGCAGAAAAATCATCAATAATTTCCACCACTTCAATTTTTCCATTGATCAGTAACTCAGGAAGTTCATTACTAACGTTTCCTCTCCAATACCCTCTAGCTTGTTCAATTTTTTGAGAAAAAGGAATACCATCTTCTTTCGGTAAAAGATTTCCGTCACCTTCAAAACAATGTCCAATTACTCGTAGTTTAACGATCTGTAAAACTTCTCGATTGTAAGAATCAAATAATGCTTTCCATTTTAAAGTATCTTCATAGCTCTTTGCAGCATATAAACAAGATAATCGGGAAGGGTATTCAGGGAATTCTTGTAGTCTTACCATTTCTACAATCGTTTCTCTAACCGCTCTAATTGTTTGATCCATATAATTCATAACTACTTTAGCGTTTTCATTCTTTATAAGTAATCCTTCATTTGTATAATGTTCTTTTAAAATTTGCATAGTATCTTGACCGTTAGAATTTAAATGTTCTCTTTCAAAAAAGAAATGAAAGAGGGTATTCGTTTGATTTTTTTCGAAATGAATGATTTGTCCCATCTTCATTTTTTTCCTTGTTACGATGTGATATGCGTAAAACTCTTGTTTATTCATGGTTATCCTCCTAGTAGTAACTATCAGGTATTACAAAGTTAAATTTAATAATTCAACATTGAGATATATAAAACCTTCATAAATAAAAGTAAGAATTTGAGCAGTAAGTAAAGAAAATATGATAACGCTTTAAATTTGTTCACAAAATGTTCACTTACGAAGAGGTTTCCACAATCGATATAATGACAAAGACTTAAACAGAAAGGATGATAGAAATTGCCAACTACAAGAAAGGAAAACCTCCAGTTTGGTATGATGATGTGCCTTGGGATGGTTATTGTAATGACGTTTTATAATTTAATACTGAACGGAATAGGAGGACCAATTCATATTAAGGAGATCGCATTAGAACTACTAATCGGATTCATTATTGCACTATTAATTGAAATATGTATCGTTGGGCCTTGTGCGAAAAAACTTGTATTTGCGTTACCGTTTGATAAATCGAATAAAGTAAATATTATTATTGCGATGGCGACAGCTATGGTAATTGGAATGGTTTTCTTTATGTCTTTTTACGGAATGGCTATGATGTATTTACATGGTGGTCTACAAGGAGACTCGTTTATTTCAATGTATTTTTCAATTTTTATTAAAAATTTCATTATGGCGTATCCATTACAATTAATAATTATGGGGCCGCTTGTGCGTTTCTTATTTGGAAAGTTTGTTATGAAGAATAAACCTGTTAATGTAGCGTAGTTAAAATTATTTAAATTATATATATTAATAAAAAAACACACATCAAATATTTTGAGGTGTGTTTTTTTATGTTCATCCGCAATTATTTTCATATGGATGTGACATTTGTCCTTTTGCCTTTATAGGATTATAGCGTTTAATTAAGTCAGAAATAGAAGGTTAGGAGATGATTTTTTGAAAGGTATTGTATTTGCTGTTTTAGCTGGCGTATTTATTACACTTCAAGGCACATTTAATGCGAAACTTAGTTCACATATTGGTATATGGTCGACGAGTATTATTACGCATTTTATTGGATTCCTTATTGCAACAACAATATTTTTGTTAAAGAAAGAAGAGAAAATAGCGGAATTAAAGGATGTGAAAAAAATATATTTAGTAGCTGGTGCACTTGGCGGGTTAATTATTTGTGCAGAAACAATAGCGATACATTCAATGGGAGTTACATTAACAGCTGGGACACTTATGGTTGCTCAATTGTTAACAGCAACTTTTATTGAGATGAAAGGATTATTTCAAATGAAAAAGATACAGATGGAGAGATATCATATTGTGGGAACAATAGTAATGATTATAGGTATCGTTGTATTTAATATGTAAATGAAAGGAGGAAATGAAAGTGGAGAATAAATCAGATTTAATTACACATTATTTAGAAATTAATAAAATGCTTGAAATTTTTTCAGAAATAGATACAGCTTATTTTCAAGTGAATTATTTTGAAAAAGGCGAGCTTCTTTGCAATATAGATGACGAAATGGATCATTTATTTTTTGTTGTTAAAGGTAAAGTAAAAGTTTATACGATTACATCAGAGGGAAAGAAACTGATCCTTCGTTTTATCAATCCATTGGCGGTTGTTGGTGATATTGAATTCATACAAAATAGCAAAGCGCATAATGCTGTTGAAACTTGTTCAGAGGTTATAGCAATCTCCATTTCTCATACGATTATTAGAAACAAGTTATTACATGATCCTATATTTATGAACTTCTTACTTGCAAACATTGCGAACACATTAAAAATATCGACTCGTTTTACAGCTCTTAATTTACTTTATCCAGTAGAAGTACGTGTCGCTAGTTATTTACTTTCTATTTCCACTGACAGTAACGGGAATATGTATAAAGAGGATTTGGATGCGACTTCTGTATCAAGTATTGCGGATTTTATAGGAGTAAGTTATCGGCACGTAATTCGGGTGTTACAAAAATTTTATAAAGAAAAATTAATTGAAAAGAAAAATGGAATTATTGTAATTAAAGATTTTTTTAGAATGAAGGAAGTTGCTAAAAATAATATATATGAGCAATGAATAGGGGAGAGGGAATATGATTGGATTTAGTTTAGCTATAATAGCTGGCGTATTCATTAGCTTACAATCTGTTTTTAATGCAAAGGTAAATGAAAATGTAGGGCAGTGGTTAACAACAGCATGTGTTCTTGGAATAGGTCTCATAAGTTCTATTCTATTTTATATCATTACAGAAAACAGTATTAGCATTAAAGTGTATACTACAAATTATTTGTTTTATGTAAGTGGATTGTTTGGCATCGGGTTAATTATTTGTATCATGGGTGCAATAAAGAGTTTAGGTCCAGCGTATACGGTGTTAATTAGCCTTATTACTCAATTAGTTGTTGCGTTATGTATTGATACATTCGGATTATTTGGAATGGAGAGCATTCCATTGCAAATAAATAAATTAGTTGGGATAGGTCTATTAATTATGGGGATAGGAATTTTTAAAAATCTATTTTCGAGTAAAAAAGCTATTCTTATAAAGGAGGGTAAGAAGTAATGAATATATTTTTGTGAAGAGTTTACATCTATACAATACAATTATAAGTCAGTAACTAAAGCGGTTGAAAAATAAGTGAAGAAGACCTTGAAAACTTAAGGTCTCCTTTACTTATTTTCTATTGAACCGCACATGAACAAACTTCAACATCTTTATTAAGTTTACAATTCGCATCATAATGCGCGTACTACCATCCCAATCTTTATTTGTAGGTATATTTTTAAAGAAAGGAGAGCAGCTTAATACTTTTATGTTTGAAGACCATTTTTCTAGTGTCTTTGGATTATTTATATAAAAATACATTAGGGCGCCATTATTACCTGATTTTTTGACTGTAGCATTTGAAAGATTCAGTGCGAATTTTGATTCAGCGTCAAAGTATAATTCGCCTCCAGGGAAACGTTTTGACATAGCGACTATGATTTTCTTCAAATCCTCTTCTTTAAAGTAATAAAACACGCCAGCTGATATAAAAAGAATACCGTCGTTTGGATTATATTTTATATCGTCAAACCAAGAAGTATCAAAAAATGATTTAGCGACGCTCATGTTTCTTGGTGTATCTTCAATTAATGTTTTTCGAAATGAAATAGCATCGGGCAAATCAAGATTATACCAATGTATCGTACCATTATCAATTCTAGAAAAAGTAGTGTCTAGTCCAGAACCGATATTTACAATAGTAGCATTTGGATGTTTTATAATGAATTTTTTTATCGTATCATCAATTTTTCGTGCGCGAGTAATGTATGTGATACATCCGTATTCACCAAATGTATTTGCTATTGTTGAGAAGTCAAAATCACATTCTTTAATAATACGAATAGCCTCTGGATCATCTAAAATATCTTTATTGCTCTCACTGCCATACGCCCGTCCCCAAAGAGGAATAAGCATCGTACCTTGTACTGAATGTATATCTATTTCTTTAACCATGAAACATCCTCCGTGTAATGAAAAATTATTTGTATTTTTAATCGTTATTTAGCATTTTTGAGAGCAGTTTATTTGTTTTATACAATCCGTAAGTTAAATCACGTTGCTCTTCTTCGCTTAGTTTCTCAAGATTATGAGTGAAATTATTATATATTTGTTTCCATCTCTCATAATGTACCTTTTCAGCTTTTTCTGTCAGAGAAATGAGTACAGCTCTTTTGTCTACCGTATCTTGTTTTTTTATAATATATCCGTTTAGTTCTAAATTACGAACTGTTACGCTTAATTGTTGTTTAGGGATGTTTAAATAACTAGCAATCATTTTTAAATTTACAGGCACCTTTTGTTGTGCGATATATTCCACTACGTGTTGCTCTATATGTGTAAATTCAGATGATTTTTCCGATAATAATTTGAAAGTACCTGACATATTTAATAACAAATTCATGTATTCGTTTAATAATTCGTTTTGGGTCATCATTTTCGCTTCCTTTATGCATTTAGTAATTATTTTATTACTATTTTAATGATAAATCAAATGATTTAATTATTTTTAGTAAATTAAAGTTTACTAAAAGTTTGTTTTTCAACTATACGAATTGAAATAGAAGAGCAGAAGCGATGCTTTTAGGAGAGGAGAGTATGACCGGAAAGGAAATATTACTAAATACAAATAAGTAATGCATGCAATGTCTTTTTCAGTTATTATGTTGTAAATAATTTTATGTTAAAATCTTTTACATAATGAAATAAAGGGGTAGTATTCTATGGGTTATTTCTCAAACAGTTTATTAGTTTTGTTTGTCCTGATCGTTTGTAGTTGTATGATTTTTGGTTAATAATATAATGATAGATTTATATAAAAGAAGTTAACTGAGGTGAAGTTAACTTCTTTTTATTTTATGATAAGAAGGAATTATATTGTTCTTATGGAAGTTTGTTTAAGTTAATTTCATATTAAGGCTAATTTTATGCAGTACAAACGAGAAAATAAGGAGTATTCACATGAATAATAGTATAAATTACACAATGAAACACCCGACAGATTTCAATGGATTATTAGCGTTATATGAATCTTTAGGATGGAATTCGCTTCAATTAACGGTTAACGAGTTAGAACAAATGTGTAAACAAAGTTGGTATGCAATGTATGCTTTTGATGATAAGAAATTAGTAGGGATGGGGCGTATTATATCAGATGGTGTAATTACGGGTGTTATTTGTGGTGTTTGTGTATTGCCAGAGTATCAGTCCATAGGTATCGGAAAAGAAATAGTAAAGCGATTAGTCCGGCACTGTGAACAAAACAAGGTTATTCCCCAACTTATGTGTGTGGAAAAATTGCAATCTTATTATGAATCTATAGGATTTGACGCATTTTCTGTTGGAATGACAAAACATATAATAAGATAGTGTGGCTTCTTCTTTTTGGTTTATTTATATATTTTTTAATAAAAGAGCATGTTTGAAAAAATTCAAACATGCTCTTTTATTAAAGTAAATTAGTTTAATATTAATGACCTAATCCGTTTCGATAAAAAGAAACAATTTCTTGTGCTAATTCATCTATATTTGCAAGAATAGGATTGTGATTTTCATCTTTAAAATCCCCAATTGATAATAAAGATACGAAAGCATGAGCAGCAAATGTAGCGTTTCCTTTCGGGATTTCTCCAATTTTCATTGCATTATCAAGTGCTTTTTCCAATACTTCATACATGCTATCTTCAGCGTCTTTTAATTCTTTCAATTGCTCTTCAGATAATGATAGTTTTGCATCTTTCATAAAATTCTTCATATCAATATCCATCGTTGCGTGTAAGTAGACTTTAGCGAAGTCCAATAATCTGTCTTCCAAGTTTTTATTTGTAGAGAGTATTTGGTGCATATTCTCTCGTATACGTATCATCATTTGAAGCATAGTAGCGGTAAATAAAGCAGCTTTTGTTGAATAGTAGTAGTAGACGGTTGCTTTCGTCACACCACAAACTTTTGCAACTTCATCCATAGAAACAACTTGATAATTTTGAGTAAGAAATAACCGAGTTGCAACTTCTAAAATCATTTCTTTTTTAGATTTTGTATTTTTATTTTGACGAGGCCTTCCGAGAGGACGTTGTTTTTGTTCCAAATCCATTCGCTCCTGACATGTATTGTTGAAATAATTATAACATAATTTTTAATCATTCTTGATTAATTAACCGACCAGTATATATAATTAATATTGGAGGAAAAAAGGAAGGTGGGTTTTTATGAAAAAGCACCCGTTACATATGTTAGGGAGGCTTGTAGCAGGGAAGAATACACAATGGATAACTTTATCGGTATGGATTCTTATTACGTTAGTACTTTCATTTACGTTACCACAAGTAAACAGTACGAAAGAACCGAATCCGAAAAATTTACCTGAAACAGCTATGTCGCAGCAAGCGGAAGCACTTATGAAAAAAGAGTTCCCGAATAATGCAGGAAACCCTTTGTTAGTAGTATGGTATAGAGATGGTGGATTACAGTCACAGGATTATAAACTCATACAAGATGTTTATAAAGTGTTAAAAGCTAGTCCTTTAAAAGAACAATCAACATTACCGCCATTTGATACAATTCCGGAACAAGTATTATCAAAAAGTGCATCAAAAGATGGTACATCATTTGTTACACCAGTATTCTTTAATAAGTCGGCTGGAACAGATACATTAAAAGGAAATCTTGATGATTTAAGAAACATAGTGAATAGTAAGGTCGATGAAGATCCATTTAAACGAAAAATAAGTGACTCTGGTTTACATGTTAGACTATCTGGACCTGTAGGTATTCAAACGGATGCAGTTAGTTTATTTAGTCAAGCAGATGTGAAATTATTAATTGCTACTGTATTACTCGTATTAGTCCTATTAATTTTACTGTACCGTTCACCAATTTTAGCAATTTTACCTTTACTTGTTGTTGGCTTTGCATACGGTATTATTAGTCCTACACTTGGTTTTTTAGCTGATCACGGATGGATTAAAGTAGATGCCCAAGCGATATCAATTATGACAGTATTATTGTTTGGTGCTGGAACGGATTATTGTCTATTTTTAATTTCGAGATATCGAGAGTATTTGTTAGAAGAAGAAAATAAATATAAGGCGCTGCAACTCGCAATGAAAGCTTCTGGCGGAGCAATTATAATGAGTGCGTTAACTGTTGTACTTGGATTAGGAACATTATTACTTGCTCATTATGGTGCCTTTCATCGATTTGCAGTACCATTTAGTGTTGCTGTATTCATAATGGGAATTGCTGCTTTAACAATTTTACCAGCGTTATTATTAATTTTCGGTAGAGCTGCATTCTTCCCATTTATACCGAGAACAACTTCGATGAATGAGGAATTGGCAAGAAAGAAAAAGAAAGTAGTAAAAGTTAAAAAATCAAAAGGTGCCTTTAGTAAAAAACTTGGAGATGTTGTAGTACGAAGACCGTGGACAATAATTATGCTCACTGTATTTGTATTAGGTGGATTGGCTTCATTTGTACCACGTATTCAATACACATATGACTTACTAGAATCGTTTCCTAAAGATATGCCTTCCCGCGAAGGATTTACGTTAATTAGTGATCATTTCTCAGCGGGTGAACTAGCGCCAGTAAAAGTTGTTGTTGATTCGAAGGGAAAAGAGCTTCCTATTAAAGAAGAACTAGAGAAATATTCTTTCGTAAAAACTGTGAAAGACCCAAAAGAGGGTAAAGAAAATAAGCAAATACAAATGTATGAGGTTTCTTTAGCTGAAAATCCATACTCAATTGAAGCGTTAGATCAAATCCCTAAATTGAAAAACAGTGTAGAAAAAGTATTAAAAAATGCAGAGATTAGTAATGCTGAAGATCAATTGTGGATTGGCGGAGAAACGGCGTCATTATACGATACAAAGCAAATTACAGAACGTGATGAAGCAGTTATCATTCCAGTAATGATTAGTATTATAGCTTTATTATTACTTGTTTACTTACGATCAATTGTCGCGATGATTTATTTAATTGTAACTGTTGTTTTATCGTTCTTCTCAGCATTAGGCGCAGGATGGATATTACTTCACTTCGGTATGGGAGCGCCGGCTATTCAAGGTGCGATACCGTTGTATGCATTCGTATTTTTAGTTGCTTTAGGTGAAGATTATAATATTTTTATGGTTTCAGAAATATGGAAAAACAGAAAGACACAAAATCACCTGGATGCAGTAAAAAATGGCGTTATACAAACAGGTAGTGTCATTACATCCGCAGGTTTAATTTTAGCAGGAACTTTTGCAGTATTAGGTACACTGCCAATTCAAGTTCTAGTTCAATTTGGTATTGTAACTGCAATTGGAGTATTACTAGATACGTTTATCGTAAGACCGTTACTTGTACCAGCAATTACAGTTGTTCTAGGACGCTTTGCTTTTTGGCCAGGAAAGCTTTCAAGAAAGAGTGAAGAAGTACAAAAGGTGGATGCATAGTTAAGAAAGCCAAGGATATGTTCCTTGGCTTTCTTCTATGTAGTCCATTAATTTTTTGAATTTAAATCTTCAGTTTCAGTGTGATCAGCATCTTCAATAGTAGTTTCTGGCATTCCATATAAGCCGTTCATTGCTTGTTCTTCGATATTAAGATTTGCAGTATTATCATTTTGAATAGGTGTAGCGTTTTCGGTAACAGTTTCTTTTTTATTTACATTTTTGTTATTCATGTAGGCATCCTCCGAATTTCATTTGATTTATTTATAGTATGTGGATGTATTTCTAGAAATATGTGAACGGATTTTTGCAGATGTTATATAATTAAATAAAAACTTGAGGATAAATTTAAATTGAAAGGAGTGAAAAATTGTGGTGAGAACAAGAAAGTTAGCCTTCTAAAATAAAATGAAATTTTAGGAGGCTATTAAAATGAGGTTTCATATAATTGACAGAGAAAATTGGAATAGAGAGCAGTATTTTGAACATTATTTAAAGTTGAAATGTACGTTTAGTGTGACTGTGAATGTTGATATTACGAGGTTATTAAAGGAATTACATCAAAAGGGAATAAAATTTTATCCCGTTTTTATTTATTTAATTTCTAGAGTAATAAATAATCATAAAGAATTTCGAACATGTTTGAACGATGAAGGAGTTTTAGGCTATTGGGAGGAAATGATACCAAGTTATACAATCTTCCATAAAGATGATAAGTCTTTTTCAAGTATATGGACGGATTATTCTAGTGATTTCCACATTTTCTATAAAAATTACGAAGAAGATATGAGATGCTATACTAATTTGCATGGTCTCTTCACGAAAGAGAATATGCCGCCAAATGTTTTTCCGATTTCTAGCATACCTTGGGCTAGTTTTACTGGATTTAATCTAAATATTAATAATGATGGTGATTTTCTATTACCGATTATAACTTGTGGGAAATATTTTAATGAAGAGAATAAGGTTATGCTACCAGTTTCATTGCAAGTTCATCATTCGGTTTGTGATGGATATCATGCGAGTCGATTTATAGAGGATTTACAGAAGTTAAGTAATAGTTGTAACGAGTGGCTTAAGTAATTTTTATTCTTTAATGAGAATAGGTTTTGTTATTTAATAGATAAAGTAGAAAATAAAAAAGAAGAGCATCTGTATATTTACAGGTGCTCTTCTTTTTTACATTTATACTATTTTCAGGTGGAAAATATAGGTATATTAGTGGTTTAATAGAAAAGAGATTATTATTTTAAAATTTCTCTATTTTTAAATAACTATATATGTTGCATAATTTATCGGTTTTAATAGAAGGGGGAAGTAGAATGAAATTTTTACTTATTGAAAAGGATGAAGTTTTAATCAATAATATGGGACAGTTATATTGTAAAGCATTTGAGAAAACTAATTTCAATGAAATGATTGAGCGAATTAAAAGACATATAGAATATCCAAATTTTAAAGGTATAGTAGCAATTAATGAGGAAAAAGAAGTCGTTGGTTTTACTTATGGTTATCGCTCACTAGAAGGACAGTACTATAATCAATTAATGAGAGAAGCGTTACATCTGGAGCAAGTAAATCATTGGCTGCAAGACTGTTTTGAATTTGTAGAGTTAGCAGTGGACCCGAAATATCGAAATGAAGGACTTGGAACAAGATTACATAATGAATTATTAGAAGGGATTTCAAATAGAACGGGCATTTTAACAACACAAATAAACAATCAAAAGGCACGTTCGTTATATGAAAGATTAGGTTGGGTGGATGTATTAGAGCCATTTCATCCAAGTAAAAATGATGTTCCATATGTAATAATGGGCAAAAATTTAAAAATAAAAGTAAATGGATAACTATTTCGTTCACAAAAGTTATTGGTTTTTAGTAATGAAGGGGAAAATAAAATGGCGATAATTTGTATAGAAAAAGCGACAATTTTAGATACTGTAAAGTTAACAGAAATAATGGTAAGAACATTTGATGAAGAAGCAAAACGATGGCTATGCGGTCAAGGTGATGTAATTGACTATAACATCCAACCACCAGGTTATTCTTCAGTTGAAATGATGAAATATTCGATTGAAGAATTGGATTGTTACAAAGTGATAATGGGTGGACAAATAATCGGGGGAATTATAGTTACGATCTCAGGTAAGTCATATGGCCGAATTGATCGTATTTTTGTAGAGCCTGTTTATCAAGGGAAAGGAATTGGATCAAAAGTTATTAAATTAATAGAAGAGGAATATCCAAGTATAAGGATTTGGGATCTCGAAACATCTAGTAGACAACGTAATAATCATCATTTTTATAAAAAAATGGGCTATGAAATAATTTTTAAATCTGAAGATGAGTATTGTTATGTAAAAAGAATAACTGTAGAGTCGGTTGAAGGGAACCTAATGAAGAATAAAGATATGAAAAATAGCCAATACGAAAACTGTAATCTAGCAAATACAGAGTATTATCAAGTGAATGCAAAAAACAGTTCATTTGTTGGGAGTAATATAATGCATATGAATATGAGTAATTGTAATGTAAGTCAATCTAAGTTTAGAAATATAAATTTTAAAAGCTCTTTATTTGCAGATTTAAATCTTTCTGGTGGTAAATTTAATTTGGTGACATTAGGTGGAGTGCAATTCAAAAATACAAGTCTTGGAGATGATAAAAAACCAATTTTATTCGATAAATGTGATTTAGAAAGTAGTATGATAAGTAATAGTAATCTAAAAAATATTGAAATAGAAAATTGTGATATAACCGGTATGAAAATAAATGGTATTCCAATTGAAAAGCTGCTTGAGTTATATAATAAAGTAAAAAGTTAACCTGTATAAAAAATATAGATAAGCTGTTCGTAAATTGAATATTATGCTGAAATAGTTGTGTAAAAATAACATAAAGAAATAAAGAAGAGAAGGGGTTTCATGCGAGGAACTAGAATGAAGATGTATTGTTATGAATATGGAGGGGAGAAAATATGGAGATCAAAGTAAGAGCGGTAGAAATACAAGATGCTAGAGCTATTCATCGTATATGTATACAAGATGATGTTTTACCTTATATGGTTTTCTTACCAAGCATGCGTGTAGATGCAATGGAAAATAGAATTCGAAATTTAGCGCCAAATCAATTTGAATTTGTTGCAGAGTATGATGGAGAAGTTGTTGGATTTGTTGGGTTAACCCAAAGTCCGGGACGTAGATCTCATTCGGGTGATTTATTTATAGGGGTAGATAGTGAATATCATAATAAGGGTATTGGAAAAGCACTTCTTACAAAAATGCTTGATTTAGCTGATAATTGGTTAATGCTAGAGCGAGTAGAGCTTGGTGTTTTAGAAACGAATCTTAAAGCGAAGTCACTATATGAAAAATTCGGATTTGTAGAAGAGGGAGTAAAGATAGGGAATTTGAAGGCTCACGGAAAATTTATTAATGAAATAATGATGAGTCGTTTTAGACCTGATGGTTTAATCGTACATAACGAATAGTGAAAAGCATGACATTATACTGTCATGCTTTTTTGTTAGTTGCGATTCGGCAGTTTTGGTTGCATTAAAAATAATGCTAAACCAATAAAAATAATTGCAATGCCTAGTCCTTGTTGTAAAGAAATAGTCTCATTTAATATAAAGTACGCTAGTATACAAGTCCCAATCGTTTCTCCTAAAATACTCATAGAAATAACAGTAGCGCTCATCCATTTTAGTAACCAATTGAATATCGTTTGACCTAAAATCGTTGCAATGAAAGCTAAGCCAATAAAGCATACCCAAGTTTGCGTAGAGTAATGGATGAAAGATTTTTGCTGCATGTAAGCAAATATACCAAGAAAACAGGCGCTACTTCCATAACTAATTACTGAATACGGTATAAGTGATAAATCTTTACGAACATGTTGGCTAATGAAAAAATAAGCGGTAATAATTCCGGCCGCAATAAATGCTAAAATATCTCCGTATAATGCTTCTCCGCTAATTTGGAAGTCTTGCCATCCGATGACGATACTTCCTGAAATAGCGATGAGGCAACCAGTAACCGCTCCTTTCGTAAATCTCTCTTTAAATAGAAAGTAACCACCAACCATTGAAAATAAAGGTTGTAACGTTACGATAACTGTAGAACTTGCTACAGAAGTATATTGTAATGATTCAAACCATAGTACATAATGTGCAGCTAAAAATAGCCCGGATATGAATCCGAATCCCCATTGTCTTTTTGTTACTGTTTTTATCTCGTTTCGATTATTTTTATTAAATAGTAATAACGATAATAGAATCAGTGCAGCAAAGAATAATCGATAAAAAGCAACGATAGCCGCAGGAGCGTCTGCTAATTTTACAAAAATTGCTGAAGTTGATAGGGCGAATACGCCGAAAAATAAGATGCAATATGAAAGAATAGGTGATTTCAAAGTTTGTTCCTCCGATACAATGTTTATTATAATAAACTTAATACGATATAATGTACAAAAGTAAGTATATAAGTCCCTAAGACGATAGGAAAGGATTATTTGCTTTTGTTTACTATGTCAGCACAAAGACAGCGAAAGATGCAATATGATGGACGAAAGGAAGTTTTTACTATGATCCATGATAGACTCGGACAAACTGTATTAAGTTATCGTAAGAAAAATAATATGACAATTCGTGAATTTGCTGATTATGCAGGGATTAGTACGTCACTAATTAGTCAAATTGAAAGAGGACATGCGAATCCTTCTTTAAGTGTATTGGAATTAATTGCGAAAGCATTAAATGTACCATTATTTACACTTTTTATTAATGAAATCGATACAGATTCACTTATTTCTAAGAAAAAAGATCGGAAAAAAGTATATCGGGAAAACAATGATCACATTGTATATGATGTATTAACACCGGATTTTATGAAAGCTCGTATTGAAATGTTAATGATGGATTTAAATAAACAAGCAAAAACAACGGAAAGTCATTATTCACATGAAGATAAGGAAGAGATTGCTGTTGTCATGAAAGGAGAAGTGTATGTGGAGTTAGAAGGAAAAGAATATTTTTTAGAAGAAGGCGATGTTGTACGTATTCCGCCAAATGTGAAACATCGTTTTTTGAATAAAAGTGATGAATCCAATCATATTTTATTTGTATTGACGCCATCTTTAGGATGATTATAAAGTGATTTTTATTACGGGGGATAAAAAGATGGAAAATAAAACTGTTTTAAAAGGTGGCCTTTCAATTATTGCTCAATGTAAAAGACAAACAAATGATATTTGGCATGCGCATTTCGGAGCAGCTGCAATTGCTAGTTATTTTTTCATAAAAGATAATAATATGGAAAAAGAAATAACTCGTAATATGTATTCCCAAACAAAGAGGATGCTGAACAAGCATAATATATGTGAAATTATTGATAGTAAAGAAGAAATTGATTTTCAAAGTGCTGAAAGAATGATTATAAAATCATTGGAACAAACAATAGATGAACTTCATTGGGTGGGGCATAATGTCATTTATGCAGCATTAAGTCTATTAGCTATAAAAGAGTTACAAAAATGGGGCGATAATCAAGAGATTGAAGGGATTACTAACCTTATATTTTCGTTTCGAAAAACAATTCCTGGTAGATCGTGGATTGGATTTACAACAAAGGAAGTAAAACAATTAAGTATAAAAGAAGAGATAGAAAGTGAATTAAGAAATCCGGAGCAATTATCTACGTTTATTTTAAAAGAGCTTTCGCAATTTAATATTATTTATAGAGCGGAAGCACACCATGATTTAATAGGTCATTTACTTACTTTTTCTCATGCAATTAATATTATGTACGACTTAGGTCATAGAGATATGTTCCAACGAGGGGTACGTCCGCTGTTAAAACTAGTATATGTGTTACGTGCTAGTCAAAACTTAACGTCAAATAGTGAAATAACTTTACACTCACCAATAGATTGTTTACCTTTAGTCGAATCTAAACGTGCTCATATATTGCCAACAGAAAATCAATTTTGGCTAAAAGACTATGGTGCATTTGATTGGGATTTCGGGCATATCTTTAAATTCTCATATAGTTATTTTGATCATATTAAGAGAGCTCCAAAATATAAAGATATAACATTAGAGAAATTCCGATTTATTATTAATACATAATGGAATCTAATAATCTGTATAAAGGGCTAAATTTAAAATTTCTTTGTTGAAAATATATTATTTTGGAATTTGTAAGATTTTACATGCGTATTTTACTTTTACTAATTATGTAAATAGGCTATACTAAAATACATACATTTTAGTATTGGAGAGAGAAGTAAAACGACATGGAATTAGTGAAATTGGAAAAAGTCATTGAAATAAAGAAAGAAGAGCTTTTATATTTAGTATCGGATTACGGTATTCAACATGAAAAAGTATTGGCATTAAGTCAAGAAATAGACAAATTAATTAATTACTTTATGTTTTTAAAATAAAAAGAACTATGACATGATTTGAAAATGTTTTAGTTCTTTTTTATTTGGAAATTCAGATATAAATTCTATATACTGTTAATTAATAGAATATTCAATTTGAAAGGGGGAGACATGAATGATATTACATACGAACATTTCAGGTGAAGGAGAACCAATTGTGCTTTTACATTCTGGAGGTATGACAGGTTTAGTAGAATTCGAAGAGCAGGTAGCATTTTTTCAAGAAAAAAATTATCAAGTCATTCGTCCTGATTTAAGAGGGCATGGAAAGTCAGGGGGGACATTGGAGAATTATTTCTTACGTTCTGTAAAGGATGTACATGATACGTTAGTGCATTTACAAATTGATAGATGTCATATAGCTGGTGTTTCCTTAGGAGGATTAGTCGCTTTATTATTTGCAAAAAACTATCCAGATAGAGTAAGGACATTAAGTTTTTCAGGTATCTTTCCGGCTAAGAGAGAAAAATGGGAGGAGTCTCAGGAGTATGAAGCGAAGTGTCATCAGCAATTGATGGAAAATGAAGAAGTTGTAAATTATATGAATCAAATTCATGAAAAAAGTGATTGGAAAGCATTGCTGGAGTCGTGGCAAGTTAAAGATTGGTATCCATTTGATGAAACTGGTGAAGTAGCTAATCTTCAAGTACCTACACTGTGTATAGCTGGGGGAGATTCAGAAGATGAAGTTGCAGCTGCTACAACGTTCAAACAATTAAACCACAATATACATATTGCTGTAATTCCGTTTGCTGGTCATTTAGTGCATAATGATCAACCGGAAATCTATTCAAATATATTGTCTAATTTCTTACAGAATGCACAAGCTGCTAGTCGAATATAAGGACTTTTGGGTATAATAATAAAGGAATTATTAATTGTATCGGTTAGGAGCGCAGCACATATGAAAACAGTTGTTGTTATCGGTGGAGGTATAACGGGACTTTCTACTATGTTTTATTTAGAAAAATTAAAAAAGGATTATAATGTTGATTTAAATTTAATCCTTGTAGAAAAAGAAAAGTATTTGGGCGGTAAAATCCATAGTGTAGAAGAAAAAGATTTTATTATGGAATCAGGAGCAGATTCTATCGTTGCTCGTAATGAACATGTTATGCCACTTGTAAAAGATTTAAATTTAGAAGAACAAATGGTATATAACGAAACTGGTATTTCTTACATATATTCTGATAATACTTTACATCCAATTCCTTCTGACACTATATTTGGGATACCGATGAGTGTCGAGTCATTGTTCAGCAGTACGCTAGTATCAACGAAAGGGAAAATTGTTGCTTTAAAAGATTTCATAACAAAAAATAAAGAGTTTACAAAAGATACTTCACTTGCTGTATTTTTAGAAAGCTTTTTAGGGAAAGAATTAGTGGAAAGACAAATTGCCCCAGTGCTTTCAGGTGTATATTCCGGTAAATTGAATGAACTTACTATGGCATCGACATTACCGTATTTACTGGATTATAAAAATAAATATGGAAGTATTATTAAAGGTTTTGAAGAGAATAAAAAACAGTTTCAATCAGCCGGAAACAAAAAGTTCGTATCATTTAAAGGTGGACTATCTACGATTATTGATCGTTTAGAAGAAGTGCTGACTGAGACTGTTGTTAAGAAAGGTGCTGTAACGACAGCTGTAAGGAAACAAGGTGATTGCTATGAAATCGCCTTTGCGAATCACGAATCCATCCAAGCTGATTATGTTGTTGTAGCAGCTCCGCATAATATTGCAGAAACTTTATTACAGTCTAATGAGTTAAACGAGCAGTTTCATACATTTAAAAACTCATCTCTTATAAGTATTTACTTAGGGTTTGACATACTAGATGAACAATTACCGGCGGACGGCACAGGATTTATCGTAACGGAAAATAGTGATTTACATTGTGATGCTTGTACATGGACAAGCCGGAAGTGGAAACATACATCTGGAAAACAAAAGCTATTAGTAAGAATGTTTTATAAGAGTACCAATCCAGTATATGAAACGATTCAAAACTATAGTGAAGAAGAATTAGTAAGAGTCGCTTTATATGATATTGAAAAGAGTCTCGGAATTAAAGGTGAACCAGAAGTAGTTGAAGTTACAAATTGGAAAGATTTAATGCCGAAATATCATTTAGAACATAATCAAGCGGTTGAAACATTACAAGAAAAAATGACGGATCTTTATCCTAATGTATACTTAGCTGGTGCTTCATATTACGGTGTCGGAATTGGTGCGTGTATTGGAAATGGAAAGAAAACTGCAAATGAAATAATGGCAACATTGCATGAACCGTCAAATTAATAATACATATATAAATAAAATGTCCCTCCGTTATGTTGGAGGGACATTTTATTTATTTTACTTGAATTGGGACCTTTTTATTTGTTGTATTATTCTCAGTAATTGTTAAGGTTATGTTCCCGGATTCTTTAAATGAATATGATGAGAGTTGATAGAGTTCTTTTATATTATGTTGTTCTTTTAATTTATTGGCCGGAATAAATGTTATGTTCGGTTTCCATGTTTCCTGTTTACCGGAAGGATAATTTACTATTATTTCTGGGTTATTTAATTGCATTGGTTTCCAAGAGGCGAAATATAGTTCAACTTCTGTATCTTTTTTTAGTAATTCTTCTGAGAAATATCCAACCTCTCCAACATTACCGAAAACAGTAAAGTTTTGATTTTGTAGTGTGATATCTAAATGTTTAGGTTGATATGTTGCTGCGTGATAGATTCCATATGAAAGAGAAAGAGTGGCTGCGATTAAAATGCCGATTGAAAAAGTTTTAAAGCTATTGCCTTTAAAACTAGTCATCATAAATGAGTTTGGAGCGAACTTTTTTGCGAATAAAAAAATGAGTAGTATGAGTAAGAGGGATAAGCCGATGAATATATACATAGAACATTTACACCTCCACAATATAATATGACGTTAACTATATTTTACCATAAATGTATGGAGGAGGGTGTTGTTTTAGAAGGGAAAAGTGAATATGTAATCGAAATTATTAGACATATTATTTTGAGTGAAGTGATGGAAATGAAAATGATACAATTAATTTTAAAACTAGAGAATAAAGACATGATCATAGCGCTTTGATCATCTCTTTATTTTTTCTATTTAAGCAAAAGTAAGAAGGGTTACTCTTAGTTCGTATTGAATTAAGAGGATAAGTTTCTCTAGAAATATTTGATTAATGGGACATTGAGGACTTTCCTAATTATAAATACTTTTTCTGCTATAATGAATGTGTAGAAAGAAAGGAGTGATCCTGTGGCATTTCCTATATTAGAAACAGAACGTTTACGTTTAGTTGAAATAGAACAATCTTATTGTCAAAAAATATATGAAATTTTTTCATTGGATGAAGTAACATGTTATTACGGTATGAATTCTTTTACAGAGTTTGGACAAGCTTCACGTATGATTGAATCTTTTTCAAAAAATTACTTCGAGAAAAAGGCAATACGATGGGGGATTGTATTAAAAGAAACAAATACTTTAGTAGGTACAATAGGATTAAATAATTTACAGCTATGGAGTAAACGATCCGAAATTGGCTATGACTTACATCCTCGTTATTGGGGGAATGGTTATGCGTCAGAAGCGGCTCGAGAAATTATTCATTATGGATTTCAAGATTTAGGCTTATTTAGAATTGGAGCTATTACATATCCTGAAAATGTTACTTCTTGTAAAATGTTATCTAAAATAGGCTTTCATAAGGAAGGGTTATTACGTGGATACATTCATCAAGGAAATAAGCAACATGATGCACTATTGTATTCTATAGTCCGAACGGATGTAGAGAATATAAATTTATAATAAAAAACCCCTCTTATAAAAGAGGGGTTAAGTAAAAATTAACCTAATTTAGGTAATAAACGTTCTCCGCTTTTCATGCTACTTTTACATAAAGGGCATTTAGGCTCTTCTTCAAATGAAAAGTTCTTTCTCATCCATCCTAAACAATCATCTGCTTCACATTCCCAAACAGGCGTTTGTTCTGGTGGTACCTCTGCTACATCGTTCTTTCGATTGCGATACATATAACCACTCCTTTTATGTAAAAAATTTTAGTTATATATTAAAAAGGTTGTTAACCGAGCTGGTAACAACCTTTTTATTGTTTGAATTATAGCTTTACAACGTTTTTAGCTTGAGGTCCACGGTTACCGTCTTCAACTTCGAAGCTAACTTCTTGACCTTCGTCAAGAGATTTGAAACCGTCGCCAGTGATAGCTGAGAAGTGAACGAATACGTCGTTACCGTCTGCAACTTCGATGAAACCGAAACCTTTTTCGCTGTTAAACCATTTTACTTTACCTGTTAATGTCATGGTAATGCCTCCTAAAATTTAAAAAGATTACAATATGATCGGCCTTATTTGAATGAAAAATAAAAGTTCACATATTATCAAAAACCCATAAGGAGTACAAAATGTTCCAGATTGATACTTGATAATATGCAAAGAAAATATAGTGTTAAATTGACCTTAATTACTATCTTACAACAAATGGTGGGAAATAGCAAGTGCTGGTAATACCAGTGAATAATCTTGGTGATAATAGTAAAACGCACAAAGTCATCTCTTTTATTTATATATTATTCCAAATTTGGGTTTATGCTAAACATTGAATATTTTTATTGGAAATTTGTGTTAGGAAAACGATATATAGTATTAAGAATAGTGTTGATGTATTTGTTAAGGAGGCGAGAATATTGCAATTTAAAATAATTGAAGCAGCCAAAGAGGGAAGAAAAAAAGTTCATCCAATATTCGCTGTTATACTTGCAATTGTATTTTTAACTTTAGGTGAATTGTTCATGTTATTTATGTTGTTTTTACCGAAAGCAGAAACACTTTTAATGAAGGCAATTTATAGCGATATTGAGATGGTATTGACGTTTGGAGGTGCTATATTTTTTGTTTTTTTATGGATTAGATTCGTAGAAAAAAGATCAATTTCATCCATTGGCTTTTGGAGAAACGAGTGGATGAGAAAATATTTGAGAGGTGCATTAATAGGTTTTGTTTTCATTTCAATACCAGTCATGCTACTTTTATTAACAGGAAATGTACAACTACAAATGCAACAAATTACACCAACCGCCATATTTGGAATTGTGGGGTCTTTAGTTGCTTTTTTAATACAAGGTGCAACAGAAGAAATAGTTGTTCGAGGTTGGTTATTTCCAGTCCTTTCTGTTAGAAGCCGTATATGGATCGGAGTTGTTGTAACTTCTTTTTTATTTGGCTTTCTTCATTTACTAAATCCAGGTATTACAATTCTTTCAATTTCGAATATAATATTAGTTGGTGTATTTGCAGCTTTTTATGTTTTGAAGGACAGTAGTCTTTGGGGGATATGCGCGTGGCATTCGTTGTGGAATTGGGCACAGTTTAATATTTATGGCTTTGCAGTAAGTGGAATGACGATGTATTCTACGCCACTCTTTAAACCTGTAACAAACGGATCGGAATTCCTTCATGGAGGGTCGTTCGGAATTGAGGGGAGTATCATAACAACAATCATGCTTTCTATAGCTTCAATTGTATTATGGAGACAGTTATGGGGGAAAAAAGCGAAGCAAAGAGATTTAAGTTAATGAAAGTGGGAGAAACAATGGGGATTATAGCGTTTGAGGGAGCAAGTGCAGTTGGTAAGAGCAGCACTTGTCGTGAGTTAGAAAAAAATTATGGTGCTTATATTATACCTGAAGTGAATTTTTTATTTGAAAGACCAAAAAATGAGCATACAACCTGGTATTTTGAAAAACAAGTAGAGCGCTGGGAAATAGCAGTGCAGAAGTCAGAGCAGTATGAATTAGTAATACTTGATGGTGATATTTATCAGCCACTTAGTTATAATTGGTGTTTCCATTTTGATGTATTTAATCAGCCGTTATCTTTAATAGAAAACTTTTATAAAGAAAAGCTGATACATAGGGAAATTGGTTTTCCTGATCAATATTTTTATTTATATACGAATGATGAAGAACTTAGAAAACGGAAAGAATCTGACGAGACAAAAAGAAGAAGAAACTTTGAAAAACATTTACAAATATCAAAATCGTTTCAACGTTATTATGAAAATTTAAATGCTGTTACAGACGGGTATTGCAAAATGATTGATGCGAAAAGTGTAAAATCGAATGAATTAGCAATTGTGAAAAGTTTAAACAATTTAAATGTGTCTGAAGAGAGCCGTTTTGATATTTCGAGGTTAGATACGATTACGAAGTGGTTAAAAGAACAACGTGCATAAAAACAACGAGTGCCTTATAAGGTGCTCGTTGTTTTTTATGTATTATAAATTGATTTTAAAATTTGTAAGTTTGCTTCTTCATTTTTCTTAATGGCATTTGTATATGTAGCTAGAAAGAGCTGAGAAGGATAAACAGGTAGTTCACCGCAAATATCAATACCATAGACATTTTTATCTCTAATTAGAGCATGAATATATTTTAAAAGTGAAGAGAGTTTCATATGTCCTTGATCCCAATTTGTAATAGTTACTTTTGAATCTAAAACATCTTTATCAATGCTTATATATATGGTGTTTGTATGAATATGCGAAAGTATTGTATGAGTAGATACTTCATTTGACGTATCTATCGGGAACACCTCTACGCATGAATAATCATTAGAATGTATTGTTAAAGAAGAAGGTCCAATAATAATTACTTTCTTTAATTTCGGGTTATTTTGAAGAGCGAATGATACCCATGACCCGCAAGAAATAGGAGTATGTTCATTTTCTTCTTTTAAGTTCATGTCAGTGTGATGATCAAATAAAATAAGGGTAAATGGCTCATCTATTTCTTTTAGTAGTAAATAAGATACATAATGATAATTTCCAGAACCGATAAAAGTGATTCCTTTTTGCTTTCTACAATATAACTCTCGTTTTATTCGCATTAAAGAGGGAGTCTCGCAATACAGATTTGAGTGCTCTAAATGACTAAAATCAATATCTTCATGTGAATAAGAATGAAGTTTATTTTGTAATGAATAGGTATCATCAAAGTTCAAAAAAGTTAAACCGCTATATAATAAACTCATATTTATTCATCTCCATTATATGTAGGCTAGCATATTTTTTTATTGATTTAAAACGAAATGCTTAGAGGTGGATTTGCATTTGAAATAGATGGGTTATTTTTACAGAATAATCTTTCAATTTATAAAGAAAAGAAATATAATATGAGGAAATACATATGTGGTTTAGGAAATAGATACTATGTAATAAATGAAAATGAGACTTAAAAAAAGTAGATAAAGATTAACTACCTACCAAAACTCAGTTGATTCAACAAATAATCAATATTTCGAGTTATTATTTGTGAAAGGAGAATAAATGTAAATATGAAAAAAATTATAATTTCAGATCTTGATGGGACTTTATTAAAAAGTGATAAAACAATTTCAGAGAAATCTATTAATATTTTAAGAGAATGTAAAAATAATGGAGACGAATTGATTTTTGCTACGGCAAGGCCGCCAAGAGCTATAAAACAGTATATTCCCGACGCGTTAAAGAGTGAGATTATCATTTGTTATAACGGGGCTCTAGTTCTTAAAGGGAATGATATTTTATATGAAATGAAGATTTCTAAAAATAACATTTTAGAAATCATAGAAATAGCAAACAAGTATAATCTTCATGAGATTTGTCTTGAAATAGGTGATAAGTTGTATTCAAATTTTGATGTTACTGATTATTTCGGTAATATACCATGTGAAATTATGGATGTAAGAGATTTAGATTTTGAAAAAGCTTCTAAAGCAATTATTTGTACGAAAGGCTCAATAAACCAGAAATTTATTAACGAATTGCCTGATGAATGCAAGGCAGTCATTACAGATGACGGGACATTGTGTCAAATTATGCATGCAGAAGTTTCAAAATGGAATAGTATTCAATATGTTCTACAACACTTAAATAGAGACGTATCTGAAGTTATTGCCTTTGGAGATGACTACAATGATATGGAAATGATAGAGAAGTGTGGGGTTGGTGTAGCGATGAGCAACGCTGTTGAGGAATTAAAGGCAGTCGCTAAATTTATTGCTAAAAGTAACGATGAGGATGGAGTTGCTACATTTCTAGAAAGTAAAAGTTATGTTTATGTTAACTAGTAAGAAAAAAATGTAGTAAGAAGCGAAAAAAGAGATGCTGAATCTGTTGTTGATAAATAGATATTATGAATGGGATAGATATGTGGGAGGAAACAAGCAAGATGAAAACATTATTTAAAATAATAGGTATAATAGCTGGTATGGCGGTAATCGGAGTAGGTGTAACATATGGCATGCTGTATTATCTGAATAATAGTAAACCAGCTGCGAAAAAGGCATCACCAGCTGCTCCAGCGGCAGAGGTACTAGCTGATAGTAATGTAAAAGCTGAAGATGCAAAGCTTTTAGAAAATGGCAATCATTCATTGCCAAATAGCGGCTTTAATAAAAATTTCAAGTGGACAGATGAGAACATACAGACAGCTTTGCATGAAATGGCACATCAAAAAACGAAAGCTGATCAAAAGTGGGGTTATATTTTTATCACACAAGAACGTATTGAAAGTTTACTTGATATTGTAAAGAGTAATGATCTAGTACAAGGAAATACATATGCAGACATTTTAGAGAGATGGAAACAAGGGAAATATGAAAAGATGGACGCGGATCACAATAAGATTTGGAAATTACAAAGCGGGAATTTAGGCGAAGGGAAAGGAGTACTGTCAGAAGCGGAACAAAAAGAATTAATCAATCAATTGTTTATGCAAAAAGGTACATATTCAGGCAGTAAATTAATTGCAGGCGGGGGACAGACTAATAAATAAGATAACATTGGAAGAGAGTAAGTGCTTATTAGGCAGTTACTCTTTTTTGTGTGCACCTTTTAGTCTTTCTCTAGTAAGGAAAGAAACGATTGTAAAACGGGTGAAATCCATCTAGATTTATGATAGATTACGTGGCTTTGAATAACTGCTGGCGTTTCGATGGGCTGAAAACAGAGTTGCTCTTTTTCACAACTTTCTTGTACAACGATGTAAGGAAGAATTGAAATTCCTAACTCACACATCACAGATTGTTTAATGACTTCAACGTTGGAGGTTTCAAATGTTTTAGCTGGAATATTCCCGCTTTGATGTAAAAAACGATCTACCATTGGTCTATAGCCACAGTTTTGTTCTGTAAAAATAAACTGGGTATCCTTTAATAAGCAAAATGGATTAGAGTGCGTAGAGTATTGGGGAGGTAAAATCCATCCAAATGATTCATTACAAAAAGTACGCGTAATAAAATCATTATGTTCCATACTTTCTCCAATTATGAAAATAACATCTGTTTCTCCTTCACGTAGCTTATTCATTGCATGTTCGTTTGTATTTGTTTCCAGTACGATATTTACTTTCGGATTTTCCTGTTTGTAAGTACGTAATAATTGTGGTAATCGGTACACTGCTAATGATTCGTTAGAAGTAATACTTAATGTTCCCTCTAAATTATCACTATTTTGAGGGATTTCTTGTGCTTTTTCATAAATAGCAAGTAATTCTAGAGCATAAGGGTGAAATTGATGGCCTGCTTTTGTAAGAAGAACTTTTTTCCCTAATCGATCAAAAAGAGGGAGATGTAAATCGTTCTCTAATGCTTTCATGTGTGCTGTTACAGTAGATTGCGCATACCTTAACGCTTGAGCAGCTTTAGAAAAACTACCATACTTAACGATGGCACAAAATGTTTTAACATGTCTCATTTCCATAAGCGATCCCTCTTTTATTATCATGATTTGTGAATGATTATATCACGTATTTCAATTTTCCAAATGGTTAAATTCTTTATAAAATGAAATTGTAGAAATATTTATTTAAGTGGTATTGGAGGAGAAAAGATGATTGAAAAGGGCTATCATGTAGCTGTTGTGGGGGCTACAGGTGCAGTTGGACAGAAAATTATTGAACTGTTAGAGAAAGAAACTAAATTTAATATAGTTGAAGTTACATTGCTTTCGTCAAAACGATCCGCTGGTAAGGTAGTGCAGTTTCAAGGACGAGAGATAATGATACAAGAGGCAAAAACAACTAGTTTTGAAGGGGTAGATATTGCCTTTTTTAGCGCTGGAGGAGAAGTCTCCAAACGATTTGTTAATCATGCAGTGTCTAGTGGTGCAATCGTAATTGACAACACGAGTGAATACCGAATGGCTCACGATGTACCGCTCGTTGTTCCAGAAGTAAATGCGCACACTTTAAAGGAACATAACGGTATCATTGCAGTTCCGAATTGTTCAGCATTACAGATGGTGACAGCTCTTCAGCCAATACGAAAATCATTTGGTATAGAGCGAATTATTGTTTCAACATATCAAGCTGTATCAGGCTCAGGAGTTCACGCGATTCATGAATTGACAGAACAGGCTAAGTCAATGCTTGCAGGTGAAGAAGTGGAAAGTACTATACTGCCCGTGAAAAAAGATAACATACATTATCCAATTGCATTTAATGTACTGCCACAAGTAGATATATTCACAGATAATGATTTCACATTTGAAGAAGTAAAAATGATTCAAGAAACGAAGAAAATTTTAGAAGATCCCAATTTAAAAATGGCAGCTACTTGTGTGCGTGTTCCAGTTGTTTCAGGGCATTCAGAATCGGTTTATATTGAACTTGAAAAAGAAGCAACTGTTACAGAAATAAGAGCAGTGTTGCGGGATGCATTAGGTGTTATATTACAAGATAACCCTAGTGAACAGTTGTATCCAATGCCATTATATGCAGAAGGAAAAATAGATACATTTGTCGGGAGAATTAGAAAAGACCCTGATACACCAAATGGTTTCCATCTTTGGATCGTTGCCGATAATTTATTAAAAGGTGCCGCTTGGAATTCGGTTCAAATTGCAGAAACGTTGGTGGAGGAAGGGATTATTTAGCATAGAATTACAAAAGTAAGAACTAGGAAACTATAGATTCCTAGTTCTTACTTTTGTGAGGATTTAATATAAATTAGTTTTTATGGCGTTTTTATAAATGTCTACTTTATTCGCGGAAAATATTAAAGTTTTATGATCCCCATTAATAGTAAGATTGATATGAATTGTTAAAGGTAGTTCAAGTTTTTTTACTACATCTTCTATAGCAAGATACTCGTCTTCTTTTTCGGCATAGTAAACTACAGACCTAATTAATACCTCATCATTTTCAATATCAATTTCACACATCATAGGGAATTTTTCGCCGTTATGTAAGAGTAATTCGCCAAGTACTATTGAACCATTTAACTCTTCTGTAAAATTAGTGGTTAATGCAGGTTTTACCCATGTTTCATCATACTCTTCGTTTTCTTCTTCATCTATTGCCCATTCCCATATTGGGTTTTGTTTCAAGTCCTCAATCGTTAATTCATCAATTGGTTTGCAAATGCTCATCGGTATGTTCTCCTGTTATTCTGATAAATAAGTTTCTTAATTTCAAAAATTAGTTGATTGTTTATAAGCGGATTCAATATAGAATTTCGCTCATTTGGTATTACGGTAATATTAACAGCGGTTTAGTTTTCTATCAAATAATTATTAGTAGAGATTTTAAAACAGGATGACATTAAGGCGGACAGTAAAAAACATCAAGAATGATTAAAATCCATTTGGTATGATATGGATATAATCAATGAGAGGGGGAAATGTGATGTATGAAGTAAAGGGGTATTTTTCATCATTAAAAGGAAGTCATTATGATATCGGAAAGCAACAAGGAGAGTTTGTGAAAAACTATCCGTATCTTATTCCGCAATTTATAGAACAAGAACATTTAGTATCAGATAACTATTGGACAGAATCTAGAAATATATTAAATCAATATTGTCCTGGAATTAATGAAGAAATTGAAGGTTTTTGTGAAGTGTTGAAAATTCCTTCTAAACATATGATGTATTATTATCAAACATTATTAAAAGCAGGATGTAGTCATTGTGTCGTATTACCTAAAAAGACAGATTCAAAGCACACATATGTATTAAGAAACTATGATTTGTCGCCAAAAATAGATGATATGCGTTTTTGCTCAACGCATGTTGAAGGCACATATGCTCATAGTGGATTTTCTACTTTTTATTTTGGTCGAACAGAAGGTGTTAATGAGCATGGGCTAGCTGTTACATTTTCAGCATGTGGTCAACCAGTAGGGAATATTGAAGGCTTACGAAAGCCGGTGTTAAATGGTTTACAATGTTTTGCGGTAATTCGAGTATTATTGGAGAAATGTAAAAGTGTGCAGGAGGCGAAATTACTAATAGATGAAATGCCAATTGCAAGTAATGTCAATCTAATTGTAGCGGATCCTCTAGACGCAGCGCGTATTGAAATATTTGACGGATATAAATCAATAACCACAATTGAGGAGGAAAGTCATGATTTTATCGTATCAACAAACCATGCGATTAGTGTGCCTATTCAAAAATTGAATAATAGAAGATTAGAACAATCTACAAACAGATATCACACATTGTATGATCATTTAAACCAAAATGAACAAGTGAGTATGGAATCTTTAAAAGATTTAGTAGAAAAAGAGTATCCTACTGGGCTGACAGTACATAATTATGAAGAATGGTTTGGAACTTTGCATTCTGTCTTATTTGATTTGCATAATCGTACAATGAATATTTGCTTCGGATCTCCAATTTTAAACGACTGGTACTCATTGAAAGTTGGAGATAGTCTACCTTTTTCTAAGGTGAATGTGAAATTTGAAAATAAAACATATGCTGATTTTTGGAGAGAAGAGCATAATAAATTGATTCCAAAAGAATAAATGAGATAAAATGGTAATAGAAAGGTGTATATACGGGAGGGATTGCCATTGCTAAAAGTTATGTTACCGATTGTTCTTATCTTATTTATTGCCGTTTCAATGTATATTACTTATGAAAAAAGAAAAAAAGCAGGGGTAAAAGGATTGAAAAGTGCGTTAACTTCAATTTGTTTCTTTACACTAGCAATCTTGAATTTGTTTGCATATTGGTTTAACTTTGGCGGGATTTTTATTTGGTTAATTTCAATTGTTTTATTGCTAGTGGGGGCATATTTTACGAAATATATTCCAATATCTAAAAAGGTACATTGAAGTTTATATGAATTTACATGTTATGTTTTATAATATGGTGAAAAGAGATTATTCTATTAGGTCGTTGTGAAACGGTTTTATAGGATAATCTCTTTTGTTCGTTTAGCTTTGTAAAGAATGTACTGTACTTTTTAGTTGTTCAATAAACTCTCGAGTTGCAGCACACATATATTTATCTTTTCTATAAATAAGCCCTATTTCTATTGTTGGAGTAGGATTTTCTATTTTAATAGCTTGAATGTTTTTATTTTGTAAAAAGTCTATATACGGTTTTGGTAATACGGTAATTCCCATTCCTTTTGAAACCATTTGGATTAAAGATTCCATCGTACTAATTTCTAAAATTGGTTTTGGTATAAAGTTAAATTTTTGACAATGAGATGTAATTAGTTCGGTTAAAAAGAAATTTTTAGGTAAAAGAATTAAAGGATAGTTCTGTAATTCAGCAATAGATACATGATTACATTCAGCTAATTGATGACCGGTTGGTACGACTAATGTAAGTTCGCTTTTGTATAGAGGGATAGAAATAATCTCTTTATCTTGCACCGGGAGAAATGTAATGCCAATATCTAGTTCGTTTTGTAATAATTTTTCGCGAATATCGCCTGTACGAAGCCCTAATACAGAAAGCTCTATATTTGGATATAAATGATTGAAATTAAAAATAGCTGGTGGTAGTAAGTAATTTATGACGGTTAACAAAGACCCTATTGTTAAGGAACCTTGCTGTAATCCATTTAAATCTTGTATAGCAGAACGAGCTTGTTCAACTTCATGAAAAATGGTTTTACTATGTAATAATAAAATCCTTCCTGCGTCAGTTAAAGATATTTTTTTACCAATGCGATCAAAAAGCGGCATTCCTATTTCATGTTCTAATGCACGTATTTGCTGACTTAGAGAAGGCTGTGAAATATTTAATTTCTCAGCTGCTTTTGTGAAATGTAATTCTTTTGAAACAGCTAAAAAGTATTCAAGTTGTCGTAATTCGATTGGGATCACCTCAAGTTTAATGATAGGCTATACCTATCATTATTATATAAATAATAGGATTGAACAATAATTTTTCGGGTTTTATAATCATCTTTATATAACAGAGATAGTGCGAATATAAATTGAGTGAGCAAATTCATGTAACACCTTTAAAGGAGGAAATAGAATGGCTAATGAATATCAATTATTATCTTTAAATATAGGGTTACCAAGAGAGGTTACTTACGGTGGAAAGGTAATTCATACAGGTATAAATAAGAAACAAGTAAAGGAATCGGTGTTTTTATCCTTTGCAAAATTTAATGGGGATGGCCAGGCGGACTTAGTTCATCATGGCGGAGTAGATAAAGCGGTGTGCGTATATTCGGGAGAACATTATGGATATTGGGAAAAAGAGTTGAGTCAAGATCTTGTATATGGAGCATTCGGAGAAAATATAACAATTAGTGATATGCGTGAAGAGGATGTTTGTATTGGTGATACATTTCAAATTGGAGAAGCAATTGTACAAGTAACACAGCCAAGGCAACCTTGTTTTAAATTAGCTAAGAAATACAATATTCCAAAGTTACCACTGTACTTTCAAGAAACAGGATATACAGGATTTTATTTTCGCGTATTAAAAGAAGGACGGGTATCACCTTTTGATACGTTAAAGTTACTGAAGTCTGATCCGAAAGGTGTAACAGTGGCATTTGCTAATCGTATCATGCATAAGGAAAAACAAAATATAGAAGGATTAAAAAGGATTTTAGATGTTCATGCACTTTCTACAAGTTGGAGACAAACATTTGAAAAGCGAATGAGGGGAGAAGAAATTAACACGCAGGAGAGACTAGAAGGAAAAAAATAATGAAAAAATATTTTTTATAAATGGTGCATTTCTATTAGTAAAAACGACTTAGAAAGCACTATTTTTATATAATAAACTTATTAATATCCAGAAATCTTAATATTGTTTTATTCGACTTATTTTGGAATAGTCAAAACATAAAATAAATTAGACATTTTTTTTGTTTTTTATGTTAGTATATTGTTGTGTAAGACCTACTATGAGTAGGTCATATAACTACACATAATTTAATGGAATTGACGTATGGAGGTACAACATGGGGAATGTCGAAAAAATTGTAGATCTTCTAATGGAAGAACCAAAACGGGAGCAGTTATTTCCTTTATTTGAAGAAGTGTTTGGGATTACAACTCAAACATTAAATGATTTTTCGGAGAAAGGATATTGGGATAATACATTTAAGGCTTTATCATTTTTACAAGATGATAAGGTGATTGCAAATGTCGGTGCATTTTCGTTACCATTGCTAATCAATGGTGAAAGAATAAATGCGATGGGGATTCAATCGGTGATGACGCACCCTAATTTTCGTAGACAAGGACTAATGACACATTTACTAGACAAGATGATAGTAGAAATCGATAAAAAATGTGATTGTGTAGTTTTGTTTACTGAAAACCCTGAATTATATGCACCATTTGGATTTAACGTTGTGCAAGAATATTTAATGACTGTACCATACGATAAAAATAAAGATAACGATTTTCTACTTAGAAAATTAAATTATTATAATGAAGAGAATAGACTGTTAATACAAGAAACGATCGATAGTAGCCAAAGGCTTTCAAATAAATTTTCAACACCTAGCTTCCAGTCTTCATTTTATTTAAATATGTATGATGCGAAATGGAATGAGAAACTGTATTATTCAGAGAAGCTAGATGCTCTAATTGTGTATGAAATAGATAATGAAAAGTTGAAATTATATGGAGTGTTTGCGCCTGTACTTCCAGTTTTAGATGAAATTTGCGGGGAAATCTCTGAAAGATTTACAGAAATCGAATTTTACTTCTCTCCAGATCAATTAGGGATTGAGGATGTACAGTTTACAGAATTACAGTCTAGTAAGTATTTAATGGTTCGAAGTAATAAAGAGTTAGATTTTAAAGGTTATAAATTCCCAGTATTAACAGAGTTCTAATTGTTTATATAGATATTTTTGATGGGGAGTATATAAGTATAAATACTATTTAAATAGGTATTTATATGTGAAGTCCACCTGTGAAAAATGAATTTGAGAATAAATTTTGCAGTTTAACTCATATAGAGAAAAACCGTATTCTTTCAATTTAAGAATACGGTTTTTCTAATTGCGTAATATAAAGCACATTTATTGACCGAGAAGTCATTCATGCGTATCATTTAATAATGTTAAATATTAATTTACATAATATAATAGGAATAAGAAAGAAATTACAAACTACATCGCTTAAATAGGGAGGGATATGAATTATTCAGTGGTAATTTCATGGAAAAAGGAGATTATGTATGAAATCATTTCGTAAGTTATTACAGTATTTAAAACCATACATGTTCTTCGCTATAATTGGACCGCTATTTATGGTACTTGAGGTTGCGATGGACTTAATACAACCGACTATTATGCAACATATTATTGACGTTGGGATAGCAAATCGGGATTTGAATTATGTAATAAAAATGGGGCTTCTTATGATAGGAGCTGCAGCACTCGGTTTAGTTGGAGGACTTGGGTGTATGATGTATTCTACAAAAGCAGCTGTTAATTTCGCTACTGACATACGAAAAGATGTGTTTGCGAAAATAGAAACATTTTCTAGTGAAAATCGTGATTCGTTTGGTACTGGAAAGTTATTAACGATTGTGACAAATGATATTACTTCTATTCAAGCGGCGATGACGATGACATTACGTGTTCTTGTTCGTGGTCCTTTGTTATTTATCGGAAGTATAATAATTGTTTTTGTAACAGCACGCGAGTTATTTCCTATATTACTCGTAGTTGTTCCAATTTTATTACTTGCGATTATTTTTATTGCAAGTAAAGCGAGCGGAACGTTCAAAAAAGTGCAAGAAGCATTAGATAAAGTGAATACAAAGCTACAAGAAAATTTATCTGGAGTACGTGTTATTAAAGCGTATGTAAGACAAAAATATGAAATCACTCAGTTTGGAAAAGTGAATACAAATTTAACGAAGATAAATATTCGAGCAGTGCAGCTTATTTCTATAATGATGCCAATCATTATGTTAGTGGTAAGCGGCGGGATTGTCGCAACATTATGGATTGGTGGAGAAAAAGTATTTGATGGAACGCTTCAAGTAGGAGCTATTTTAGCGTTTATAAACTATTTGAATATTATTTTAATGTCACTTATGTCTATAAGTATGGTATTTATGCAAATTGCGCGAGCATTTCCATCTGCGGATCGTGTACAGCAGGTTTTAAATACTGAGGTTGATATTACGACCGAAACAAATGCGGTTGCACCTAAGCAAATCGAGGGACAAATTGCCTTTAAAAATGTTAGTTATAGTTACACAAAAAATAATGAATATGTTTTAAAAGATATTTCATTTAACATATGTAAAGGTGAAAAAGTAGGGATTATCGGTTCTACAGGAAGTGGTAAATCTACTTTAGCAAAACTGTTACCGCGTTTATACGATGTTGATCAAGGAGAAATATGCATTGATGGAATCAATGTTAGAGCATACGATTTACAAAAACTTCGTGCTTCAATCGGGTTTGTACCTCAAAAGGCACTGTTGTTTTCAGGTAGCATAGAAGAGAACTTACGTTATGGTAAAGAAGATGCAACGAATGACGAACTGGAAGTAGCAGCTTCATCAGCTTGTGCGACTGAATTTATTAACAAGCTGGAAGATTCATATCAACATCATTTAACACAAGGTGCGACGAATTTATCAGGTGGACAAAAACAACGTGTATCCATTGCAAGAGCACTTGTGAGAAAGCCATCCATTCTTATATTAGATGATTCTACATCAGCAGTTGATGCGAAATCAGAATCTAACATTCAATCGGCATTAAGAACAGAATATAAAGGAACAACAACATTATTAATCGCCTCTAAAATCTCATCTATAATAGATGCTGATAAAATTCTCGTTTTAGATAACGGTGAATTAGTTGGTGATGGTACACATAAAGAACTGTTAGAACAATGTGAGGTATATCAAGAAATTTATCTTTCCCAAGGTGGTAATTTACATAAAAAAGGTGGGAAAGAACATGCGTAATTTTCAAGGACAATTTGCTAATAAAGGTGGGCGTAACGCGTCTAAGGTGGGTAAAGCTAAAAATACGAAAGGAACTGTAATGAGAGTATGGAACTATATGGGGTACCAAAAGGCTGCTCTTACGTTCGTTATATTTTTAGTATTTGTTACGACGTTACTTGGGCTGTTAGGTCCGTATTTAATGGGAGTAATTATAGATCAATATATTGTACCGAAAGATTTAAGCGGTACGGCAAGAATGTGTTTGTTACTTATCGCGATTTACGGTGTAACAGTATTGTTAACTTGGTTACAAACATTTGTCATGGTTAATGTTGCATTAAAAACGATACAAAAAATACGACAAGATATTTTTGAGAAAATCCAAACGCTTTCTTTACGGTTCTTTGATGTACGTTCGCAAGGGGATTTAATGAGTCGTGTGACAAATGATATAGATAATTTGAATCAAGCGTTGACACAAAGTGTTGTACAAATTATTTCATCAGCATTAACCTTTATAGGTGTAACGATTGCGATGTTCGCATTAGATTGGATATTAGCGATTGTTACTTTAATTACAGTACCTATTATGTTTTTCGTTACAAAAAAACTAGTTGCTTATAGTGGTAAAAACTTTGCAAAGCGCCAAAAAGATTTAGGAGAATTAAATGGTTTTATTGAGGAAGCTATAACCGGAGCGGATGTTACAACGTTATACGGGAAAGAAAAGGAAACCGTACAAAATTTCAATAAAATTAATGAACAGCTAAGAATTTCAGCTACGAAGGCGGATACATTTTCAGCTTTTATTTTTCCGAGTATGAACTTTATTAATAACTTAGGTATGGGACTTGTAATTGGGACTGGATCAATTATGGTTTTAAATGGAATGACAACAGTAGGTGTCATTGCGGCTTTTATTAATTATTCCCGTCAATTCTCAAGACCACTCAGTCAATTCGCAACTTTAATGAACACGATTCAAGCGGCAGTTGCTGGTGGAGAGCGTGTCTTTGAAATTATGGATGAAGTACCGGAAATTCAAAATAAAAAAGATGCGTTCGTTGTACAAAATTTACAAGGGCATGTTGCACTTGAGAATGTTTCATTTGGTTATGAGGGAAATAAAACGATTTTAAAAGAAGTGAGTCTTAAGGCGCAGCCAGGGGAGACAATTGCTTTAGTTGGTCCCACTGGATCGGGCAAAACAACAATTATTAATTTGTTAACTCGTTTTTACGATATACAGCAAGGGGAAATTCATATCGATGGAAAAAGTATAAAAGATTATGATATGAATTCATTGCGAAGTAAAATAGGAGTAGTTTTACAAGATACGTATTTATTTGCTGGGACGATTATGGATAATATCCGTTATGGTCGACTAGATGCAAGTGATGAAGAGGTAATCAGTGCAGCTAAGGCAGCATCTGCACATTCTTTTATAAGGCATTTACCGAATCAATATGAAACAAAAATTGCTTCAGAAGGATCGAATTTAAGTCAAGGGCAAAAACAACTTCTTGCGATTGCACGAGCAATTTTAGCAGATGCAGATATACTAATCCTTGATGAAGCAACATCTAATATTGATACGAGAACAGAATTACAAATTCAAGAAGGACTAAATAATTTAATGAAAGGTCGAACAAGTTTTGTAATCGCTCATCGACTGAAAACGATTGAAAAAGCAGATCAAATCCTTGTTATAAAAGATGGAAGTATTTTTGAAAGAGGGAATCACGAATCTCTTATGGAAGATAAAGGGTTTTACTTTGATCTGTATACGAGTCAGTTTAAAATCTAATAAAAACGTTAATATGGTGCGGTTTCTCCAGGAAGGAGAGACCGCATTTTTATATTTATAAAGGTAATTAGAAATATAGAGTTGGATTTTTGAAGATACATGAATTGTTAGCAAAAAATAGCAACTTCAGTGCCAGATGGAAGAAGTAATTTACGTGGTATTGTAATAATCTCAAGAGCCATCTGAGCTGAATAGAGAAGTATTGGAGTTAACTCTAAAGCGTGAGTTAATAATAATATAAAGCTTGTTAGGATTGCAAAGCTCCCCCAAAAGAAACTTTTTGAAATGTTACGGAAATCTTTTATTAAGGAAAAGAAAGAAAAAAATGCTGTAACAAAGAGAATCAAAAATTTATATTTATCAGCCATTAAACCCCTCCTAAAGAACAGTAGCTTATATTATAACGTATTTTTCTGTATTATAATAAAAAGATTTTGAAATTAATAGTTTAAATGCGTAAAAACCGCAACTTAAAAATATGAGTTATGATTTTTATTTATGAGTCCTTTGTTTTAGAAAATAAATAATTTAGATTTTAAAAACTAGATTAGTGCCCTAATTATTGTTTGCTGGAGATGTACTGGATATTTGACCGGACAATAAGACGAGCTTTGAATATAGTAATAAAAAAGGGATGTGGAACAATGGCTAGATATAGTTTACATGGAGGTCACAATAGTATTGTACAGGGTGCGAATTATGGGAATCGGAAAGAACACATTATGGATCGCCAAGTGAAGGATGCAGTTGTTGCTAAATTAAGAGCATTGGGACATACAGTTTATGATGATACCGATGAAGTAGGGACAACACAAGCACAAAATTTAAATAACATTGTATCAAAAACAAACTCACATGATGTAGATTTAGTAGTTTCATTTCACTTAAACTCATATGATACGAAAGCTAATGGTGTTGAAGTTTTGTACTATGACCAACAAGCTTTATCAGCTAAGATAGCGGCACAACTTTCAAAAGATATTGGTTGGTCAAATCGTGGTGCGAAGGAACGAAAAGACCTTTATGTGTTATCGAATACGAAAGCACCTGCAATCCTAATTGAACTTGGATTTATCGATAATGAAGCAGATATGGCAAAATGGGATCCAGATAAGATTGCTAATTCAATTGTATATGCATTAACTGGGCAATCTGGTGGGACAACTCCACCAGCTAAACAAAATATCATTCAATCAGGAGCTTTTTCACCGTATGAAACACCTGATGTTATGGGGGCGCTAACGTCCTTAAAAATGACAGCTAACTTTATCTTACAATCGGATGGTCTAACATATTTTATTTCTGAACCAACTTCAGACGCTCAACTTAAAGGAATGACGGATTACCTTGATCGTAAAGGTTGGTGGTACGAAGTTAAGTAAAGGTATTAGTTTAATAGAACAGCATATTTTTAAAAAATAGGCCGTGAAAAGAGGATTACTTATTATGAGTAATCCTCTTTTTATAATATTATTTCGTATAAATATAATTAGGTATAGGTGACTTCCGCCTTGAAAATTGATAAGTAATGCATATAAGTGGGAGATTAATTGGACATCTTAGCAAAATTTTAAAAACATACTTTTAAAAAGGAACGAAATTTAGAATTCGAATTTAATTGACTACAATTGAAATAGCACTGAAAACTAATAAAACGGCCATAATGATGTTAAATGATTTCGTATGTTTTAATAAAAGTTTTTGGAACATGGAACCAAATAAGCTCCAACTAAATGTACTCATTAACCCAACTATACCTAGAAATAATGAGAAAAGTAGAAAACTTGAATATGAATTATAGTAAGGGAGAATAAAAGTTGACACTACAGTCAGCCCAAATAGTATTCCTTTAGGATTAACAAATTGAAGAAAAATCCCGACTGTAAATAAGTTTTTATTATGTTTTTCATCTGGATCTGTACTAGTTTTACTAGTGAGTATTTTAAAGGCTAAATATAGCATATATATTACACCTAAAATTTTTAAAGGGAATTCGATTATAGGTAGGATATTAATTAGTACAATATTAAAGAAGCTACATAAGGAAGTGAGGATGAAAAATCCGAAAGCTACCCCAAAGCAAAATTGCATACTCCTTTTCAAACCATGTTGATTGGCATATGTCATAGCTAAAAAATTGTTAGGTCCGGGTGTGAAGCTACTTATAAAAACAAATAATAAAAAAGAAAATATAGGCATTTCAAAACCCCCTATTTATTTTGTGTGTTATAATGACCGAAAAGAACAATATAACGTGTGCTTTTTATTATACATAACGGTCGTTATATTGTATATAGTGTAGGGGTGTTTCCTATGGAAGAAATTCAACTTATTTTAGCAAAAAATTTAAAAACAATACGTGAAAAAGAGAAAATGAGTTTAGAAAAAGTCTCTCAATTAACAGGTGTGAGTAAAACGATGATTGGACAAATTGAAAGAGGAGAGTCAAGCCCGACATTAACAACGATATGGAAAATCGCTAATGGTTTGAAAGTGTCTTTTACTTCTTTAATCAATAATCCGCAACCGGATACAACAATTGTGTTACGAAATGATGTTCAAGTATTATCAGAAGACAATGGGAGGTATAAAGTGTATCCTTCTTTTCCTTTTCAAGGTGATAGGAACTTTGAAATCTATACTGTTGAAATTGAAACAGAAGGAAAATTAATTTCAGAAGGTCATAAAGAAGGTACAGAAGAGTTTATAACGGTGTTTGAAGGGAAATTGACGATGGAGATAAATGATTGTCAATATAAATTAAATAGCGGAGATTCAATTCGCTTTAAGGCAGATAGACAGCACTCTTATCATAATTCTGGACGTGCGCTAACTCGGTTAAATATGACCATTTATTATCCAGCTACATAAACTTGCAATTACATCAAGGATATCAAGCAATGTGTGTTGATAAACCATCTATAAGAGATGGTTTTATTTTATTAATTCATAAAAAAAGACACTCGTTTGAGTGTCAACATAGTATTGCTCTCGCGTATAGGATTTGAGTATGTTTCTCAAGTACGCTTTGAGATGGTACGCATTTGAGAAAACGTCTTCTTATTCAATGTAACATCCGCAGGGAGAAGTGTAAATTGATGATGTATATACGGAAAATTTAGTATAGATAATTTCTACTATGAATATAGTGTAATGTATTTATTATCCGGTATTAACTGGTAGTAAAACGCCCACCTTAAATTTCAGCTGGAGCAAAGATCTTAGGTGGGGGCGGGCTTCACATAAACGACCGATTGGTTTAACTAATTATTAGTGGGGGCGGATAAAACTCCTAGTGATAAAACTTTCGCTTTATTACTTAAGTATGTAAGAAAGTGACTTATAAAAAGTATGAATCATTTTTTAATCGTTTTGTATAATTGTTAGAGGGAGATCCAGTGAAGTGGACTTATTTAATTAATTTGAAGTGGATATTGTGGAATAAAAAATAAAGCTGGGAAGTGAGAGTTTTTAGTAGTAGTTATAACAATGGTAACATGTTTAATAGGCTAGTCATTTGAAAAAAGAGGATAGTTATTAATTTATTCTTTAATAATAGATTTTAATGATTTGAATGAATAAAAAAACATGTGGAATGAGGTATTCAAGTGAACCACAATGATAAATTATCCTTGAATAAAGGTATGATAGGACCTGAAAATATTGGACCTACCTTTCCGGTTCTTCCACCAATTTATATTCCAACGGGCTCTACCGGTTTAACAGGACCGACGGGATTAACAGGAGCAACGGGATTAACAGGGCCGACGGGTTTAACGGGATCTCCCGGATTAACAGGACCGACGGGATTAACAGGAGCAACGGGATTAACAGGACCGACGGGATTAACAGGAGCAACGGGATTAACAGGGCCGACGGGTTTAACGGGATCTCCCGGATTAACAGGACCGACGGGATTAATAGGACCGACGGGATTAACAGGAGCAACGGGATTAACAGGGCCGACGGGTTTAACGGGATCTCCCGGATTAACAGGACCGACGGGATTAACAGGAGCAACGGGATTAACAGGATCTCCCGGATTAACAGGACCGACGGGATTAACAGGATCTCCCGGATTAACAGGAGCAACGGGATTAACGGGACCGACGGGTTTAACAGGAACTACCGGAGCAACAGGCCTAACAGGTCCAACTGGAGTTATTGGTCCCATAACAACAACTAATTTATTATTTTACACTTTTGCAGATGGAGTAAAATTTATATATACAGATTCGGATGGGATAGCTCAATATGGTACAACTCACATATTATCTCCTGATGAGGTTTCCTATATTAATTTGTTTATTAATGGAATACTTCAACCACAACCATTTTATCAGGTTAGTACTGGTCAGTTAACTTTATTGGATGATCAACCACCATCACAAGGTTCATCAATTATTTTGCAATTTATCATTATTAATTAAAAAAGACAGATTCTTAAATAAAAAGAATCTGTCTTTTTGTTTTACTTTAAAGTAGATAACACTAAGTGACGATAAATTCGATTGTAATTGGAATTCCGCCGTCTAATGCATCTCCGCCAGGAATTGTAATAGCACCAGTAGGTCCAGTAGTAACACTGGAGTTCACACTAGGTTGAAGAATGCCATTTATATATAAGTTGTAATACGTAAAAGTCGGAAAAGTGGTTGCGGTAGTACCTGCATCATTTAAACAAGCTGTTGCAGCAATCGCAAAAGCTGCACCTGTACCTGTTCCGGCACTTAGTGTAGATGTAAATCTTCTAGATGCCATAAATGGTTGGATGATTGGCAATTAACTCTCACCTCCTCAATTTTTGGGAACGAAGTATAGAATAACTTGTCCGATATATTGTATGAGAGTTTTCAATAATAGAGACGGCTACATGATTATTGAGAGAACATAATTTTAGGAAAGTTATTATTGTTACATATCTGAAAAGCTAGTGTTGGTACTTGTTGGTTGTATGCTAATGCTTAGTTTTTATACTCAAATTAAAATGTGCTTTTGGACCTAAGAGATAAACGTGGAAAAATAAAATAAACTCGTAAGTTTAGGTGTTTAATCTAAGCAGTCAATTATTAAAAACATATAATTAATATGTGAGTCATGAACATAATTAAATAACGTTTTTTCAGTTTAATTATTATTCATGTTTCCTATTTTAAGTGAATGAAACCTATACACAATTTTATAGATCTTATAATAGGAAAACACTCAAATATAAAATAAGTAAGGAGGAAATAAATGTCACATAATAATTGTTTTGGTCATAACAACTGCAATAATCCGATTGTTTTCACTCCAGATTGTTGTAATAATCCACAAACAGTTCCCATTACTAGTGAGCAATTAGGTAGATTAATCACTTTATTAAACTCTTTAATTTCGGCTATTGCAGCGTTTTTTGCAAATCCAAGTGATGCAAACAGATTAGCTTTACTCAATTTGTTTACGCAACTATTGAATTTACTAAATGAATTAGCACCTTCTCCAGAAGGGAATTTCTTAAAACAATTAATTCAAAGTATAATCAATTTATTACAATCTCCTAATCCGAATTTAAGTCAATTACTTTCATTATTGCAACAATTTTACAGTGCTCTTGCACCATTCTTCTTTTCTTTAAAAATTGATCCGGCAAGTTTACAACTTCTATTAAATTTATTAACTCAATTAATTGGTGTTACTCCAGGAGGTGGAGCAACAGGCCCAACGGGAGCAACAGGAGCAACAGGAGCGACAGGAGCGACAGGTCCAGCTGGAACTGGTGGTGGCGGAGCAACAGGTCCAACAGGAGCAACAGGAGCAACAGGAGCGACAGGAGCAACGGGTCCAACAGGAGATACAGGAGCAGCAGGCCCAACAGGTCCGACAGGAGACACAGGTCTAGCAGGAGCAACAGGTCCGACAGGGGGCACAGGTCCAACAGGAGCAACAGGCCCAACAGGTCCGACAGGAGACACAGGTCTAGCAGGAGCAACAGGTCCGACAGGGGACACAGGTCCAACAGGAGCAACAGGCCCAACAGGTCCAACAGGAGACACAGGACCAACAGGGGCAACAGGCCTGACAGGGGCAACAGGTTTAACAGGAGCAACTGGTGCAGCTGGTGGCGGAGCTATTATTCCATTCGCTTCAGGTACAACACCAGCAGCGTTAGTTAACGCATTAATAGCTAATACAGGAACTCTTCTTGGATTTGGATTTAGTCAACCTGGCGCAGCATTAACAGGTGGAACTGATATCACATTATCGTTAGCGGTAGGTGATTATGCATTTGTAGCACCACGTGCAGGAACTATTACGTCACTAGCTGGTTTCTTTAGTGCAACAGCTGCATTAGCTCCATTAGCACCTGTTCAAGTTCAGATGCAAATATTAATTGCACCAGCAGCAAGTAATACGTTTACAGTTCAAGGGGCGCCTCTATTATTAACACCAGCATTTGCTACAATCGCTATTTTTGACACTGCATCAGGTATTATACCGGAAGCTATTCCGGTAGCTGCGGGAGATAAAATACTACTGTATGTTTCGTTAACAGCAGCAAGTCCAGTAGCTGCAGTAGCTGGATTTGTAAGTGCAGGTATTAATATCGTCTAATTTGTTACAACGCCTGTTTGAAGTTTGAATTGGCATTTGTATATAGCCCACCCTAATTTTATTAGGGTGGGCTATATTTTATGGGAAGATAGTTGATAAATCAATTTAGGAATTCTTCTTTGTTAAGTTGGGGTAAAAGGAACATCAAAATGTATGATTTACACTTTATTGTTTATGAAATAAGTTATATGGTTTGAAAAATTACCTATAAATAAAAAAGATGAATTCTATTAAAAATAGAATTCATCCATTACATAAACGGTATACAAGGGAAGGAAATTATTTATTGAGAGTGTTGAAATATTATTATTCAAATTAATAATAAACTATTTGTTTTTATTGCAGTTACATCCTTTTTTCTTTACATATCCTTGCTCAGCTAAATCTCTTTGCGATTGGGAATTGGAAGATTGAGAGTTCGAAGACTGAGAGGATGTTGATGAACTACTATTTTTATTATGAGAGTAGTTTTTTCGATAGTTATAATTACTCATAGTACTATCACCTCCAATTAAATATATAAATATTATATGTATGTACTCTATTAATTGTTACGATAAAAATAGGAATGGAGAGTATACAATAAAAAATCTCCTACGTATTTTCCGAGGAGATAAATGATTTTCTTTTCATGATACAGATTAATATCCCCAGTAGAGAGGGAAATAATATGAATCTTGGTAATATAAATTTTGTTGTGGGCTAGGAGGCTGAGTTGGTGGGTTTATCATTCCGCGGTTTTGATTGCAGTTTGCTGGAGGACCAATTACTGTAGTGGATTGAATAGGGGCTACCGCTTGTTTCCATTGTTGTTCATCGAGACAGTAAGTATGAGCCATTATATTAGCGGGAGTTAATCTTAAAATATCAGAACCAAAAATAACTTCTGGTGTTGGGGCATCGAAAATAGCTAATAAATGAGTACCATCTGCTGTAGCAATTTCATAATGCCACCACGCTTTTGGAATGTTGGCAACTTGCCCTGGTTTTATCGGTAAGTTTAATATTTGATTTGTAAAAGGATTCAGTAAAGAAACAACTGCAGATCCTGAAATACAATAAACAAGTTCAGCTGCATTTTGATGAATATGCGGCTCTATAACATTTCCTGTACTTAAATAAATATCTAATAAAGAAGTATTTTCTAACGTATTTAATTGTTTCACACCAAGTACGTTTATATAATTTTGGGCATCTTTTTTAAAAAAATTACTTTTACTTACATCATAGGTGAAATTAGTTGAGGGCGAAGTGTAGTCGATACTAGAAGTCATTTGTATTAACCACCTTTCTTATATTTTCATGCAATTTGAATTTAGGATATGAGTCTAGTTACAGAAATGTGAAAGCGTTGCTGCTCTTGGTTTGTAAAGTGATAAAATTGTTTGTGTGCAATATAATTACAATAGTTTCATTGCGAAAAAAGGTGTTGTTAATTACAATTAATGTAAAAGATAGCGCTTTTTTAATTTGTATTATAAGGAGAGTGCAGAAAATGAATCATACTATTTTAAAAGAGTTGGGAGTTGAATTGAAAAATTACTTTCAACCGTTTTTGAATGCACCTGCAACAATAGAAGAAATTCAAGATGTTGAAAATGAAATGGGAATTGCGTTTCCAGATGAATTACGTAATCTTTATCTTGCGCATAACGGAGAGGATAAATCAGGACCAGGGTTGTTTTTTGGTTTGCCATTTCTCTCATTAGATCAAGTTTTGGATGAGTGGAGAATATGGAAAAGAATTGGGGAGGATGATTTTTTAAATTTTGATGCATTTTCAATACCAACAGAATGTATTAAGGAAAGATATGTGAATCACAATTGGATACCTATTAGTAAAGATTATGGAGGTAACAATATAGGAATAGATGTTGACCCCGATCAAAAGGGGAAAGTGGGACAAGTTATTAATTTTGGACGAGATGAAGAAGTAAAATATGTAATTGCGAATAGAATTTCAGACTTGTTACTATTTATTTTACAAACGTTAAAAAATAAAAATTTCACCATTCACGAAGAAGAAGACTATTTATATTGGAGTTATGGCGCTAACGATAATATACATTTTTTAGACGCTTTATTTAATATTGAATTACCTGTTTTACATCCTCATTTCATATTTCAATCTGAAAATAACATTCATGATTGGTATGATAGTTTAGATGAGAATTGGAGAAATATAGTGGGTGAATCTGAACGAGCAGAAAGGTTTATTAGGGAGAAGAGATTATATCTAAGTGGAAAAGGGTTAGTAGATATTAGTCCATTACAGATGTGTACAGAAGTGAGAGAACTAATTTTATCTGGAAATAAAATTCATGATTTAACAGGATTAGAACGAATGAATGCTTTAAAGAAGTTATATTTAGTTAATAATCCGGTCCAAGATTTAATACCAATCATACATCTACAACACTTACAAGAAATGAATATAAAGAATACGAAGATAAATAATTTATCAGCACTTGTAGAAATGTCATCATTAAAAAAATTAGATATTTCACATACTAGTATTCAAGATTTTTCGTTGCTACCGCAGTTTCAAAAATTAGAATCGCTTTCTGTACATATTTCAAATTGTGAGCAGCTCTATGCGATTTCGAAAGTAGATAATTTAAAGCATTTATATATTTTAAGTTTAGAGAATGTTAGTGAATTGGATTTGCTTGTTTTGCAGAAGTTAAAAAAACTAATAACAATTGAATTTGAAAATAGCATCATTGCTAATTTAAATTGCTTAAAACACAATTCGTCAATTCAAAATATAAAGTTGACAGATACAAAAGTAAAGGATGGAGCCGCATTAGGTAAAATGAAAGGACTAATAGAATTAGAATTAGATGGCACAACAATTGATAACCTTGAAACGATTTGTTGTTCTCATTCATTAAAAATATTTACAGGTTCGTTTGAACAATTTTATATGTTAAAAAACTCATTTGATAGAAAAATAGATTTTTCAAAAATAATTGGAGGAATGAGTGAAGAAGAAAGAGAAATTTGGCATCAGCATGTAATGGATTAGAAAATAAATTATGTATCACTTAATGTCACATCCCTCGTTAATCGTTCGTCTTGTATGTAGAACGGATAAGGAGGGATTTTGTTATGAAAAATTTAGATGTAGTAATTGTTGGTGGTGGGCTTGCTGGATTAACAGCATCTATATATTTAGCGAAAGCTGGAAGGAAAGTTATTGTATTAGAAAAGTCCAGTCACTTCGGTGGTCGAGGGATGACTATAAATAAAAAGGGCATTTGTATGAATCTGGGTGCACATGCTTTATATAGAGGTGGAGAAGCGTTTATAACTTTTAATGAGCTAGGTGTAAATATTGCAGGTGGAATCCCATCTACAAAAGCACATGGAATATGGAAAGGCGATATTTTTACCATCCCAACAGATTTTCGCTCAATTTTATCAACACCGTTACTTTCATGGTCTGCAAAAGTACAGTTCTCTCGTCTTATGATTCATTTAGGAAAATTAGATGTAGGAAAAGTTCCGAAAATGAGCCTAACTACATGGGCAGAAAATGAAATTAATGATCCAATGGTTCGAAATATATTTTATGCATTATGCCGAACGACAACATATACGTATGCTCCTGCAATACAATTAGCATCTTCAGTATTAAAGCAAATACAGCTTTCTATAAAAGAAGGAGTACTTTATGTAGATGGTGGTTGGGAGACGATAATAACAAATTTAAGGGATATTGCAAGTACTAGTGGTGTGCAATTTTTGGCTAAAAAGCATGTGTTGAAAATAGAGCATTGTGAAGGGAAACAAAGAATACAATGTTTTGACGATGAAGTATTTGAAGCAGGTGCAGTCATTGTAACAACTCCGCCGAAAGAGGCTTGTAAAATCATAAAAGATGCAGTAGGAACAAGTTTGCAAAAATGGAGTGAACAATCTATACAAGTGACCGCGGCAGCGTTAGATATCGGTTTAAAACAATTACCGAATCCTTTGCATCATTTTGCATTGGGATTAGATCAACCTATATTTTTCACAAATCAATCGAGAGCAGCTAAATTAAGTGAAGATGGATCAATTGCAGTGAGTCTAATTAAGTATCACAATCCTGTGCTAGAGCTGAATCATATTCAAGAAGATAAAGAACAGTTAGAAAATACAATGGAATTGTTACATCCGAATTGGAAAAGAGAAGTTGTTGCACAGCAATATTTACCGAAGATTACGGTAGTACATGATTTTCCTCATATTGACCGTGTTGAAAAACCTGGGCCTAATATTCCTGAAATGCCAGGTGTTTATGTTGCAGGAGATTGGGCTGGGCATGATGAAATATTAGCTGATGCTGCGGTAGCAAGCGGAAAACGTGCAGCGTTACACATTTTAAAGCAATCTGAAAGTGAGGCAGTTCATCATGGAAGCGGAGCAATTATATGAAACGTATCAATCATTATTATTTTCGTTAGCATACCGAATCCTTGGGAGTGTTATGGATGCCGAAGATATCGTCCATGACGTATTTATATCGCTTAATAATATGGAGGATATTCAATCTATAGAAAATATGAGAGCCTATTTATGTAAAATGGTAACAAACCGCTCAATTGATAAATTACGTTCGGCAGCACATAAACGTAATGTATATGTCGGAATGTGGTTGCCAGAGCCATTTGTGGAAGAGATTGATGATCCATCAGAGTCATTTGTAATGAAAGAATCAATTTCTACAGCATATTTATTACTTTTACAACAATTGACTGAGGTAGAGAGGGTTGTTTTCATATTAAGAGAGGTTTTTAGTTATGATTACGAAGAAATCGCTTCAATTGTTGATAAGAGTAGTGTGAACTGCCGAAAAATCTTTCAACGTGCACGAAAAAGTATTTTGGATAAGCCGAAGCAGTCAACATTAAGTACGAAGAAGATGGCTATTTATGTGGAGAAATTTGTATCATCATTGCAGTGCGGGGATGCGCAAGGCATGTTAGAAGTATTAAAAACAGATGTGATATTAAGAGCTGATGGTGGTGGTAAAGCTACAACTGCAATCCATCCAATCTATTCTGCGGATAGAATTATACGTTTATTCTTTGGAATTGGGAAGAAGTTCCCGGAAGAGTACAATGTTGATTATAAGATGGTAAATGGTGCCCCAGGCGTTATTGTTAAAGTAAATAATAAAGTGACTTATGTGCTTTCATTTTCATTTGAGAATGAAAAAATTTCAAACATTTATATGATGGTTAATCCTGAAAAACTTATGCACTTAAATGTAACAGTATAAAAAAAGACGCATTTCTTTAGAAGTGCGTCTTTTTTTTATTTCTCTAACATTTCAAGAGGTACATCTTTTTCGCCGGCTACCTCAAATTTAATTTCCCCATCTTCTTCATAAATACGTGAAATAATCGGTATAGTAATCATTAATTTTTTATGCTGTTTTCGTTTTCGAGCAGCATCTAAGCTAATCACGTTCATTGTAAGCATCCTTTCTTCTAGAAATATATAAACAAAAGAAAATGCGTCCGGAAAGGGCGCTTAATTGAATTTGAAATACCGATTCATTTAATTGGGGTTTATATGATTTAACAACTGCAATTGAATTAAAAATAGTATGAATGGAATAATTGCACGTAGAAATTAACTTTACCAAAAAACGAAACAATATGCTATAAAAAAATTTAAATCTTTATCGTATAACGAGAAAAAGATTTTCGTTTCGCATATAATGAAAGTAGACGGGCAGCAAGAGCTTTTTCATCATATTGCTTTGGAAAGGCGATGAAAAAAATGGATACGTTAGATTCATTATTATTTCAACTTGAACAATATGGAGAAGAGCATGATCGAAATAAAAAAACACGGGAAGAAAAATTACGAAATATTTCTCGTGAAATGGGGCAATTTTTATCAATTTTAGTAAAAGGATGTAGTGCAAAAAACATTTTAGAAATTGGAACTTCTAATGGCTATTCTACATTGTGGTTAGCTAACGCGGTAGAAGAAACAAATGGAAGTGTAACGACTGTAGAGCTTTCTTCGGAACGAGTTGGAGAGGCACTTGTCAATTTTGAAAAGGTAAACCTTTTGCAAAGGATTGATGTTCATAATCAAGAAGCAGGGGCATTTTTAGATTCACAGCTAAATCATTCATTTGATTTTATTTTCCTAGATTCAGAGCGTACGCAATACATGTGGTGGCTTGAGCATATAAAACGCATTTTACAACCAAAGGGTTTTCTTGTTGTTGATAATGCTACTTCTCATGCGAGTGAGTTAGCCGAGTTTATAAACATGATTGAAGAAGATGAAATGTTTGAAACAGTGTTATTGGCATTTCAAAATGGAGCATTCGTAGCGCGCAAGAAGAAATAGGAGTGAGCGCAATTTAATTATCACATTGAAAAAGGGTGTATGTCAAAAGATTGCGTACAGTAGGATAAGAAGAACATAATTTAAATACGTAATATATGAAGAATCCGCCTTCAGCATGTTGTTCTCTAGGTCTTAAGTCTGAGGAAAATAATGTTGAGAACAGGTATACTTATAGTAAGAAACAGGGAATGACTGCATATGCAGGTATTTCTTGAAAAATCGGTTTCAAACAAGTGAAATTCGATGAATGAGATGAAATATAGTGCATATAAATTCGCACATATAAATAAAGGAGCGATTTTGTTGACTGAACTCGAGAAAAAAGAACCTGTATCGATTGTGAAAGATAATAATGTAGAAGTAGTGGTTGATACAGTTATAAAAGATGCAGAATTAGAGGAACTGAATAAAGAAGCTGATCTTTATGTACAAAAGTTAAATAGCGAGCAAAATACAGATTTATCAAAAGTATTGTCTCAGCTAGGAGATTTAGGAGATAAAGAACAACAAGCAGCAGGACAAACGTTGTCAGCATTAAAACGTCCTGTAACAGCGATGATGAATGGAAAGAACGAAGAAATTCCAAATACATTGTTAGAATTACGAAAAGTGGTATCAGAACTTGATCCAAATTCATTAAAAGCAAGTGGTATGAAGAAAATTATGTTTAAAGTATTCAAGAAAAATCCACTTGAAACATACGTGCATAAATATCAATCTATAGATAAGCAAATTGAGGAGATTATAAGATCCCTTCTAATTGGTCGTGACAACTTACAAGAAGATACAGTAGGTCTTGAAATGCTTAAAGAGCAATCGCACGATAAAATTCACGCACTTGATAAGCAAGTATACTTAGGGAGAAAACTTGCTGGCATGCTGGAAGCTGAGAAACAAAATCCAGAACGTCAAAGAGATATTCCATTAATTAACGATGCATTAGAAAAGATTCTAGTGCGTACACGTAATATGCAGCAAGCGAAAAGTGTTTTATTACAATCTATCGCATCTGTAGACATTATTAAGAAAAATAATGAAAAGTTAACAGAGGCAATTCGTAATGCCATTACAATGACGCAAAACGTCGTAACAGTTTCAGCTGCTATTCAGCTAGCATTAACAAATCAGCGTAAAACAATTGATGCAGTGAATGCGACAAATGAAGCAATTGAATCTATGGTATTAAGTAACTCACAAGCATTAAAACAAAATACAGAAGAAACAACAAAACTTCTTGAAAATCCTGCAATTAGCATGGATAAATTACGCGAATCATTCCAAAATGTGTTTGCTGCTATTGAAGCTTCTGAGAAATCATCAGAACGTATTATCGAGTCAAGTAAGAAGTTTGTTATTGAACTAGATACATTTAATGATGAAATGAAACAAAAACTCATTCAGCGTCCAAGGAAATAACAGACTTTTAGAGGAGGTGAAAAAATGAGTTTCATTCAAACCGTATTAGTACTATTAGGCACATTGCTTTTAATCGCATTTACTGTCGTTGTTTTAGTTGTATATTTCGGACGTAAACTGTATTTTTCATGGACGAAACCATATAAAAGAGCACATGATTCTTTAGATAAGTTATCGAATAAATCATTACCGTTTCTACAAGAATTTACACAACATCCGCTCTTTTATCGCTGGATTCGTACGGAAGGGAAGAAAGAACAGTATACATTAAACACACTTTTCTGTGCATCGGGTCAACGTACGAGAGAGCAAGTATTCTCAATGTTACCGAAAGAAAAACAGAAAAAAGTACATGTAATGGCAAAAACAACGAAAAAACTCACAAATGAAGATATTGATGTAGCGGCGATGAAAGTAAAAGATTTTTTAAGACAAGAAACGCAGCAAACAGTAAAACCGACAGACTTATCGTTTTATAAATTGTATTTTTATGATCGTTATCCAGATGCATTAAATACAATTCAAGCGTATAAACGCTCAATAAATCCTTCATTACAACGAACGGTTGATGATATTACAATTTCAGTATTAAATGCCTTGCCGTATTATCAGGAGCAGCGTATGTTTGAACAACAACATAAACTTGAAACATTTTTAATGAAAGATTTAACAGCTATGCTATCGCTAGTCGTACAATTACCACCTTCACAACGACCAGAAAAAGAAGAAGAACTAAAAATCTACTTGCAAAATTTCAAAAAAGAAATGGAAGTAGTCGAGCGAGATATTCGTGATTCGATTGATCACGATTTGAATGTGAAGATGAGAGCAGCGACTGAGAAGTTTAAGAATAAATAATAAAAGCGCCTTAAAGCTATAGTTCTTAGCTTTTAAGGCGCTTTTTTATTAGATGTTATTTTGCTGTAACGGTAGTATGACTAGATGCAATACTTTCATTATGCAATCGATCAACGGCAGTTACTACATACGTGTACGTTTCTCCAGAAATAGCTGTTTTATCTACATAAATTTCTCCAAGTTTTGCTTTTCTTACAGTAGTAAGTAAATGTTTTGGATTTTGTATATCCACTTCATTTTTGCCATTCACACGGTAAATGGCGTAATAAGCAGAGTCATTCTCTCTATCATCAATGATACCTACAGCAATACCTTCATCTCTTGGAATGGCCCCTTTTAAAGTAGGTTGTTTTGGTGGATCATGATCAAGCCAAGGCATAGGCGGAATTAGTGCAGGATGTTTATATATGTCTTTTGCGAGTCTATCCTTAACCCCTAGTGGATTGTTATTAATATCTTTTAAGCTAAAATGCATACTTCCTTTTATTTCAGGATATAACCGGTTTAATGCAATTTGTCTTGGATATTCTTCTGGATCAGACCAAGCGGGGACAGAGTTGTTATTAATTTTATAAGCCGCCTGACCGATGTATAGGTGAATCGGTTTATTATTTGTTTCTTTTACCCACCAATCTACTAATATGTCATATGCAGCTGGTGTGAAACCAATATTCCAGTATATTTGCGGTGTAATGTAATCAATGTATCCTTTTTGTATCCACTCACGTGTATCAGCGTAAAGGTCATCATAGTTTCTTTGACCTGCGGTAGTGTTAGAGCCAGTTGGGTCGTCGGCTATATTTCGCCATACGCCAAACGGACTTATACCAAACTTTACATATGATTTTTCTTGTTTTATAGCAGTATTTAAATCTTTGACAAGTTCATTTACATTGTCACGTCGCCAATCTTCTATATTTGTAAATCTACCGTTATTATATGTTTCGTACGTTTTTTGATCGGGGAATTCTTCACCTGCTACTTTATATGGATAAAAATAATCATCCATATGCAAAGCATCAATATCGTAATTTTGTACGATTTCTAAAGCACCGTCTATTATAAATTTTTTCACCTCTGGAATACCAGGGTTGTAATATAATTTTCCGCCATAAGGTACAACCCAATCCGGATGTTGTCTTGCAGGGTGATTATCTGATAATCGATTTATATCAGTGTGATTCATTGTTATTCGGTATGGATTAATCCATGCGTGGAATTCTATATTTTTTTTATGTGCTTCTTCAATCATAAATGCGAGCGGGTCGTATCCAGGGTCTTTGCCTTGTGTACCTGTAATGTATTCAGACCAAGGACCGTAATGGGAAGGGTAAAAAGCATCAGCGGTTGGTTTTATTTGTACAACAACTGTATTCATACCAGTGTTTTTTACATCATCTAATAATCTAATAAACTCTTGTTTCTGCTTTTCGATGGGTAAGCCAGTTTTTGAGGGCCAATCAATATTAAGAACAGATGCAATCCATACAGCACGTAATTCATGTTTTTTATACGTAGTATTTACTTCAGCATAAGTAGAGTGAGGAGAAAGGAAAGAGAAAGGAATAAAAAAGATGACGATACAACATATCATTAATAAACGTTTAATGATCATTTATACGCCTCCTTATTATATGGTTAACTAATATGATATCCGAGGTGAGGTTGTTCTTACAATTGAGAAAAATACATATTGAAACATTAATTTAATAGGAAAAATATTTTTACTGAAATTTACTTTCATCATAACTAAATTCTTTCACTTCTTCATATGCTTGTTAGTAAAGTGAAACTTCCTTTCATTCGAAGGGGATAAATATAAGTATAGGAGGATTAATAAATGAAGGTCTTATTCGTTTGTTCTGGAGGGATGTCCAGCGCGATTGTTGTAAACGCTTTAAAAAAAGAAGCGGAGAAAAAAGGGGTAAACATGGAAGTGCATGCGATTGGAACAAATGAGGTAGAAGAAGAAGTGAAGAATGGCTGGGATGTTGTAATGGTTGCACCTCAAGTAAGACATCGATTCGATTCAGTTAAAAAATTTGCAGAAGAGGAATCTATTCCGTGTGGTATCATTCCGCCGCAAGCATATACACCGCTTGGCGGACCGACTTTATTAAAAACTGTAAATGAATTAATTAGTTAGGGGGAAGCGTTATGAATAAGTTTGTCACGTTTCTTGATAAAAACTTATCTGGACCGATGGCAAGGCTTTCTGAACAGAGGCATTTACAAGCAATCCGTGATGGAGTTATTTCAGCGTTACCATTTATTATAGTAGGAAGTTTCTTTTTAATCGTAGCATTTCCACCATTACCGAAAGATAGTTTCATATCCGTTTGGGCATTAAAAAATCAAACAAGTATATTAATACCATATCGTTTAACGATGTTTATTATGTCGTTATATATAGCATTTGGAATAGGATATAATTTAGCGAAAAGTTATAAGCTAGATGCTTTATCAGGGGCACAGCTTGCAGTATGTTCCTTGCTATTAACGTTAACGCCTGAATTAATTGATAAAAAAGGGTTTATGCTTCCGATGACAAATCTCGGAGGTCATGGATTATTCGTGACGATGATTGTTTCTATTTTATCAGTTGAGATTTTAAGATTTTGTAAGAAGAAAAACGTAACGATCAAAATGCCAGAACAAGTACCACCGTCAGTAGCGCGTTCGTTTGAAGCACTTATACCTGCGGCTTTCGTTATTATTATTATGAGCATTATTACTGTCGTTTTTAAAGTAGATGTACATTACGTTGTGGATAAATTAGCAGCACCATTAGTTAAAGCTGGTGATAGTTACTTTGGCGTTATTATACCAGTATTTTTAATTACATTTTTCTGGTCTTTCGGGATACACGGTGTATCCGTTGTAGGTACTGTGGCGAGACCACTTTGGGATGTATATTTAGGGAAGAACGGTGAAGCTGTAGCAAGTGGCGCGAGTCATTTTCCATTCATTGCACCAGAGCCGTTTTATCAATGGTTTATTTGGATTGGTGGTTCGGGCGCAACGCTAGGACTTGTATTAGCTATGATTGTTTTTGGTAGATCAAAATATTCGAAAGCATTATCGAGAAGTTGTATTGTGCCTGGAATTTTTAACATTAATGAACCAGTCATTTTTGGTTTACCAATTGTCCTAAATCCAATCTTAATTATTCCTTTCGTTATTACACCACTAGTAACAGCTACTATAGCATATTCTGCAACTGCAATGGGATTTGTAACACCAACACATATTATGCCGCCGTGGACACTACCAGCTCCAATTGGTGCATATTTAGCTACAGGAGGAGATTGGCGTGCAGTTGTATTAGTTTTAATAAATATAGCAATATCATTCCTTATTTATCTACCATTCTTTAAAATGTACGACAAAAATATGGTTGAAATTGAAAAGAGTGGAAACGGAGAATCTGTTAATCCGTGATTTTTAAACTGTCTTTATGAGTGATAGGTATTTTGCCTATCACTTCTTTCACATGTAGTCCAGGGAGAGGGTGAAATGGAATGAATATAAAATTTAGTTATAAAGGTGTATTTTTATTACTATTTGGAGTGATATGTGCGAATTTACTATTTGTACCTTTATTAAGAATGCTAAATTTATCTCAAATGCATAGTATATGGCTCGTTACAAGCATTGCGGCAAGTATTTTGCTTACAGTAGTTGTTTCTTTTATTGATGGATCATTTGCATCAAAGCCTCAGTTGTTTTTTAGATTTATAATATTTTTAATTGGTTGTACGTTTGTAACTTACATGATTGTTTTTTAGTAAGGGGAGGTTATGCATGTTATGTATATTGCAGGGGTAATGTCCGGTACATCGTTAGATGGAATAGACGTAGCACTCGTTCGTATAGAAGGGAGTGGTGTAGAGTCTAAGGTCAAACCTATACATTTTACTACTGTGCCATTTTGTAATGATATGAAAAATGAGATCCAGCAGGCATTATCAATAGAAAATTCAAATGTACAACTTATATGCAGTTTAAATTTCAAACTCGGTTTATGCTTCGCAGGTGCTGTAAAGGAAGTTTGTAAAGAGGCCAAATTTCCTTTGGGACAATTAGATGTAATTGGTTCTCACGGACAAACGATTTATCATCAGCCAAAGCAAGATGGTACTATGATTCCTTCCACATTACAAATTGGAGAACCAGCAGTAATTGCATATGAAACGAAAACGACAGTTATTTCTAATTTTCGAACGATGGATATGGCAGCAGGGGGACAAGGTGCACCACTTGTACCATATTCAGAGATTATTTTGTATCGTCACCGAACTAAAAATAGACTACTACAAAATATTGGTGGGATCAGTAATGTTACCGTAATACCAAGTCAACTAAGTGATAAGAGCGTAATAGCATTTGATACAGGCCCAGGTAATATGGTAATGGATGAAGTATGTCAAAGGTTATTTCAGTTGCCATATGATCAAAATGGTAAAATTGCAAAACAAGGAGTAGTTGTGGAAGAAATTTTGACATATTGTATGAGTCATCCATTTTTGAAAATGAATCCACCGAAATCAACTGGTAGAGAACAGTTTGGAGAAGAATTTGTAAGTGAATTGTTGAAGCGGTTTGAAAAGCATAGTAAAGAAAATATATTGACGACTGTCACGATGTTTACTGCAAGTTCAATCGTTTATCATTATAAGGAGTTTATTTTGCCGTATTATGAAATTGATGAGGTAATTCTAGGTGGTGGCGGAAGTTATAATGATACACTTGTAGAAATGATACGGCATGGATTGAAAGAAGAAAAATGTACATTATTCCTTCAGGAGGATATAGGCTATTCTTCAGAAGCGAAAGAAGCAATCGCATTTGCTATTTTAGCAAATGAAACATATCATCGTAATCCGAGTAATGTGCCGAGCGCAACAGGTGCAACGCAATCTGTAGTTTTAGGGAATATAACATTCCCTCCAATAAGATGATGAAAATGAGGCGAACATATGAAGTACATGATTGGAATAGACGGCGGGGGAACGAAGACAGAAGCAATTGCATTTGATAAAGACGGAAATGAACTTGTAAGAGCTACAAGTGGTTTTGGGAATATATTAATAGATTTTGAAGGAGCTTTTGTGCATATTACAGAAGTGATTGATCAATGCCAGAAAGGGTTATTAAATGGGCATTGCGTTTGTATTTGTTTAGGATTAGCGGGGGTAAGTGGAATAAATACGGATGAATTAACAGTACGTTTAAAAAAGAAGTACGGAACAAAAATTGAAGTTTTAAATGATGCAATGATTGCACATGCAGCTGCTTTAAAAGGGAAGGATGGAATTTTAACGATTGGCGGTACAGGTGCAATTTGTATTGGAAAGAAAGGAGAAGTGTACAAGTATAGTGGTGGATGGGGATATATTTTAGGAGATGAAGGAAGCGGATATTGGATTGCGTTACAAGGTTTAAAGAGAATGGCAAATCAATTTGATCAAGGAGTTACACTTTGTCCATTAAGCTTAAGGATTCAAGACGAGTTTCAACTATTAACATCGTCTCATATAAAACAAATAGTATATAGTTTTTCAAAAGATAAAGTTGCAGCAATTGCACCGCTAATTATTAAGGAAGCGAGAAAAGGGAATGATGATGCACATAAAATTATTCTACAAGCGGCTAAGGAATTAACAAGAATTACGGTGAATATTTACAATAAGATGCAGTTTAATTTATCCGCTTCAATTGCAGTAAGTGGCAGCATACTGCGTTTCGTTCCTGAAATATATGCTGAATTTAAGAAATGCTGCGAGAAAAGTATAGGAGATGTTACGTTTGTATCACAATCAGAACCAGCAGTGAAAGGATGCTATTATTTAATGAAGAATATATATTTCAAAAAATAGCTGCATGAGAATTTTTGTATGATTTGTAAATATATGATGTTAAAATATATAAAGGGATGTGGATAAAAAAGTACAATATACATAGTTCTTGAATATTGTATATGTATTCCCATGTAGAAAGTGAATGATTATATGATTAATAGTATGCAATTTTTGTATTTGGTGGTTTCTTATTTATTTGGAAACATATTGACCGCTTATATAGTAACGAAATGGAGACATAACGTCGATATACGGGATGAAGGAAGCGGTAATCCTGGTGCAAGAAATATGGGGCGCGTATATGGAAAAGGATATTTCATCGCTACATTTTTAGGTGATGCAATTAAAGGGGCAATCGTAGTTTCTATTGCAAAATACCTTTTTGGAGATTCTACATTTGTAATGTTAGCTTTAATGGCTGTTTTACTTGGACATATTTATCCAATTGTATTTAAAGGCAAGGGCGGAAAAGGCATATCAACATTTATTGGAGGGTTAATCGCATTTGATTATTTGATAGCGCTTACCCTTGTTGCTGTTTTTATTATATTTTATTTAATCTTTAAAGGATTTACTAAGCCAGGGTTAATTACAATCGCTTGTTTACCAGTTTGCATGATTTTATATTCTTACTCAATTGTTACGACTATTTTAAGTGCTCTTATCATTGTACTTATTTTATATGTAAATCGAGAATGAAACGAACATTTAATAAGTGGAGTAAATCTCCACTTATAATTTTTATTAAATACATAAAGGAGAGAAGGCATGGGGTTAATATATAAAGTTGCCGATCAAGATTGGGAATTTGAACGTATACATAAATTGAATTATAAAACATTTGTAGAAGAAATTCCGCAACACGAAGAAACGAAAGAGCGTGTTCGTATTGATCGTTTTCATGATGAAAATACATATTTAATTTGTTTAGATGACGATAAGTTAGTAGGTATGGTTGCATTGCGAGGAAAACGACCATTCTCATTAGACTATAAAATTACAAATCTAGATTTGTATTTGCAAGAACATGGAGAACATGTATATGAAATTCGTTTACTTTCAGTAGAACGTGAATACCGAAATGGAAGAGCATTATTAGGTTTAATTCGCTTTTTACATCGTTATTTGCTTCTAAATGGATATGAATTGGCACTCATTTCTGCGACAACACGTGAACTACCTTTATATGAGCAAATGGGATTCAAGTCTTTCCATACGTTAGTTGGTTCAGAAGAAGCAGCCTTTCAGCCAATGTATGTTACACCTGCTATGTTTGAAGAGTCGAGTGTTGGAGGGATAATGACGAAGGAATATACATTTTTACCAGGTCCAGTAGATATTGAAGAAAATGTTCGAAAGGCATTTTCTACTAGGCCTATTTCGCATCGTTCTAAGTCATTTCAAGTGACAATGGAAAATGTGAAAAAACGTTTACTGCAAATGACAAAAGCAAAACGTGTGCAAATATTGTTAGGAACAGGGACGTTAGCAAATGATGCGATTGCTATACAGTTACGTTCTTTAAAAGGGAAAGGACTAGTATTAACAAATGGGGAATTTGGTAATAGATTAGTTGGACATGCAGCACGCGCGCAATTACATTTTGATACGTATAAAAAAGAAATGGGAGAACCGTTTATTTATACCGAATTAGAAAAAATAATGGAAACTGGCAATTATGAATGGCTTTGGTTTGTTCACCATGAAACATCAACTGGAATGTTAAATGATTTAGACGAACTAAACGTTTTATGTAAAAAGTATAAAGTGAAACTATGTGTAGATTGCATTAGCTCAATTGGAGCAATACCGATAGATTTGAATGATGTATATTTTGCAAGTGGTGTTAGTGGAAAGGCAATTAAATCGTTTACTGGATTATCTTTCGTTTTTTATAATCACAATGTGAAAGTAAATGAGGCATTACCGGCCTATATGGACATTGGCATGTACGAAGAAAATGACAGTATTCCATATTCTCATTCATGGAATTTAATGTATGCATTGCAAGAAGCCTTAAAAAGATTTGATGATGAAAAGGCATTTGAAAAAATAAAAGAGACGTATGCATATATTGAACAAACTATAACTACTATGGGTTTAAAACTTGTTTCACCTAAAGAACATGCTGCGCCAATCATACTTACCATTCAATTAAAAGAAGATCAGTCTTCTAAAGATGTAGGCGATGCGTTGGCGTTACAAGGATATATCGTCCATTATGAATCAGCGTATTTACAAATGAATAACTGGATCCAAATTGCATGCCTGAATCATTATAAAGAACGTGATATGAAGTGGATGTTGAATTGTTTGCATATGTGTACTTTAAAGAATAACGTACATATATGAGAAATGGTTTTTTAACGTAGTTGGTTGCGTATAATGGGGTTATTACTTACGAAAACTTAGGAATGAGACAAACAGTAGATTATAAATCATTAGAAGAGGTGTTAGTATGATAACTGAAAAGCTACCATTACATATAGCAGACATTAAAAAAGCTCAAAACATTTTAGACAGAAATGCTCGTAAAACGCCACTAGTAAAATCATTTTATTTGACTAGTAAAACAGGCGGAGAAATTCACTTGAAATTAGAAAATATGCAATTAACAGGTTCTTTTAAATTCCGTGGTGCATTTAATAAAATGTCACAGCTGACAGATCAGGAAAAAGAGAGAGGCGTAATCGCTTGTTCCGCTGGTAATCATGCGCAAGGAGTCGCTTTATCTGCTCATTTACTTGGTATTAAGAGTAAAATTGTGATGCCGATTTCTGCCCCTCAGGCGAAAGTTGAAGCAACTAGAGGATATGGATCAGAAGTGATTTTATATGGTGAAACTTTTGATGATGCGAAGGCGAAATGTGAGGAGATTATTAGGGAAACAGGCGAAACATACTTACATCCATATGATGATGTAGAGGTAATGGCTGGTCAAGGTACAATTGGTTTGGACATTCTTGATGATATGTGGGATGTTGATACTGTCATTGTACCAATTGGCGGTGGTGGAATTATTTCTGGAATTGCTGTAGCATTAAAATCTTTTAATCCATCCATTAATATTATTGGTGTCCAAGCAGATAATGTTCATGGGATGAAGGCATCTTATGACAAAGGTACGATTGTAGAACATTATGAGGCACCTACTATAGCAGATGGTTGCGCAGTTAAAATACCAGGCGATTTAACTTTTGAAATAGTAAAAGAATTAGTAGATGATATTGTAACAGTATCAGAAGGTGAATTAGAAGTAGCGATGAAAGACTTATTACAACGCGGTAAAGCTGTTGTAGAAGGGGCTGGCGCATTAGCTACTGCTGCTCTACTTGCAGGGAAAGTGGATCCATATATTAAAGGGAAAAAGGTAGTCGCGGTTATATCTGGTGGAAACGTAGACTTGCAGCGCATTTCCAGTGTTTGTGAGCAATTTTTTGTAGCAAATGAAGTGAAATAGTATTTGAAAAACATAAATTTTATGGAATAAGAGCTAAGACAACTAATCTTAGCTCTTATTTTTTATCTACCGTGTAGGGCATGTTATAATACACATGTTTTATTTTCCGTATAGTGAATTATTATATTTTATCGTCTACTTTCATAGATAGCTCAAATAATTATATCAATATTGTCGAAACAGAAACAGAAATTTAATATAATGGTTTTAAAGTATGAATGAGCTGTTAGGAGGATAGACCATGAACAAGGAAGAACAGGTCATGAACGGTTTCAGGGAATTATATAATAAGATGGTTTGGCTTAATAAGGATAAAATGGAAGAAGGTCTTAAAGGTTTTAAGTCTTCTGAAGTACATTGTATTGAATACATTGAAAACAATGCCGATTCTAACGTGACACAACTTGCAGAGGCTTTTTATGTGACTCGCGGTGCAATAAGTAGAATGACTAAGAAGCTCATAAACAAAGGCCTTATCGAAAGTTACCAGAAATCAGAGAATAAAAAAGAAATCTATTTTAGGCTTACTGAACAAGGGAAAGAAATATATATAATTCACGAGGAGTTGCACAATGAGTTTCAACAGCGGGATAAAGCTGTATTTGAGCAAGTAACCGAGGCAGAATTCGACAGTATTATTAACTTCGTGGAAAAGTATAGTAAGCATTTGGATGCAGAAATAAAGAAACAGGGTATACATATTAAGTCGTAAATTTCCCTGTTAATGTCAGATATATTTAAATAATAAAAAGGTAGCCTTCCCGTGAACAGGCTACCTTTTTATTATTTAATTTTTGTTGACTAATCAACAAAGTGGAGTTATTATTTTGTTGACATAGCAACAAAATATTTTGAGAGGAGAAATTAAATGTCTATATTTAGATCACAAAATGAAAATGAAACTGAAAAAAACATAGATAAACATGCTTTAATATTTGGCCTTATTTCTGTATTTCTTTGTGGTATAGGTTTCAGTATCATCATGCCAGTAGTGCCATTCTTAGTGCATCCTTATATAAGTAGTCCGGAAGAACAGGCTCTAGTTGTTACGCTACTGACCTCTGTTTATGCGGTCTGCGTGTTTTTCGCTGCTCCTGCACTCGGAGCTTTGAGCGATAAATATGGCCGTCGTCCATTACTTTTAATATGCCTTTTCGGTTCTGCAATTGGGTACTTAGTTTTTGGGATAGGAGGGGCTTTATGGGTACTATTTGCTGGACGCGTAATAGAAGGTGTAACAGGCGGGAGTATCAGTACAATTTTTGCATATTTTGCAGATATCATTCCCTCAGAACAGAGAACGAAGTATTTTGGGTGGGTGAGTGCAGTGGTAGGTGCAGGAACCATTATCGGACCAACTCTTGGGGGATTACTTGCAAAGTTTGGTCATTCTGTACCTTTGTATTTTGGAGCGCTTATAACTTTATTAAATGTTCTATATGGGATGAAATATATGCCTGAGAGTCTTGACAAAAATAATAGGTTAAAAGAAATTACTTTTGTAAGGTTAAATCCTTTTGCACAGCTGGCAAACATACTTTCAATGAAAAACTTAAAATGGTTACTTGTCTCAGCGTTTTTACTTTGGATACCTAACGGATCTTTACAAGCAATTTTTACACAATTTACGATGGATACTTTTAGTTGGAAACCTGCACTAATTGGAATTATGTTTTCAATTATGGGCTTTCAAGATATCATTTCACAAGCTTTTATAATGCCAAAGCTTTTGATCAAGCTTAGTGATAAACAAATAGCAATACTTGGGATGGTTTCGGAAATTATTGGCTACGGTTTTATTGCAGCATCTGCTTTATTTTCCTTATATCCTCTTCTAATCGTTGGGATGTTACTGTTTGGTTTTGGTGACTCAATTTTCGGGCCTTCATTCAATGGGATGCTTTCAAAGTCTGTCGATTCTAGTGAACAAGGAAGGATTCAAGGCGGTAGCCAATCTATTCAAGCTTTGGCAAGAATGATTGGTCCAATGATTGGAGGACATATATATGTATCACTTGGTCATGCTGCACCTGCTTTTATGGGGATGATTCTTATAGTAGTGGCAATAGCAGTTTTGTATAGGGGGACGCATGTAACTGCATAAAAACGAAGGATAGGGTGTCGGAACTTAAGAATAAGTGCTGGCACCCTAATTTGCTAAGGCTAAAGAGTTAAGAGAATTTCTGTAGTTTCTGACACGATTTATCCTGTAAAAGCGCAATTCATGCAGGATAATATTTAGTGGGGTGCATAGAGTTTACCTTAATTAAAGATTGGTTGTAGTTGAAACTAGAAAAGGTAGGGTAAATGACTAACTATTTTAAATCACGCCTGAGCTGAAGTAAATAATGACTCCATTTTCATTCTACTCTTCTCTCGAATTTCAGCGTCTGCATGGCGCATTACAAATTTATGTGCTATAGCGATTGCTAAAACATCATCTAATAAGCCAATCCCAATAATAGCAGCTATATCTGGAATGAAGTCGATTGTTAGCACGTAATAGGATAAAGCGGCTAATATTATGAATTTCGCTTTAGTAGGTAACTCTTTCTTTCTCATTGTGTAGTATAAAATAATACTTTCATAAACGCTTGATTTCCCGAGGTTCGCTGAGCTTTTTTTGAATTTTTTCCAAAGTGTCTGTTTCTCCATATAAACACTCCTTTTACAAAAACATAGATTTTTTAAAAGGATAGACAAAGAAGTGAGGAAATAATCAATTGTATTGGTTTTCTTATTGTATATTTCCATAAAAATAATGAATTACCTGTTCAAAATAATAGAATGTTGGTTTTGTAACGACTTACAGTGTATGTGTTCGTTCCAAGAAAAGGTACTACGTAGATAATGTTTGGTGGTAATACGTATTAAAGTTCATTTTTTACATTAATCTCTGCATTCGTACAATGTTGAACTACTTCTAAATAATCTAAGGGTACATCTATTAATTAGAACTTTTATAATTCTTGAATAGCCCCTGTACTCGCTGATGATTCATAAGCTTCTAATGTGATTCTGGTATTAATTGCACGTTTGTCCACTTCATTTAGCAGTTTAGGTGCTACTTTGTTTTGAACCATTTTTTCCTCACTTTTCTCCCATCTTTTTGAAAGTTGTCGCTTCATTGATGGCTTTTTTATTTTCTCAGATAAATCCGACGAGTTTGAGTTTTAGAATTTTATCGTGTTATTATTTATGTAACAAGGGGATGTTGTAAGGAAAAATACAATTTTTTGGGGGAATGAGAATGGGAATCTATAACTATGAAGCGAAAGAGGATTTGCAAGTAGGAGAAGTTTGTTTAGAACGAGATATTTATGAAATTATAAATTTTTACAAGAAAGGGTCAATAGTTTTATGTGACTCAGTATCTCGGTTCAGTGCGAATTCAGACAGAATGTTTAAAGTGATAAATAGGATAGAAACATTTATGCATAAAAATGAAGACTATACATATCAGGTTTCGGATAGGCCAAAGTTGATTTATGTAGTTGAGCAGGTAAGATAAGGAAGCATCCATAACGGATGTTTTTTCTTTGTTATATGAAAATTATACATTAAACGTGAAATTGAACAAAATGGACATTTGGATGCAAATTATTTGGTGACATGTATAGTAAAATGTATGTGGATGATTTAGTTATTATTAAACATATAATAATAGGTATGGGGGAAGAAAAATGAAGATAATAGAACTACCAATTGAATTTGAATTTAATGGGGCAAAACAATGTATTTATCCGAGCTTAATTATAGTAAACAAAGAATTAACTTTAGTAGACACAGGTTATATCAATTTTTCACCTTTAATTGAAGAGGCAATTTTAAAACAGGGGTATGAGATGAAAAACTTAAAAAATATAATTATTACTCATTATGATGACGATCATATAGGATCTTTATATGATTTCAAAGTGAAATATCCTCACGTTAATATTATTGCTAGTGAAATTGAATCCCAATACATTAATGGTGATATAAAATCAGAGAGATTAGCTCAAGCTGAAGTCATGTTACAACGTATGCCGATTGAAGAGAAAGAATTTGGTGAGTGGTTTATACAGCAATTAAAAAATATAAGACATATTTCTGTCGATGAAAAAGTATGTGATGGTCAAATGATTTTGAATAATGAATGTCAAATAATAGCGACGCCAGGACATACTTCAGGGCATATTTCATTATATTTTCCGAATTCAAACTGTGTAATCACAGGGGATGCGGTCGTTCAAGAAAATTGTGAATTAGTAATAGCTAATCCGAATTTTTGTTTAGATATAGAAAAAGCGGAAGAATCTTTAAAGAGAATTAAAAACCTTAAAGTAGCAAGATATTATTGTTATCATGGAGGAAAACTTACTGTCTAAAAATTAGTATTTGTTTACGAATAATAAAGTAATTTCAAAAATAAAACAGATGATTAAAAAATAGTATTGAATTTGTGTCTATTGTTCTCCTATCACTTTTAAAATACAATTAGATAAAAAGGGGAATTATATGCATAAATTGGTGATTATTGTATTTAGTCTTATACTTGGATTTATAACGTTCCAAATTCCTGTAATATCGGAATGGATACAAAACTCAGTCTTTTGGTTAATTGTTATTATTCTATTATCGTATACATATAAAAATGATAATAGTGATAAGAAAGATAAAAATGCTGATTAAGAATACTATTAAAAATATCCTCACTTGTGTTAGCACATTTTTAGGAGGAAAATTGATTATATAAAATATTAAAAAACCGATCTTTCCCATATCGAAAAGATCGGTTTTTTTAATTCATAGATTCTGCAATTTGAATTAAATCCTTTACGTTATATGTTCCTTTTATATAGCGTTTGTTGCCAATTGCAATTATATATTGAAAACCATTCTGCTGAAAGATAAGCTCATATGCTGAATCAAAATGAGGATTATATAATGCTTTTATATTATTTTTTAAGGTGAAGAACTTAGCTCCCCTAAGTACATAGAAGCCTAATTTGTTTTGAACTGGAGAAACAGTGATTTTAAAAATCCCATTAATATCGTCATTGTAGTATTGGAGGTTTAAGTAATTGTTATAGATATACCCTTGAAATTCGTGAATCTCGAACGGGAATTTTGTAGGAGTAAGTATATGTTCCTTACACTTTATTTCATATTTTTTTACAATAGTAGCTTCTTTCATAAGAGGATTCGTTCCATCATAAATTTGATTAATTCGAGATATTTTATTATTTTTTGTTACTATTTCTAAAATGTAACCAAGAGTAAATCTATCATCAGTGTCTTTGAAATAAGAAATAAGAATTGTAGTATCTTCTTTTGGAGACGGTACTATTTTAATTTCATGAATTTGTTTATTTGTTTGGAAAGTAGGTAGTTCAACTCCATCTGTTACATATGACCTCATTAATTTTTCATCATTTTTGAGTAAAGCATGTTTGAATTCACTTATTACATCTGTTTGAGATTTCGCCATTATAATTGTGGTGGATTGAAAATATAGTAAGAAAAATACGCAAAAAATCTTTATGAATGTATTGGTCAATTTTATCACCCTGTAACTATGTTTCCTTAACATTGAAATATATATGTATAGGAGGGGAGAAGATGAGTTTACTGCTTGATGTAATAATGGCTATAATTACATTCTATCCTCGAAATGATATGAAATTAAAACATCATATTGCAAAGTTAAGTGAATTCGAGTGGTTTCGAAGGCTACACGAAGATACAAAGTATACAAGTTTAATTTGGAGTAATAGAAAAATTAAAAAGTTAATTTTGTCTACGACTAATATGGAAGCATTAATAAATTCCGAGAAAAAACAAATAGAATTTGTCCAACTAGTGCACGATGAATATAAAAAAAGAAGATAAGAATTTTTTTATTTTTCATATTTGGCGAAACAAATGGTACAATGAAAGCTAATGTGAAAAATAAGGAAAAGAAGTGGTCTATTTGAAAAACTTTTTAGAATTAGGAATTAGTGAAACTTTTAATCATACATTACGTGAAAATGGAATTACAGAAGCAACACCAATTCAAGAGCAGGCAATTCCTGTTATTATGTCAGGTAAAGATATTATTGGGCAGGCGAAAACAGGAACGGGTAAAACGTTAGCATTCGTGTTACCGATTTTAGAAAAAATCGATCCAGCGTCTAGTGATGTTCAGGCTTTAATTGTTGCACCAACAAGGGAACTAGCACTGCAAATTACAACTGAAATTAAAAAAATGCTTGTTCAAAGAGAAGATATCAATGTACTAGCGATTTATGGCGGGCAAGATGTAGCGCAACAATTGAGAAAATTAAAAGGCAATACACATATTGTTGTTGCGACACCAGGACGATTATTAGATCATATACGTCGTGAAACAATTGATTTAAGTAATCTTTCAACGATTGTATTAGATGAAGCGGATCAAATGCTTTATTTCGGTTTCTTATACGATATTGAAGATATTTTAGATGAGACACCTGGTAGTAAACAAACGATGTTATTCTCTGCAACGATGCCAAAAGATATTAAAAAATTGGCGAAGCGTTATATGGATGAACCACAAATGATTCAAGTAGAAAGTGAAGAAGTAACGGTAAATACAATTGAGCAGCGTGTCATTGAGACGACAGATCGTGCAAAGCCAGATGCACTTCGTTTTGTTATGGATCGTGATCAGCCATTTTTAGCAGTTATTTTCTGTCGTACAAAGGTTAGAGCAAGTAAGCTTTATGATAATTTAAAAGGGCTAGGTTATAATTGTGCTGAACTTCATGGTGATATACCTCAAGCGAAACGTGAAAGAGTCATGAAGAGTTTCCGCGAAGCTAAAATTCAGTACTTAATTGCGACTGATGTAGCAGCTCGTGGACTTGATGTAGATGGTGTAACGCATGTATTTAACTTTGATATTCCTGAAGATGTAGAAAGTTATATTCACCGCATTGGCCGAACAGGACGTGCAGGTGGATCAGGTATAGCAATTACGTTCGTTGCAGCGAAAGATGAAAAACATTTAGAAGAAATTGAAAAAACGCTCGGTGCACCATTGCAAAGAGAAATAATCGAACAACCGAAGATAAGACGTGTAGATGAAAATGGAAAACCGGTACCAAAGCCGGCTCCAAAGAAATCAGATCAATATCGTCAAAGAGATAGCCGCGAAGGTTCGAGAAGTGGTTCAAAAGGTGGCTCAAGAAATAGTTCGAGAAATGATAACAACCGATCATTTAACAAGCCAAGTAATAAAAAAGGTAGTACAAAACAAGGTCAGCAAAGACGTGGCCGTTAAATCGTTATTATTCAAAAAGAGTCGCAAATCGTTGCGGCTCTTTTTTGTTTTTATACAACGATGTCGATATAAGTACAAAGGTGATGAAAAGGTGCAATTCTTAAAATTTCATTTACCGTATTAAAAAATAGAAAATTTATAAAGGAAATAGAAAGTAGGGTGTTGTATATGTACGATAATAGGAAACTTTTTACGAACTAAACATATAATTTAAATAGACCGACAGTCGGTCTGGTGGGAAGGAGAACGTGAATGCGAATAGTAAAGGAGTATGAGGAGCGTAGAAAGGAAATTTTAGAAACTGCTGAACGTTTATTTATTACGAAAGGTTATACGAAAACAACAGTAAATGACATTTTAAAAGAGATAGGGATAGCAAAGGGGACGTTTTATCACTATTTTAAGTCGAAAGAAGAAGTAATGGATGAGATCATTATGAGGATCATTAAAGAAGATGTTGCGAAAGCGAAAGTAATCGTCTCTAACCCAAATATCCCCGTTTTAGAAAAGTTATTTCGAGTCTTGATGGAGCAATCGCCAAAATCAGGAGATGTGAAAGATAAAATGATTGAACAATTTCATCAGCCAAATAATGCGGAAATGCATCAAAAAAGCATAGTGCAATCCATTATTCATTTATCTCCTGTTTTAGCAGAGATTTTAGAACAAGGAATCGATGAAGGCGTATTTTCTACACCATACCCACAAGAAACGATTGAATTATTACTCTCTTCAGCACAAGTTATATTTGATGAGGGGTTATTCAAGTGGAAACCAGAAGAAATGATGAGGAGAGTGAAAGCTTATATTAAAATGATGGAAGTATCTGTTGGGGCGAAAGAAGGATCCTTTGATTATATGGTTGAGGTTTTAATTAAACAGAAATAATCATTTTCTGTTTAATTATTACAGACCGACAGTCGGTCTAAATTAAAAGAAGGGTGTGATGAGGATGCCAGCAAGTATAAGATCTTCTATGAAAGATTTTCACTTAATGGTGAGTGGGCAAATTATTACTATTTTAGGATCAACACTTTTACGTTTTGCTCTGTCGTTATATGTGCTAGATATAACAGGGCGTGCTGATATATTCGCAGGATTATACGCGGTTACGAGTATTCCGTTTTTGTTAGCCCCTCTTGGCGGAGCGATAGCTGATCGTTTCAATCGCCGTAATTTAATGGTCATTTTTGATTTTATAAACACTGCGATTGTATTAAGCTTTTTAGTTTTATTATTTACTGGATCGTTATCTATTACACTGATTGGGACAATTATGTTTTTACTAGCTGTCATTAGTGCAATGTACTCACCAGTTGTAATGGCGAGTATTCCGCAATTAGTTCCAGAGAAAAAGTTAGAACAAGCGAACGGTATCGTAAATGGCGTGCAAGCATTATCTAACATAGTTGCTCCTGTATTAGGAGGAATATTGTACGGCATAATTGGTTTGAAAATGCTCGTAATAATAAGCTGTCTTGCTTTCTTTTTATCTGCGATTTTAGAAATGTTTATTACAATACCTTTTATAAAAAGAGCACAAGAAAGCCATATCATACCGACAATTGTAAAGGATATGAAAGATGGCTTTATATACGTTTTAAAACAACCATTTATTTTGAAATCTATGCTTTTAGCTGCATTACTAAATTTAATACTGACACCGCTATTTGTAGTTGGTGCTCCAATTATTATACGAGTAACAATGAAAAGTAGCGACATGATATACGGAATTGGAATGGGATTGATCGATTTTGCTACTATTTTAGGTGCATTATCAATAGGTTTTATTGCGAAAAAGATACAGATGAAAACATTGCATTACTGGATGCTTTTAATAGCTTTATTAGTAGTACCAATGTCACTATCAGTTACGCCATTTATTCTTAATTTAGGATACTATCCACCATTTATCCTCTTTATACTTTCTTCTATTCTAATTGCAATGATCATGACAATTGTATCCATCTATGTAATTACTGTAGTCCAAAAGAAAACACCAAATGAAAATCTAGGAAAAGTAATGGCAATTATAACAGCGGTATCTCAATGTATGGCGCCAATTGGGCAAGTTATTTATGGTTTTATGTTTGAAGAATTCAATATGAAAATTTATTTACCTATTTTAGCTATTAGTTTCATAATGATAATAATGGCGATCGTGACGAAGAAAATATTATGGAATGAAGGGAACTAGCTTCATATGATTAGGCGAATGTTAAAAAGAGATTTCTCTCAAAATAAAATGATAATTACCATTTTATTTATGTTTATCTTGTTATCAAGTCTATTAATGGCTAGTGCTTCAAGTAACGTTATAAATTTATTGAACTCGATTGATCAATTGTTTAAAGTATCAAACGCACCGCACTTCGTACAAATGCATGCCGGAGAAATAAATCAAAAGTCAATCGATTCATTTGTAGCGAAAACTCCTTTTGTAAAAGAACAGCAAACGGCTGAAATGATTCGAATAGCTGGGTCTAATATTTTTATAAAGAAGAAAAATGAAGCGGAACATAATAGTGTAATGGACATTAGTTTCGTTAAACAAAATAGTAATTTTGACTTTTTATTAGATTTAAATAATGAAGTGATCAATGTAAGGAAAGGGGAAATAGGTGTACCAATTTATTATATGCAAAAATATAAATTGCGTATTGGAGATAAAATATGGGTTGTTAAAAATAATAATGAACTAGCATTGACTATTTCGTCATTTGTTCGTGATGTTCAAATGAACCCATCAATCGTGAGTTCAAAACGATTTGTAATAAGTGATGAAGACTTCGAAAGAATAAAAGGGAATTTTGGAGAAAGCGAATATCTTATTGAATTCCAGCTAACAGATGTAAATAAAATAAATGAATTTGAAACGCTATACCAATCATCGAACTTACCTCAAAAAGGTCCCTCTATTACGTATTCACTCTTTAAAACTCTCAATTCATTAACAGATGGAATAATAGCTGCAGTGCTTATTATAATAAGTGCATTATTAATGTTAATCGCAAGTTTATGTATTAGATTTACGATTATGACTTCTATGGAAGAAGATTATCGGGAAATAGGTGTAATGAAGGCTATCGGCATTACAAGTAAAGAGATTCAAAAGCTATATGTAACAAAATATGTTGTTATTGCTGCTAGCGGATGTATATGTGGATATATTCTTTCGTTATTTGTTACAAAAATTTTCACCGCTAATATATCACTTTATATGGGAATAGCAAGTACAAGTATTTTACATTTTGTTGTACCATTAATAGTCACAAGTGTGTTATTTCTAACTATTATCCTGTTTTGTCGTATCATTTTGCGGAATTTCAGGAGAATTACAGCAATAGATGCTTTACGATCAAGAGATAATCTAGGAAAGAGTAAGGGAAAAAGGACTTTTTCTCTCTCTCAAACTAAAATTACAAACGTAAATATATTTATTGGTATACAAGATGTAGTAAAACGATTTAAGTTATATCGCGTATTAAGTATCGTTTTAATCATAGCCGTATTTATGATAGTTGTACCTGTTAACTTTTTGTATACGATTCAGTCACCGAAGTTTGTAAATTATATGGGAACAGGAAAAAGTGATATTCGAATAGATTTACAGCAATCTGAAAATATAGAGAAACGATTTCAGGAAGTAATTTCATATATACGAAACGATGAAGAAGTTGAAAAGTATGCAGCATTTGTAACGAGTACATTTAAAGTGGTGAATACTGATGGGACATATGAAAACTTACATGTAGAAGTAGGAGACTTCTCTAAATTCCCATTAGACTATATTCAAGGTATGGCACCAAAAAATGAAGATGAAATTGCTCTTTCTTATATGAACGCAAATGAATTAAAAAAGAATGTGGGGGATGAAATCGTTCTATTTGTAGAAGGAAAAGAAAGAGTACAAACTATTAGTGGGATATATCAAGATGTAACAAATGGCGGGAAAACAGCTAAAGCGAGCTTCTCTTATAATAGCGAAAATATATTATGGTATGTAGTAAATGTAGATATAAAGCCTACTATGAATTTACAAGAAAAAGTGAAGGAGTATAAACATAATTTTAGTTCTGCAAAAATAACAGATACAGATGATTATTTAACGCAAACTTTAGGAGAGACAATTAAACAATTAAGATTCGTGACTCAAGTGGCAATTTTAGTTGCCATATTGATATCAGTTTTAATTACTGCGATGTTTTTTAAAATGTTATTAGCTAAAGATTCTTCGCAAATATTAATTATGAAAAATATCGGCTTTTCTTACAAAGATATTCGAATACAGTATATAAGCCGTTCTATTGTCATTGTATTAATAGGCATTGTAACAGGGACATTACTAGCTGCTACGTTTGGGGAAATGTTAGTAAGTTGGTTAGGCTCATTTATGGGAGCAGCTCATATAAAGTTTGTTGTAAATCCTATCGTTTCTTATGTAATATGTCCAGCTATTTTATTTATATCTGTTACTGCAACAACACTTTTCAGTAGTTTTACTATGAAACAAACAGACGATTTAAAACGAAACGGGGAGTAGGGGGTGTAACGTGAAGAAAATTTTAGAAGTAAAGCAATTAAACAAAACATATTCATTAGATGGAAATGCAAATTATCATGTGCTAAAAAATATAGATTTAGGGATTTATGAAGGAGAATTTGTATCGGTCATGGGCCCTTCTGGTTCTGGGAAATCAACGTTACTATATAATATTAGTGGAATGGATAAAATGTCATCAGGAAGTGTGAAAATTGATAGTAAAGAAATATCATGTATGAAAGAAGAAGAGCTAGCCAAATTGCGCCTTACTGAAATAGGATTTATTTTTCAACAGAGCAACCTTCTTAGAAATTTGAATCTATTTGATAATATTATCTTGTCAGCATATGTAGCGAAATGTGAGAGTAAGGAAACAGTAAATCAATGTGCTCTGGAGCTAATGAGGAAAATGGGGATAAGGGATATAGCGTCTCATTATATAACCGAAGCATCTGGAGGGCAATTACAAAGAGTTTCTATTTGTAGAGCGCTTATCAATAAACCAAATGTTATTTTTGCTGATGAGCCAACTGGTGCTCTAAATTTAAAATCAACAGAAGAGGTAATGCAAATATTATTAAACATTAACCGTGATGGAACGACCATTATGTTAGTGACTCATGATGTAAAAGTAGCAGCGAAAACAGAAAGAGTTCTTTTTATGGCGGACGGAGAAATTGTTAGTGAAATACAGTTAGGTAAGCTTAGGAACGATGATTTAAAAGTACGAGAAGAGAAGTTGTTAAAATGGTTAGCTATACTTGGATTTTAAAGAAAAAAACTCCTATTGAATGTAGGAGTTTTTCTTTGTATGAAAGCTTTAAAAGATATATAATAATTTTCTGATTATTGAAATTTGGAGGGGTACAAATGAAAAATGAAACGTTGCACACGCAAGAAGATATTATTAAAATGCTTGATTCATTATTAAGACCAGCAGAACCATTTTGGAATGAATTTTATGAGAATAGAGAAAAGGATGTTCCGTTTTTTGAAAATGTTCCAGATGAAAATCTAGTTTCATATATAAAAACAGGATGGGTTTCCAAAGGGAGAGTGTTGGAGCTTGGATGTGGTCCAGGAAGAAATGCAATTTATTTGGCGAATGAAGGATTTGAAGTAACAGCAGTGGATTTATCTATAGAAGGCATTAATTGGGCGAAAGAGAGAACATTAGCAAAAGGAGTAGAAATTGATTTTATTTGCGATTCGATTTTTAATTTAGAGGTTCAAAATGATTTTGATTTTGTGTACGATTCGGGCTGTTTACATCATATTCCACCACATAGAAGAATAAGTTATGTGAATTTAATTAAAAACTCATTGAAACCGGGTGGGTATTTTGGATTAACATGTTTTGCAGCAGGCGATTTAGATGAGCGAAATGGATCAGAAATAACAGATTGGGACGTATATAGAGGGTGGAGTTTACAAGGTGGTCTTGCATATTCAGAAGAAAAACTTAGAGAGGTATTTAAAGAATTTGAAGTAATTGAAATTCGAAAGATGAGGCAAATCAAACAACCAAATGCTATGTTTGGAGAATCATTTCTTTGGACAGCGTTATTTAAGAAGGAATAAGAAAGTAGATAATTGACAAACGTATCGTTTTTATAGACAATATATTCATAAGAATATACGTTCGGTTGTGTTGGCCGATGTATGTTTTGTATAAATACATAACAAGGGGCGGTCTCTATATGAATAATACAAATCAAAAAATCACTACATTTTTAATGTTCGAGGGTAAAGCTGAGGAAGCGATGAATTTTTACACGTCGCTATTCGATCAATCAGAAATTGTAAATATCTCTCGCTACGATGAAAATGGACCTGGTAAAGAGGGAACAGTAATTCATGCAACTTTTACGCTAAATGGCCAAGAGTTTATGTGTATTGATAGTTATGTAAATCATAATTTTACGTTCACTCCAGCTATGTCTCTTTATGTAACTTGTGAGACAGAAGAAGAAGTTGAAACGGTCTTTCATAAACTAGCGCAGGATGGAGCTATTCTTATGCCTTTAGGTTCTTATCCATTTAGTAAAAAATTTGGTTGGTTAAATGATAAGTATGGTGTGTCTTGGCAGTTAACGCTTGCGGAATAAATTGTAATTTATTTGTTTAATGGGTGTAGTTCAGAGGTTGAAAATTTAAATTACAAATAAAAAGGTGTTCCAACCGTCAACAGGTTTGGAATGCCTTTTTATTTGTAATGGATTAATTTAAATGGATTTATATTTTTTCTATTTAGAATATTTTATTTTTCTTACTACTTTTTATCTGTTAATATAAATATAGAAAAGTATATATAAATTATTGGTTAGGTTAATAGAAAAAGGGAAGCACAAATAGTAAATGATCTTACACTTAAAATGTAACAAGATAGCTAGGGGGAAAAGTTATAATGGATACAACTCAACAAAACAGTAATGCATGGGATAAAAAAGTTGAAGAAGGTTCTAGATATACGCAACCAGTGAGTAGCGAGGTTATTGAAAAAAGCAAATTAGGTGAATGGGAAATCACAGTTACCACAGAAAAATCTGTTCCTAGAGATTGGTTTCCAAAGTCATTAGAGGGATTAAAAATACTGTGCTTAGCATCAGGTGGAGGGCAACAAGCACCAGTACTAGCTGCTGCTGGAGCAGATGTAACAGTTACGGATATATCAAAAAAGCAGTTGGAACAAGATAAAAAGGTAGCGGAACGGGATGGTTTAACTTTAAATACAGTGCAAGGAGATATGTCAGACCTTAGTGATTTTGAAGATGAATATTTTGATATTGTCGTAAATCCTGTTTCTAATTTGTTTGTAAAAGATGTTCATCTAGTATGGAATGAGGTATCAAGGGTACTAAAGGATAGAGGTATTCTTATTTCAGGATTTACAAATCCATTACTATGGATTTTTGATGACAATCAAGAGCAACAAGGTATACTTGATGTTAAACATTCAATACCATCATCAACACTAGATTATTTACCAGAGGATGAAGTTCAAGATTATGTAAATTCTAATCAAACAATAGAATATGCACATACTCTTGAAGACCAAATTCAAGGTCAAATTGAAGCTGGTTTAGTTATAACTGGTTTTTATGAGGATGATTTTGGTGGAACTAGAATATTAGATAATCATATTAAAACTTTTATCGCTACAAAAGCTATAAAGATAAAGATGGATTAAAAACTTTTTCCAGTTAAACTGGGGTTAATTGAAGAATGGCCTTAAAAATAGGGGAAGTTTAATGTATGTCAAAAAGGATGGCACTTGCCATCCTTTTTCTTGTGTATTTTGAGTATATAAACAAGTTTGATATCTTTTAGTTGAACTTGTTATTATTTATGGTTACTCTTTTCTTTTTAAGAATTTTGCTTGCCGAATCTTTCACCGAGTTTAGCTAACAATTCAGGCTGATCTCCTTGACTCATTATAACTTCAATAAAGATAAGTTGATTCTTATTTAAAGTTATATTCGTTAAGACTTCTGCTAACTCTATTTCATTTTCCACTTTACAAGGTAGACTTTTTTCTTCTGATCCGAATACGTTTGCGAGTTTTGTGTAATCCCACATTTGTATGTCATTATACGGTTCCTTTTGGCCGTGAATTGCACGTTCAACGGTGTATCCATTGTTATTAATTAAAAATATAATCGGTTTTAAATTTTGACGAAGTATAGTCGATAACTCTTGAACAGTTACTTGGAAAGAACCATCACCAATAATTAAAATGTTACGCCGCGATAAATCAGCGAGCTGTGTACCGAGTAGAGCAGGTAATGTATAACCAATTGATCCCCATAATGGTTGAGTTACATATGTAGTGTTATTTGGTAAAGGGATAGTGGCACTACCGAAGAAAGGGGTTCCTTGCTCTGCAATTAAAACATCGTTTTCTTGTAAGAAATGGTATATTTGTTGCCAAAAACGTTTTTGTGTAACCATTTGTGCTTTTGGATTAAACTCTTCAGTAATCGATAGTGATTCGGAAATAAAGGACTTAATTTCAAGTGTTTCCTCTATGCGATGTTCGATTAAATCAGTTAATTGTTCTAAAACATCTTTCATTACAACTGGTCCATATGTTTTATCTATAATTTTTACAGTATAGGGATGGATTTCTATTACTTGCTCTTTCGTAAAGCCTTGTGTAAAGCCGCCAGTAATAGTATCAGTTAATTTCACGCCAATACTAATAATACAGTCAGATTCATCAATTCTTTTTCGTAAGTATGGAGAACTAACATCACCAGTATAAACGCCTATAAATTGAGGGTGTTTTTCAGGGAAGACTCCTTTCCCCATACTTAACGTTGCGATAGGAAATCCAGTTTTTTCTACGAATTGATGCAAATATTCTTCCGCATGAAAACGAGCCACTTCAAAATCAGCTAAAATAACAGGTTTTTTGGCACTGCTTATTTTTGAAGTTGCATGTAGAAGCATTTTATCTAGCGCATCTTTATTACTTACAACTGGTTTATGTAAAATTGGTTCCGTAGGTTTATTGATTGGTTTATTATACACATCAATCGGTAATTGAATATGAACAGGGCGTTTCTCAATCCAACATGCACGTAACACACGGTCAATTTCTTCAACAGCATGCTCAGGTGTTAATTTTGCTTGTGCCACCGTGATTTCTCGATACATATTGGAAAAATGATCGAACTTTCCATCACCTAACGTATGATGAACGAGTGCTCCATTTTCCATTAATTTAGTTGTTGGCGTACCAGTTATTTTTATAACTGGTAAGTTTTCTGCGTATGACCCAGCAACGCCGTTAAGTGCGCTTAATTCTCCAACACCGAAAGTGGTAATAAGGGCGGCGATTCCTTTTATACGGGCGTATCCATCTGCGGCATATGCCGCATTCAATTCATTACAATTACCAATCCACTTTAGCTTTTCATGTGCTAGTACATCATCTAAAAAAGCCAAATTATAATCACCAGGGACACCAAAAATATGTTCAATTCCTAATTCGCTTAGTCGATCTAATAAATATGTACTTACAGTATATTGCGTTTTCAAGTGAATCATCTCCTAATTTTGCAATGAATATTTCAATAGAGTAAGTTCCAATGCGTTCATTAAAATATTGATTACCGGATTGTGGTATAATTTACATACAGGGGGAAAGTAGATGACACAACATAAAGAAGAACAGATGAATGAAGCATTAGCATTATTTTACTTTGCATATAAAACATTTACTGAAAAGCCAGATGAAATTATAAAAGAGTATGGCATACAACGAGTACATCACCGAATTTTATTTTTTATCGCACGATTTCCAGGGATAAGTGTAAATGAGTTATTATCAATGCTAGAAATAAGTAAACAAGCTCTTCACGGACCATTACGACAACTTGTGGAAAAGGGTTTAATTGAGAGTAATGAAGCTATACATGATCGCCGTGTGAAACAGTTATCTTTAACAGAAATAGGTGTAGATTTAGAGAAAAAACTGAGCGATGTTCAAAGAGAACAAATGAGTGCTATTTTTTCAAAATTTGGTGAATCGTGTGAAGAAAATTGGCATCAAGTTATGAATGAAATGGCAAATAGTCGATCAGGTTTTGATGCTTGGATATCAAAACGAGAAGTTGTAATCGATCAAAAATAATAAGAAATATATCTGTTTTTATAGTTTGAAAAAGAACAAATTTTATCCATACATTTGGCAACTATGGTTTGATCATAGAGTGAATGGATAAAAAGATACATTACTAGATACTTTATACGTGTACGCAATGGAACAATAAAATTCACATTTCCGAGAGGGGAATTATTATGATAAAACTTGTACTTATTCGTCACGGACAAAGTTTATGGAATCTTGAAAATCGATTTACAGGATGGACAGATGTAGATTTATCAGAAAATGGGTTAAGTGAAGCGAGAGAAGCAGGAGCAATATTAAAGAAAAATGGATATACTTTTGACGTTGCTTATACATCGGTATTAAAACGAGCAATTCGGACGCTGTGGATAGTTCTACATGAGATGGATCTTACTTGGGTGCCTATACATAAATCGTGGAAATTAAACGAAAGACATTACGGAGCACTACAAGGATTGAATAAAGATGAAACTGCGAAAAAATATGGTGAGGAGCAAGTTCATATTTGGAGAAGAAGTATTGATGTAAGACCACCTGCTCTTACTGAGGATGATCCTAGATATGAAATGAATGATCCAAGATATAAAGCACTTAAAAAAGGTGAGTTTCCATTAACAGAATGTTTAGTGGATACGGAGAAAAGAGTACTTGATTATTGGCATTCAGAAATTGCGCCGTCATTAAAAAATGGAGAGAAGGTAATTATTTCATCGCACGGTAATACGATTCGTTCGCTAGTGAAATTCTTAGATAACCTTTCAAGTGATGGTGTTGTTTCATTAAATATTCCAACGAGCATTCCGCTTGTGTATGAATTAGACGAAGATTTACGTCCAATTCGTCATTATTACTTAAGTATGGATGGAGAAGTACCTGAAGGGGAAATTCCGAAACATATTTCTTTTTAACATGAAAATTTGAAACGCATGCTTGTCTACATATACAATGTAGATTCATGATAAAAGACGTGGTACCTTCTAATGTATATGCGATATTGCTAAATTTAGAAGCTTGTCCACGTCTTTTGTCATAAAGAGAGCTGCTTGTGCATGTAATGATATCGTGAGTAGTTTTTGAATGGAGGGTGATGTCATTGGTGATCTCTAACATTCGAATCGGCTTATTTATTTTAGCAATTGTTTTTCTCGTTCTTGTTTTCTTTTACTGGAGAAACGAAGAATTGTATGAGGAGAAAAAGCAACGTATTAGAAAGACTTGGTATGGGTTGTTTATAATATCAGTCACCGTGTATTTCATGATAAAAGGAATTGATTTAACCCTCTGGAAAAACCTTTTAATGTTCACTGCAATGGTTATTTTCGTTGATATCGCATTTATTTTAACACCTAATATTTCAGAAATATGGGGAGCGAAATTTAGCGATATCGGCAAAACTGTTCAATCGATAAAACGGTCATTAATTGCTTCTAAAGCAAGAGGAGAAATATACACAACAATTATTCAAAATGTCAATCCAGCAATGTTTGGTACGATGGAATGGCATACGGAAGAAGAATATACAAAAAGCTTAAACGCATTTTTAGATTCATATGGAGAAAAGATTGGGGCGAAAATTGTTGTATTTGAAGCGGCAAAGGAATTAAATACAAACTTTCGCGGTATCCGCTCTCAATTTAGTATTATCGTTCCGTTAGAACACATTGAGCAATTGAATGAGCAAAAAGCGTTACAAGTAGAAAATGTAGGAATTATACCAGCAAAAATTGTAAGTGATGTTTTCATCGTTATTGATGGGAAGAAAAATAATCTGCAAGATCGAGATTTTGAAAATGTATATAATTTAACAATACATCATAGTTATTTTAGTAAATAAGGACAGGATTTTTTTCTGTCCTTTTCACTTATACATAAAGGTAAAGCAAATTTAGACAAACTTGTATAAAATCGGACAATCATTCCTACACTAGCACGTAGAGGTGATTGTAGTGATAAAAGATTATGACAATGATTTTTTTAAAGAAGATAATGAAGATACAACAGATTTCTCGTTAATAAAAGGAGATACATTACAGCAAGTAGAAGAATTAGAAGAAGAATTAAAAAGAAAATGATACGTGTACACGCTGTCTACATTTGCGATATAATATAAATAGAAGATTGTATCTTTTTGAATAGGGGGAGAAGAAATGGCTGAAATAAATGTACAAAAGTCTTCATTTTTTAAAGAAAAAAAAGAAGAACCAAATACAGATTTCTCTCTTGTGAAAGGTGCATTAACGGAAAATATAAATCGTTTAGAGAACTTAATGAATAATAGTACTTCAAAATATATGAGGGCAAAAAAAAAGAAAGAAAATGTATAGTGCATTTTCTTTCTTTTTTATATGATTAAATATTTCACGAGTGGATTTTAAAGTATGAAATAGAAAAGGAAACTAATGAATCATGGTATAATGATAAAAGACTTACATATTATTTTGTCATTTTGAGAGGAGCTTAAAAATGTATTCTACTTTAGAACAATTAACAAAGCACCCTGTATTTTATCATTTTGCAGAAATTTCAAAGATTCCTAGAGGATCGGGTAATGAAAAGGAAATTAGTGATTATTTAGTTGGTTTTGCAAAAGAGCGTAACTTAAAAGTGATTCAAGATGAAGCGTTAAATGTCATTATTAAAAAAGAAGCAACTACTGGTTATGAAAATCTACCAGCTATTATTATTCAAGGTCATATGGATATGGTATGTGAAAAAAATCAAGCAACTGTACATGATTTTGAAAAAGATCCAATTGAATTACGAATCATTGGGGACATGTTATATGCAAATCAAACGACTTTAGGTGCTGATAATGGTATTGCAGTTGCGTATGCGATGGCTTTATTAGATTCAAACGACATTCCGCATCCAGCACTTGAAGTAGTTATTACTACTGAAGAAGAAACAACAATGGGCGGGGCTTTCGCTGTTGATGCAAATCACTTTGATGGTAAGATTTTTATTAATATTGATTCTGAGGAAGATCATAAATTACTTGTAAGTAGCGCAGGTGGTGCGAAAGCTGTTGAAACAATTCCAGTAATTTGGGATGAAGCGCCTGCGAATACAGATGCATACCGTCTATATGTTGGTGGCTTAAAAGGCGGACATTCTGGTATGGAAATTGATAAACAACGTGGTAACGCGAACAAAGTATTAGGACGAGTATTACGAGATTTATCAGCAAATGTTCAATTTGAGATTAGTGAAGTTCACGGCGGATTAAAAACGAACGCAATTCCGCGTGAAAGTGTAGCTACAATTATATTAAGTACAGAAGATGTAGAGAAAGTAGAAGAAAAACTAGTATCTTGGACAAGAGTATTACAAGAAGAAATGCGTGCTGTTGATCCAGATGTTCACGTTACACTTACAAAATTGGATGAGAAAGTAGAAAAAGTATTTGCTAAAGAGACACAAAAGCAACTTATTTCATCATTATTCTTAATTCCAAACGGTATTCAAAGTATGAGCTTGGATATTAAAGGTCTAGTAGAAAGTTCAACAAATTTAGGTGTTATTGAAACGTTCCAAGATGAAATTAAATTACGTAACGAAGTGAGAAGTTCTGTGAGTAGTTTAAAACAACATGTTGCAGATGAAATTAAATGTATTGCCGAGTTACTTGGTGCAACATTTGAAATAGAGTCAGAGTATCCAGAATGGCCATACAATCCGAATTCACAAATTCGTAATTTGTTTGAAAAAGTGCATCAAGAAAAATACAATAAAGAGATTGAAATCTTTGCAGTGCATGCAGGTATTGAATGTAGTGCATTCGTTCAAAAAATGCCTGAATTAGATGCAATATCATTCGGTCCAGATATATTTAATGTTCACACTCCAGATGAGCATATTAGTATTTCTTCTGTTGTGAATAACTGGGGATTCTTCGTTGATGTAATGAAGGGTACGAAAGAATTAGCTAAATAATATTCATAAAATGAAGAGTAGCCTATAAAATTTTATAGGCTACTTTTTTGTATAGCGTTGTATTAGAAATTCATTTTTACGTTAGTATTTAATTTTCACTTTTATTTCTAGAGGAGATTGTACCAAAGGCTGCTCCAGAAATTGCTCCGATTAAAGTCATAAAAATTGCACCCCATGCTGCAAATGACATTATTACACCTCCAAATAATAAATTATTGTTTCTTAGCCTTTTGAATAGAAATGATAATTGCAACAACTATTAAGAAAATAAGAGGAGACCAAGAATAGAAAGACATGTAATATTCTCCTTTCAATATTATTTTTAAATATTTTTATAAATAAATTATCGCATTTTTAAAGAGTGAACATATAAAATATGCAATATTGCATATTGAATTGTGGTACTAAAAGAGGTGGAAACAATTATTGAATAAAAATTATAATTTATAAAGAAAGTAAGGATTTTTTAAATCTTAAAAAGGGAGAAAAATCAAAAAAACTTCTCTATCTTATATAAGATAGAGAAGTTTTTTTGATTTTGTTTGCTGGTGAGATAAATATATATTATTTTGAGATTTTAAAGCTGCCCCCATAATAATAATTTTCTCCAAGCTTCATAACAGCTACATATGTTCCAGGATTATAAGCCTTAGTAATAGGGGTTACAAATCTACCATAATCATGTTTTAAACCTGAGTCATAAATGGTTTTATATCTATGCAAGTTTATGTCATCATTTTCATTTCCGCTCAATTGATATATTTTTACAATACCAGTATCTTTACCACCAGTATATATAGTAACATCGAATGTATCTCCATGCTTTAAGTCACCAACTGCTAACTCTTCTAAAAAATCTGCATTATGATGTAATAAAAAATAGTTTTGCCAACGCCAATTATCTAAAAATAGTGATTCTTTTTGTGTAAGTTGTGATTCAGCAGACACGGGTGGGAGTGTACCAATTGTATTCGAAAATAAAAATCCTCCAACAGTTAATGCACCAATAATTGTTGATTGCTTTAAAAGTTTCATGTTCTAAACCTCCTATTTACTTAAAGACTCAGAAATCGCTTTTGTGAAAAACTAGCTGTGAAATCTAATGGATGATAATATATTCTATAATCATATTAACATTTATTGATTTATCAGACAAATCAATAAATAATAAAACGATATCGAGGGAGTTAAGGCTAATATAAGAAAAAAGTTAGCTGTATAGCTAAGAAATCTGGATTATATATAATTGGGATTTGTTATTTGAAAACTCGATTGTTTTAATGTTGAAATTTCAATTCATACTTTAAGTTTCAGAACATAATTTTACAATTTGACTTATGTAATTTATCACGTTATGATTTTTTTATTATAAAAGAAAGGCTTGAATATAATGATTCGTCGTTTGAGAAAGCTAAAAAATGTAGCAGTTGTATTAAGTTTCTAAGTGAATTACAAAGATCTACAATACTTAGAAGCGAGGAATAAAGTAATGAAACATCCATTATATAATCATTGGTCAGAAACGAAGTATTTAAAAGATATAGTAACAAATCCACTCATTGAGGTAGGAGAGTACTCCTATTATTCAGGTTACTATGGTCATCAAAATTTTGAAGATGGCTGTGTAAGGTATTTGTGGGGGGATGCTAAGTCCCGAGCGCTTTTCAACCCAATTGAACAGATGGGATGGCATCTTGATAAACTCATTATTGGGAATTATGTTTGTATTGCCAGTGGAGTAGTCATTTTAATGGGTGGTAATCATAATCATCACTCAGAATGGATTACAGTCTATCCATTCGCTGAGCAAATTGAACATTCATATGAACCGAAGGGTGATACAGTCATTAAAAGTGATGCGTGGATTGGAATGAATGCTATAATAATGCCTGGCGTTACAATCGGTGAAGGTGCAATCGTTGCAGCAGGATCTGTCGTAAGTAGAGATGTTCCGCCGTATACAATAGTTGGTGGAAATCCTGCTAAGGAAATAAAGAAGCGGTTCACTGATTCAGAAATGAATATGCTAATGGAGATGCGTTGGTTTGATTGGGATAGAGAATTAGTTGAGAAGGCAATGCCTATATTATCTAGCTCATCTATTAGACTATTATATGATTTTTATAAAAAGGAAGTAAAAAATAGATAAGTCTGTGAAAAAACTACATTCTATATAGGATGTAGTTTTTTATTATAAAAAATTAATAGTCTAGACTAAGGAAAATTCATCTTAGGTATGAGTATAGCAAATAGCTGAATTAAATAATTAAAATCCTTGATAGCTAATAAACGAATGTTTGGCTACCAGTGTGTCTCGATATTTAATCGGGATACACTGGTTTTATTTTTGTAAATGTGGAACAAATGTATTATTTAGGTTGTCTGTTAATTGTAATCCTAAAAAATATAAAAGTATGAATCATTTAAAAAAATAAAAAGGTATTAAAAATAGGGGCGTGTGTGGGGATACAAAGTATCAGTGTCCTAATAGTGTGGGATAAGAGGGTTTATATGACAGCGATACTAACGTCTTATATGTAATTTGATAAAACTGTCTATTTTTTATAGGGATTATGCAGTAATAACGTTTTTTTGAGTACAAAGATATTGGAGGTAACAGAAGTGAAAGATATGTTGTGCAAGAGATTTATTGCAATAGTAACAGTGCTTACACTATTTTGTAGCATAGTTGTTACATCTGGAAGAGCAACAGCGGAAACAGTTTCTGCTATAGACGTAGAAGCAGGATCGGCAATTTTAGTAGAAGCAAATTCCGGGAAAATTTTATATGAAAAAAACGCAGATGAATCATTAGCAATTGCTAGTATGACAAAAATGATGAGTGAATATTTAGTTCATGAAGCGGTGGAGAAAGGAAAACTTAAATGGGATCAAAAAGTTAAAATCTCTGAATATGCATATAAGATTTCGCAAGATCGCTCATTATCAAACGTTCCATTAGAAAATGGTGGCTCTTATACAGTAAAAGAGTTATATGAGGCAATGGCAATTTACTCTGCGAACGGTGCAACAATTGCTTTAGCTGAAGAGATTGCTGGAAAAGAAGTTAATTTCGTAAAAATGATGAATGATAAGTCAGAAGAGTTTGGAATGAAAAATTATAAATTGGTAAACTCAACAGGTTTAACAAACTATGATTTAAAAGGACATCATCCAGAAGGGACAACTCCGGATGGGAAAAATAAAATGTCCGCAAGAGATTGTGCGATTTTAGCACAACGTCTTATTCAAGATTTTCCGAAAATATTAGATACAGCAAAAATCCCTAAAAAAACATTCCAACAAGGTGGCAAATATCCAATTGATATGACGAACTTTAACTGGATGTTAAAAGGTTTAAGTAAGCAATACGAAGGTGTAGATGGGTTAAAAACAGGAACTACCCCAGAAGCTGGTGATTGTTTCACTGGTACAGTAGAAAGAAACGGCATGCGTTTAATCTCTGTAGTGATAAAAGCAAACTCCCATGCAGCACGTTTTGATGAAACGAAGAAATTATATGATTATGGATTTGCGAATTTTGAAATGAAGAAAGTTTATGGAAAAGATTCAGTAGTAAACGGGCATGAAACAGTGCGAGTAGCAAATGCAAAAGACAAAGATGTAGTCGTTCAAACGAAGCAAGCTGTTTCACTTCCAATACCAAAGAGCAACAAAGATGTATATAAAAAAGAATTTAAAGTATTGAATGAAGTACAAGAAGCACCTATTAAAAAAGGTGTAACAATTAGTAAAATGATTATCTCGCCTAAAGATAGTAAAGATCCTGGGTTCTTATTAGGTAAATCATTACAAGTAGACCTTGTAACAAAATCTGATATAGAACAAGCAAATTGGTTTACACGTTTTATGCGTAACATCGGATCTTTTTTTAGTGGTATGTGGGATAGTGCGGTTGATATAGTAAAAAGCTAATTTTATAGTTTGAAACAAAAGGTTTCAAACTATTATAGATTTTTATGTGGATGGCTTGGAATTGAAGCGGGCATTAACTTTCAAATTTGGTCCTTCGGAACTATTTGAATTGCTATCAAGCTAAAATAAATTTGTATCCATATAATCAAAAGGCGCTATTCTTTTTGTAGAAATATACAAAAAGGATGGTGTTTATTTTGATTTTTTGATTCATAGCACTCAGGTACAAGGATAGTTTAATTTACATAGGATAAAAGAAGATTTATTATTCAATTAAATTGCAATGAAAATAGATATACGCTGTGAACTATTATATAGTGTAGATAGGAATAACAAAAAGGGGGATTACATATGTGGAAGCGATTTGTAGCGATTGGTGATAGTTTTACCGAGGGCATAGGGGATGAAGTTGAGGGAATAGCATTAAAAAGCTGGGTAGATCATTTTGTTCAACTTTGTGTAAACGATATGGAATATGCTAATTTTGCAAAGCGTGGGTTAGTAACTAAAGAAATTCGCTCACAGCAATTGGAAAAGGCATTAACGTTTAATCCAGATTTAGTTAGTCTAATTGCAGGTGCAAACGATGTTTTAAAAGGACGTTGGAATCATCAAGAATATAAGAACGATATGGAATTTATGATAGATACATTAAGTAAAACAGATGCTGATATTATTATAGCAAACCTTCCAGATTTTACAGTTCGGCTTCCATTTTCTTCTGAAAAAAAACAAATGTTAAAAGAACAATTATTAGAGGTTAACGAAGTTATACTTTCACTGAGTAGAGAGTATAAGCTTCATCATGTTGACTGTTGGAATCATCCATTAGTTAATGATAATTCGCTTTGGTCTACGGATTTAATTCATCCAAACTCAAAAGGATATGTAAAAGTTGCTGAATTAATTCATAGTAGTTTACCTGTACATGACTCTTCTAAATAAGATTTAGAGTGAATGAATCCCCAGTCGCATACAGCACAGGGGTTTTGATCCGAAATAGAAGGATATACAGCGTCTATAAATTAAACTTTAATTAATTCTTTTATATTGTATACACTTTGTTATTTTTTGTTGAAGGACCCTTAGAATAAGGGTCCTTTTTTGTATTAAATATCTACAAAAAGGATAAGAGCGGGGAACCTAAACAAAAAGATATTTTAAATAATAGTGTTAAATAGATCCGCTACTTTTGTTTGTAAGAATCTTAAAATCTTCTCCTTCGAATGTAACTTGATCATAAATCAATTTTTTTTGTAAATGTGGAACAATTTCATTACTTACACTGTCTATTAAGCGTTACAACATTTTTTATTTAATAGATCAAGAAAGGAATAAACATTTTTAACTAAGGGAGAAGATTGAATTGAAAAAATTATGGATGCTGCTTTTCTTTTGTTTTGCAGTTATATTGGTAGGATGTAATAAAAACGAATCGCCAAAACAAGCATTTGAAGAATATGTGAATTTATGGAATGATAGAAAATTTGCAAATATGTATGATCATTTATCAAAACATGCCCAAAAAGCAATTTCTAAAAAGGAATTCACAGAGAAATATCAAAAAATTTATGAAGGTATTGGCGTTAAGAATTTAAAAGTTAATACGAAAGCAGAAAATGCTAAAGATAAAGAAGTTTTTCTTTTTGAAGTTAAGATGGATACGGATGGAGGAAAAGCTTCATTTATCCATGAAGCAAAACTTGTGAAAGAAAAAGAATCTTGGAAAATAGATTGGACACCAGACTTCATTTTTCCAGCTATGAAAAAAGATTACAAAGTACGTATGCAAATAGAACAAGGAAAACGTGGAGAAATATATGATCGAAATGGGAAAGCTCTTGCAACGAATGGTAAAGCGACTGAGGTTGGAATTATTCCAGAGAAACTAGGCGAAACGGCAGTGCAAACAAAAGAAATAGTAGCACAATTACTTGATATGTCTATAGAAGAGGTCGATCAGAAGCTTACAGCGAAATGGATAAAACCAGACTCCTTTGTACCAATTGGTATTTTAAAAGAAGGAACTAGACAGAATGATTATATTGAATTAGAAGGAGTATCATCTCGCCCAGTAAATATTCGGACGTATCCATTAGGAGAAGCGGCCGCACACTTAACTGGTTATATAGGAAAGGTGAATGCAGAGGAGTTAAAATCGCTTCAAAAAAAAGGGTATCAAGCAGATGATTTAGTAGGTAAGGCAGGTTTAGAGAAAGTATTAGAGAATAAATTGCGTGGTGAAAAAGGTGGACGCGTATTTATAGAAGATGAGAATGGAAAAGAGATTAAAAATGTAGCGAAAAAAGAAGCAAAAGAAGGGGAAAACGTTACGTTAACAATTGATGCTGCAATTCAAGAAAAAATCTTTAATGAGATGAAAAATGAGGCAGGATCTAGTGCAGCGGTCAATCCTAAAACGGGTGAAACTATTGCACTTGTAAGTAGCCCTGCTTATAATCCAAATACATTAGTTAGAGGCGCGTCAAAAGCCCAACGAGAAGCATGGAATAACGACTCGAAACTACCAATGATGAATCGTTTCACACAAGCATTTGTACCAGGTTCCGTATTTAAAACGATTACTGGTGCAATTGGTTTGGAAACAAACACTATAAACCCTAAGGAAGAATTTAAAATTCAAGGATTAAAGTGGGCAAAAGATTCATCTTGGGGAAATTATTATGTAACACGTGTGAAGGAAGCTAGTCCAATTGATTTTGATAAGGCAATGAAGTACTCTGATAATATTTATTTTGCTCAACAAGCTTTGAAAATGGGAAAAGATCAGTATGTAAATGAATTTAAGAAATACGGATTTCATGAAAAATTACCAATCGAATATGAATTTCCTATTTCAATCATTGCAAGAGATGGGATAAAAAATGATATTCAACTAGCAGACACGGGATATGGACAAGGACAAGTATTAATGACACCACTTCATTTAGCATTAACGTATGCACCGATTGTGAATGAAGGGAATATTCCGTCGCCTCATCTTTTAAAAGAAGCAAAAGTAGCGGGGAATTGGAAAGAAAATGTGGTTTCTAAAAAGAATCAAGAGATATTAAAGAGCGCATTAATAAAAGTCATTAATGACCCTGATGGCGCGGGGAGAATTGCTAAGGTTGATGGTATAACTCTTGCTGGTAAAACCGGTACAGCAGAACTGAAGGAGTCGAAAGAAGCAGACGGAAAAGAACTTGGATGGTTTGCAGCTTTTGATGCAAATGCGCCTGACATGATCGTTACCATGATGATCGAAGATGTAAAAGGAAGAGGGGGGAGTAACGTACCAGCTGAAAAAATAAAACATATTTTCCAAAAATAATAATCAATTATAAAGTAAAATCTTTTACTGTATTCATTGTTTGCCTAACACAAAGGTATAAATCATGCAAAACAAAGTATAAGTAAGCTTCGAAAAAGCATTCTTCTTAATCGAGAATGCTTTTTTGTTGTGGGTGTAGAAAGTTGATACCCCATTCCCATCTTTATTTTCATTTTTGAAAGGGTGAGATTGCTGACAGTAAATAGAAGAGGTGAACAAATTGAAATGGACAAGTTTTAAACTAAAAAACCAGTTATTTAGTAAAACATAAATAGAGCATACAAATAAGTATGCTCTAAAAAAATATAGTACAAGTAGAGTGTTGCGTGAAATTCAAAAATAATAATCAGATTTTTATGAGTGTATTTTTAACATTGTATGCGTTACTTGTTTTTAGGAGCCTGTCATATAAGAGAAAATATAGCTGATTATTTTATGAAAGTAATGGCACACCTATATCTTTTTAAGAGAATTTTTTTATCAAAAAAAGATAAACAATGGAACAAATACAACTTGTATCTTGTCTATATATTGAAACCATAATAAAAGAGAGGGTAGTTTTATGTTTATTCAAATAAGTTCGAGGTGTGGAAATGGAACAGAAGTTTATTGAAAAATGTAATCATGATGAGCTTGACTATGTTATAAACGATTATTGGCAAGATGTATGGAATTATTCATTTATTATTACGAAAGATCCACACTTATCAGATGATATCACGCAAGATGTATTTATAAAGGTATTTAAAAACTGGAATTCATTTCGAAAGGAGTCATCTATTAAAACGTGGATATTAAAAATTACAAGAAATACGGCAATAAACTATTTGAAATCTTCTTATTTTAAAAGGATATCTTTAATAGGATTTTTTAGTGACGATAAGCAATCTCCATCGGCAGAACGTGAATTTTTTAAGCAAGAGGAAATGAATGAAGTGTGGGAGGTTGTATTAAAACTACCTAAAAAACACCGTGAAATAATAATTTTAGACGCAAAATATGAATTATCTTATGAAGAAATGGCTGAAACACTAGGAGTATCCATTGGAACTGTAAAATCTAGATTAAGCCGAGCAAGAAGTAAGGTTTCAAAATTAATAGGGGAGGGTAGTAGTGATGAACAATAAACAAAATCCTGACTGGTATAAACAATTAAAAAAAGGCCCAATGGAGAATCGTAACGATGAAGAAGAGTTTATTTTTAAAATAAAGCAGTCTATATATGAAAATAATGAAGCGGATCTTGTAAAACATAAAAGACCGTTTCGTAAAAAAGCTCTGCCTATTATAGTTGTTTTTGTTTGTACAATGTTATTTGTTATCGTTCAACAACCATGGCTTGATGATAATAAATCACCGGTCCAAAGTAGTACACAAATTAAGCCTAAAACTAAAGATGAATCTGCTCAAGATCCAACATTAAAACAATTTATGAATGAATTATATCAAAGTACAAATTCAAAAAATGAAAATGACTTGTATAGAGCGTTAAATGATGAAGTTCTATTTAAAGGGAAGAGTTATAAGAAGGATGAATTGAAATTTGATGAAGATATTTTTCATGAGTTGCAAGTTGCTCTTACCATGGGGGGAGAATTTACAAATGATACAAAGCAAGCATACAATGTACCAAGTGGATTGACAGAAAGTAACGAACCAAAGCAAGCGCATTATATATATGCAACTGTTACTGGAAATAAAACGAAAATTTTAGCTGAACCAAAGCGAGAATCACAAGTTTTATACGAAGTATCTAATGAAATGGTAAAAGCTTGGATTCCAGAAAAAGTGCAGAATAATGGATATATAAAAGTATCGACAATTAGCGGTAATACTGGATATGTACAAAAAGAGTATGTTTTAACTGATATTAAATATTCTTTCATGTTCGCAAAGGATCATGAAGGTAAATGGAAAATAACGAATATAGATTCTATATGGTAAAGAGGAAGGTTCACTTTAATGAACCTTCCTCTATGTTTTTATTCTCTTATTGAAGAGTATTCCAGTACTCTAAAATTTCTGAGGTAACGAGAGCAGCAATATTTTTTTCTGAATTACTACCAGGAATAACGACAGAAACGGCAATTTGTGGATCTTCGGTAGGAGCATATGCAATGAAAAGAGAATGGTTTATCATTCTTTCTTGCTCATTCGGAGCACCTGTTATGCCTGTTTTACCTGCGACATGAAAGGGTAAGTTTTTAATTTCCTCTATATTTTGGCTCATCCCACCTTGCACGACACTCCAAAATTTCACCGGGTAACGATTTGAACTTTCTAAAATTGGTTTAAACTTTTTGGTTTCCTTACCATTTTGATCAATAATAGCACTTACGATTTGAGGTTTATATTTATCACCTTTACTTGCTAAAGTTGCTGCATATTGAGCAAGTTGAAGAGGAGTGTGTACTTCATTTCCTCCCCAAGAGGCATTTAATAAGGCGGAGATACCATTTTCAAACTTGTTTGTTGGATGAAATTCATATTGTCCGTCTTCTTCAAAAGGTAAATCAATCCCAGTTTTAGAACGAAGGCCGAATTGCTTTAAATACTCTGTCCATATATGTGCAACTTTTTCTATATTCCCATTATTTTGGTTGAATAAGGGTAGCGCTACTTTTGCTGTCATAAATGTGTTAGATGAATTAATGATGGCCTGCCTCGGTGTAATCTCACCTGTTGGCGTTCCAGGTGCATTCGTAATGTTATTTTGATTATCATATTGAAAAGTACCTTTATCTAAATAAGTATCTTCAGGTTGAAAAAGCTTTTCGTTTAATCCAATTAAAATAGTAAGTGGCTTTATAGTTGAGGCCATATTTACATAAGATTCACCATACTTTAATTTTTGAATTGCTTTATTTTGCGAAAGTGATTTGATGTTTTCTTTTTTAGATGATACTTGTTCATATAATGTATTTGGATCAAACACTGCTGAATTGGCCATAGTTAAAATTGCGCCAGTTTTCACATCGGTTACCACAACATAACCAGTATTAACATCAGTTATTTTCTTGATTTGAGATCTTAATGCTTCCTCTGTTTTTTGCTGCAACTTAGAGTCTAAAGCTAGCCGGATATCTTTTCCTTTTTGTACTTTTTGCATGTTCCATAAGAACTTTTTATTATTCATTTTAAAAATAAGAGTTTTTCCGGGTTTTCCTTTTAAATCATTTTCATATTGCAGCTCAATCCCGCTTTTTCCAACGGGTACATTAAGGTCATTTTTTACATACCCAATTACCTGTGAACCAATTTCACGTTTAGGATAATATCGAATCACTTCATCTTTTATTATTACATTATTGGGTTTGTTTTTGTTTATGAATGCAAGTTCATTCTCAGTTATATCAGAGTATAAAGGTATATCATTCATAGTTTGCTTTTTACAAGATTGTTGTAATTGAGATTTTATGTCCTCTGTAGAAATGTCATGTTGAAACTCGCTTGAAAATTGATTGGAAAAAGCTAATGTGTTTGCTGTATCTTGTTTCGATAGCTTCTCATCATTAAAAGTGCAATATAGAGACTTAACTTTCTTATTTGTAGCTAGTATTACACCATTTTGATCAAGTATTTGTCCTCTTTCGGCCGAAGAAGTTTCGATAGTAATTGAAAAGAAATGGCTTTTTAACAAAATTATTAATATCAAACCTACAATAGAAAGAATCGCTATAAATCTCCATCTTTTTATTTTTGTATGTAACATAAAACCCTCCCTTTTTAGCTTATTTCATCTTATAGTTAATTATTTTTTTTGTAAATGTGGAACAACTTTATTATTTAGGTTGTCTATTAAGTATGACAGCATGAAGAAAGGAATAATCAGTATGAAAAGTTTTTAGCAAATCTATTTGTAAGTTTTATATGGGTCAGTATATAGTTTAGCATTTCTAATGCTAGCGACAAAAAATAGAGAGAAAACAGGAAAGGAGAGTTATGAATTACGTAGCTAAACGAAAAGGGATGGGTGCTAACAAGGATTTAGCAAAAAAGTCGAAACGATATTTATAATCGGTCAACGGTATATAACATATAAGGAATTAAATGGAGGATTTATGGAAAAACAAAAAGGAAAGAACAAGACGTATATATCTATACGATTAAATATAATGTTCCTTTGCATATTTTTATTATTTTCAGCTATTATTATGCAGCTAGGAAAAGTACAAATCGTAGAAGGAGAGGCTTATAAGAACCAAGTGGAAAACAGTCAAAATGCAACAACTAGCATTCCAGTTCCACGTGGACAAATACTAGATCGAGAAGGGAAAACAGTTGTTAATAATAAATCCCTTCGTACGATTACGTATACAAGGGTAAAGGGAATTACTAGTGAAGATATTTTAAAAACAGCAAAAGACTTGGCAAAAGTACTTGAAATGCCTGAACAAGAAATAAATAAATTAAAAGATATCGATAAAAAAGATTTTTGGATGCAGTTGAATACGAAACGTGCGGAGACAATGATTACGAAAAAAGATATAGAAAAGTTTAAAGAAAAGGGAGTAGAGGGAAAAGAGTTAGATAAAAAAATTGAAGACTTAAGACGAAGTCGCGTTACAGAAGTAGAATTGGCAGAATTAACAGCACAAGATTTAAAGGTGTTAGCTATTAAAAGTAAAATGAGCGCAGGTTATCAACTGACACCACAAATTATAAAAAAAGATGTAACAGATCAAGAGTATGCACGAATCAGTGAAAATCTTGCGGAGTTTCCTGGGGTAGATGCAACGGTTGATTGGGAGCGCAATTATGTAAATGGTAATTTATTTCGTTCCGTGTTAGGTAATATTACGAGTAGCGAAGAAGGTCTGCCAAAAGAAAATTTAGATTCTTATTTAGTACGCGGATATAACCGTAATGATCGTGTAGGGAAAAGTTATATTGAACAACGATATGAAGATGTGCTACACGGCACAAAAGCAGAAGTGAAAAACATTGCAGATAAATCAGGAAATATTATAAACACAGAAATAATTTCTAAAGGAAAAAGTGGTAATAGTTTAACATTAACGATTGATATGGAATTACAAAAGAAAGTGGAAGAAAGTTTAGAGAAAAATTTGAGAGCTTTTAAGAGTTCAGAGCCACTATTGGACCGAGCTTTTGTTGTTATGACGAATCCGAATAACGGACAGATTTTATCTATGGCAGGCAAAAGGATAGTAGAAAAAGAAGGGAAAATGGAAATCGAGGATTTGGCATTAGGTAATATGACGACGTCGTATGAACTAGGGTCAGCTGTAAAAGGTGCAACTTTATTAACTGGATATGAGACTGGGGCAATACAACCAGGAGATCAATTTTATGATGCACCGATGAAATTTAAAGGTACACAAGCTAAGAAATCGTGGAATGTATCCGGATTTGGTAATATTAATGATTTACGGGCGCTACAAGTATCTTCGAATGTATACATGTTCCAGACAGCTTTAAAAATTGCGGGCGTTAATTACGTACCAAATGGTTCATTGGATATAAAACAAGAAGCATTTAATACGATGCGCTATTATTTTAAACAATTTGGATTAGGCGTGCCAACAGGAATAGATTTACCGAATGAAATAATTGGCCAAACTAGAAAAGTAGATAGTCAGCCTGGGTTTTTACTAGATTTTTCTATCGGTCAGTATGATACGTATACGCCGTTGCAATTAGCACAATATATTTCAACGATTGCTAATGGCGGTTATAGAATGCAACCTCAAATTGTACAAGAAATACGAGAGCAATCAATAAAAGAAGAGGTTGGCAAAGTTATTCGTTCTATAGAACCTGTCGTATTAAATCGAATTGATATGAAGACAGAACATATTGATCGAATAAAAGAAGGCTTTAGATGGGTATTCCAAGAAGGTGATGGAACTGGTGTGAAGTATTTCAAAAATGCTCCATACAAGCCAGCAGGAAAGACGGGGACCGCTCAAACTGTATATGGTGGAGATGATCCAATTGGTAGAAATGCGAAGGGGGAACGTATGGAATGTTACAACTTAACGTTAGTTGGGTATGCTCCATATGATAATCCAGAAGTAGCCTTTTCTGTAGTAGTTCCATGGCTTCATAACGATAAAAGTGGAATTAATTCTATAATTGGAAAGGAAGTTTTAGATGTATATTTTGATTTGAAAAAGCAACGTATGCATGGTGAAGCTACTAATACAGATAATCTGAATCAAATTCAGTAAAACTTGTACACTTCTCTAAGCGAAAGAGATTCTGTTTATATAAAGGTCTTTATAAATAAAGATAAGATTTGAAATAAGAGATAGCGACGAGCATTGTTGCTATCTCTTATTTTGTTAATGACTCTCATACTAGTTAAAAATGTTTAAAAGTTTATGGAACAAAATTGTTTCGGTGATTGTCTAGTATGTGTAAGTAAAAAATGGTTAAGAACTTGAAAGGAATGATGATTTTGAAAAACAAGAGGATGCTAAAGATAGGAATATGCGTTGGTATATTAGGTTTAAGTATTTCAAGTCTACAAGCTTTTACAGGAGGGGCATCACAAGTTGAAGCGAAAGAAAAGACAGAACCAGTTAAACATAATAATCATGCGACGTATAAAGACTTTTCTCAACTTGAGAAAAAATTCGATGCTCGATTAGGTGTGTATGCAATAGATACTGGTACAAATCAAACAATCTCTTATCGATCTAACGAAAGGTTTGCTTTTGCATCAACCTACAAGGCGTTAGCAGCAGGGGTATTACTACAGAAAAACTCTACTGAAAAATTAAATGAAGTTGTTACTTATACGAAAGAAGACTTAGTGGATTATTCACCTGTTACTGAGAAACATGTAGATACTGGAATGACACTAGGAGAAATTGCTGAGGCTGCTGTTCGTTACAGTGATAATACTGCAGGGAACATTTTATTTCATAAAATAGGCGGACCGAAAGGATATGAAAAAGCGCTTAGACAGATTGAGGATCGGGTTACTAAGTCTGATCGCCTTGAAACAGAATTAAACGAGGCTATTCCAGGAGACAAACGTGACACTAGTACGGCGAAAGCAATTGCTACGAACCTTAAGGATTTTACAGTCGGAAATGCGCTTCCAGATCAAAAGCGTAACATTCTGACAGATTGGATGAGAGGAAATGCTACAGGAGATAAACTTATTCGTGCGGGAGTACCAAAGGACTGGATAGTTGGAGATAAATCAGGAGCTGGAAGTTATGGGACACGAAATGATATCGCTATCGTTTGGCCGCCGAATAGAGCACCAATTATTATCGCAATTTTATCCAGTAAAGATGAGAAAGAGGCTACCTATGATAATCAACTCATTGCAGAGGCAGCTGAAGTTGTTATTAATGCTCTAAGGTGATAGGTTCTCAATTTTTTTAAGTAATGTAATTGAAAATAAGAATGTGGAAAGCGATTCTTTTTAATGTGAAAGAGTCGCTTTTTGTATTTTTAAATAGTACATATATAAGTGGAAAATTATTATTTCATGGACTATTTATTACGATATAGTAAATGAGGGGGAGTATTTAAGAGAAATACTTCTATATAGATATGTAATTTAAAATAGTTTTCACATGATGAAAACCTTGGAGGATAGGCTTTATATAGCTTACTTAGTTTCACAAAAAACTTAAATAATCGTACATTATGATTATGAATTACATAGAAAGAAATAATATTAACGAATGGAATATTTTCTTAGTTTTAGGTATATTATAATTGACCGAATGAGTATATCGGTCAATTAGTGCTATTTTTAAAATTGTAAATCTATACTCATCACGTTAATGGAATTGATTCCATTAACTATGGGTTTGAAAGGAATTGACTACTAATAATGACTTGGATCCTATAAACAGTTCGAGGTGAAATATCTATTAGTTTCTGTGTGCGGTCTATTAACAATAATTTCATAGTGTTTAAATGGGAAAGAGGATAACGGATTAGGAGGAAATATTTTTGTAGTAGATTTTGAAATTTAATGGTTACGTGTTAGGGGGAACGATTGAAAATTGATATTTCGATAAATATCTTTACATTAGCAGTAGATTTAAAAAGAAGTGTAAATCTTTATACTGGGTGGCAGAAAATATGAATTTAACCAATTATTTTTATAGTATTTGTTATGTTTGTGGTTTGTAAAGAAGAAATTAATAGGATAACTTATGATTAGATTTTAGTTATAACAATTTATACACATACTGTTTAGCGTATTCGTACACTTTAATTAAGTATAGGAAGTTATAGCATGAGAGAAATTACATAGTAGGTGCGACACTAAGTATAAAGAAGCTGATGTAATAATGAAATGACGAGAAAAATGTGTGAAGTGAGGAATTGTGATGGAAAGTACAAAAAAGAAAAATGTTAATACATTTAAAAAAATTTCGCAAGCGATTTTGATTATTATTGGAGCATTAATAACGGCGTATGGATTAGAGGCTGTACTAATTCCTAATAACGTCTCAGATGGTGGTGTAACAGGTATTAGTATTGTTAGCTCTCAGCTATTTGGGTTACCATTAGGTATTTTAATTGGATTAATTAATATACCATTTGTTTGGTTAGGTTATAAACAAATTGGTAGAGGATTTGCAATGTATTCAGTTATTGGTATTGTATCACTTGCAATAGGTACTGTGGTCATGCATAATGTGCCTACAATTATTGAAGGAGATACATTGTTAGTTACTGTTGTTGGTGGTGTTATTATCGGATTTGGTATGGGATTGGCTCTTCGTAATGGCGGAGCGTTAGATGGAATTGATATGCTAGCGGTATTGTTGTCTAGAAGATTACCGTTTGGAACAAGTGATCTAATCTTGTTTTTAAATATGTTCGTATTTATTTTTGTGTCAACAGTATTTGGTCTTCAAGGTGGAATTTTATCTGCGATAGCTTACTTTATTGCTTCTAAAGTCATTCATATCATTGAAGTGGGGTTAAGTGGATCTAAAACGTTTAAAATTGTTACAAAAGAACCTAAATTAATGATAGACGCAATATGGGAACGTCTCGGAAGAAGTGCAATCTATAGTGAAATTTATGGAGGCTCTTCGAAAGATGCTTATAAAGAAGTTAGCTGTGTTATCAGTCGTTTAGAAGAAAATAAAATGAAGGAACTTATTCATGAAATTGATGAAAATGCCTTTGTTACTGTATATGATGTTGCGGAAGTAAAAGGCGGAAACTTTAAAAAGCAAGATATTCATTAGGAGTAATCACCAAGATAAATATTTTATACAAAGTTGATTATGGAAAGAGACGAAACCAACCACGACATATAGAAAGAAATTTGGTATGTATTAAGTGGTACAACTGCAAGATATAAATGTAGTTTTTTGATTGCTGAATACTTGAGTATTATTATGGGATTTTAATGAATATCATGTGATATTTGATCATTTAACGATAAATTTATGAACAAATATGTTAATGTGTTTCTAATTAATCAAGGTAAGTAGTACTAAAACTAATATATTTGTTTGAACTCAAAAAGCCGAAATTCCTTTACATAGGAATTTCGGCTTTGATGTTATATCATAAAGTTACGATTAAAATGGAACCTGGCATGTATACTTCATCAGAAGTATATAAGTTCTTCAGTTCATTAATTAGAAACTTGTCCGTAACTACCAAAACTAAATTGTTACCCCTTTTAAAAAAATCTAGTGGATTGTTTAGTGACAATTGTAGTACTAATTAAGATTTTAGGAGGAAATATGAACAAAAAGATTAAAAGAATCATATTATTTATTGTTACTTTAATTGGTATGAGTATTTTTTTATATGTACAGAACAATATAATAAGTATTACTAAAGTTAATATAAAATCTACTAAAATTCCTTCTACTTTTAAGGGTTTTAAAATTCTACAAATTTCAGATTTACATAATAAAAAATTTGGCGACAATCAAGAAACTTTAATTCAAAAAGTAAAAGGTGAAAATCCGGATATTATTGTTATTACAGGTGATCTAATTGACATTAAATCATATGATGCAGAAGTAAGTATGGAATTAATACGAGAACTTGTAAAGGAGTATCCAATGTATTTTGTCACAGGAAACCATGAAAAATGGTCAGGAAAATATAATGATTTGGAGAAAGAGTTGAAGAAACACCATGTTACTGTTTTAAGAAATGAACATATAACCATTCAAAAAGAGGAACAAAAAATAAATTTACTTGGTATTGATGATCCGGAATTTGTAATTGGAAACCGTGATGAAGGAAGTGTTGTCAAAGATGAAATTTCAAAAGTGAAATTTGAAATGCAGCCGGATACATTTAATGTATTACTATCACATAGGCCTGAATTTTTGACAGAGTATGCTGATGAACAAATAGATTTAGTGTTATCGGGGCATGCTCATGGAGGACAAGTTAGATTGCCATTTATCGGAGGATTAGTTGCTCCGAATCAAGGGATTTTCCCTACATATACAGCTGGTTTATATGAAAAACAAAATACGTCTATGGTAGTAAGTAGAGGTTTAGGCAATAGTGTCATTCCGCAAAGAATTTTCAATAGGCCAGAACTTGTAGTCGTACAGTTAAATTGAACTGTACGATTTTTTGTACGGAAAAAATAAGCCAAATGTAACTTATACAAGTTTACATTACAATTTTGTTAAAAATTTTCTACGTTACATAAAGTAACAAAATTTGACCCGGAGAGTTTGTTATAGTGTAAATAATCAAAAAACTTAAAATTTGTCGAGTGAAAATTGTGATAAGTAATTCACGTAAAAAACTTAAAGGGGTGTACACATGCATAAAGAATATGAGATTGAAGAATATACGGCGATTGAGGAACAAATACACTATTATTGTAAATGTTTATTAGTTAGTCATCCTGATCAAATTATAAAGTATTTAGAAAAAAGGTTAGAAAAATATGCAGAAACATTACAATATGCACATTTATATCCTGACACAGTTATTTTACCGTTACAGCAGTTAGTTATCGAATATTCTTTAGATGTTGCTAGAATTAGAAAGTATATGAATTTAAAAACGTAAAGTAAAATATATAATGTAAATGAAACAGAGTCGACTTTAAGAAATGATATTCTAATGTCGACTCTGTTTCATTGTTTAAGATTGAAAATACATACTAATCAATGAAGTTTGACATATAATTACGCAAGAGTAAAATAAAAGTGAGTACTCACTCATTTTTAGAAAAGGGGGAATAAAACGTGCAGCAACCTTCCATTATTTTGCGAACTGTGTCAAAAAGTTTTGGGAAAAAAGAAGTGTTACACAATCTTTCGTTGCAAGTTGAAAAAGCAGAGATATTTGGTTTAGTTGGACCTTCTGGTTCAGGGAAAACGACTCTTATTAAATTGATTGCAGGTATTAATGAAGCAACAGAAGGTGAAGTGTTTGTTTACAATACGAACATGCCTAATTTAAATGAAATGAAAAAAATTGGTTATATGGCTCAGGCTGATGCGTTATACGAAGAACTATCAGCATATGAAAATGCAGATTTTATTGCAACAATGTATGGATTAAAGGGAAAGCATAAAAAAGAAAGAATACAAGAGGTTTTTGACCTTGTTCAATTATCACAACATATGAAAAAACAAGTACAGCATTTTTCAGGTGGGATGAAGAAGCGTTTATCATTAGCGATAGCACTCCTTCATGAACCTGAAATATTAATTTTAGATGAACCGACAGTCGGGATAGATCCGCTGCTTAGAAAAACGATCTGGGAAAAATTTTATGATCTTAAAAAGAAAGGTACTACCATTATTGTAACAACGCACATTATGGATGAAGCTGAGTTTTGTGAGCGCCTAGGGTTGATTAGAGAAGGAAAGCTAGTTGCGACTGGAACGCCTGAAGAATTGAAAAAGCGGGTATCATCAGGACGGATTGAAGATGTCTTTTTGCTGGAAGAGGTGGCCCTATCATGAGAGTTACTGGTGTAATCATTCGTATTATTCGCCAATTTTTTCGAGATAAGCGTTCGTTAGCGATGATGTTTGGAGCACCTATGTTATTACTTTGGTTATTGTCGCTAGTGTTTACACAAAAAGACTATGTTCCGCATATTGCAGTTGTTGATATGCCAGCTCAGGTAGTAAAAGTGATGGAAAATCAGGAAGCGACAATTTATGAATATAGTAAAGAAAAGGCATTGTCTGAGTTGGAAAAACAAAAGATAGATGCAGTAATTCATTTAGAAAGTGGAAAAATGCATGTTGTATTAGAAGGTAGTGATTCATCAAAAAATCGTGCTGTACTTCAAGTTTTACAAAAGAGTACAGAGAAGAACGATGTATCGATTATGAAACCTGAAGTAAATTATTTACATGGTTCTAAAGATTTTACAATGTTTGATGGGCTTGGTCCTGTATTAATCGGTTTCTTTACATTTTTCTTTGTGTTCATTTTATCTGGAGTGTCTTTCGTAAGAGAACGTTTAAGTGGTACTCTAGAAAGGTTATTATCAACTCCGGTACGAAGATGGGAAATAGTTGTAGGATATATTATCGGTTTTGGAATCTTTGCATTTATACAATCCATTATAATCGTAAGTTTTTCAGTTTATATTTTAGACTTATATGTAGCTGGCTCTATATGGCTAACGCTACTTATTACATGTATGCTTTCTTTAACTGCATTAACTTTAGGGACGTTTTTATCGGCATACGCAAATAATGAATTTCAAATGATCCAGTTTATACCGCTTGTTATTGTGCCACAAATTTTCTTTTCTGGTTTGTTTCCAATTGAATCTATGAATAAGTGGCTCCAAATGTTGGGAAAATTATTTCCGCTCACATATGGCGCTGACGCAATGAGACAAGTGATGATTCGAAATCAAGGGTTTACAGAAATTGCATTAGATCTTACTGTATTACTACTTTTTTCTTTGTTATTTGCAATAGGAAATGTATTTGCATTAAAGAAACATCGAAAAATATAATGATGATACAAAGGAGCATAATAAATGAAGAAGGATTGGCTAGAAGAATTAATAGCCGCAACAAATACGGATAAACGAAATGAACGTCAAATGCGTATATTAGAGGCGGCTGTTGATATGTTTGGTGAGAAAGGATATGCTGCAACTTCAACAAGTGAAATTGCAAAGCGTGCTGGTGTAGCGGAAGGAACAATCTTCCGCTACTATAAAACGAAAAAGGATTTATTGTTAGCGGTCGTCATGCCGACATTAACAAAGTTTGCTGCACCATTTTTCGTACAAGCTTTCGCAAAGGAAATATTTAAATCGGAATATGAATCGTATGAAGGGCTACTAAGAGTTGTTATTCATAATCGTTTTGAATTTGCAAAAAAGCACTTTCCAATGATAAAAATATTAATTCAAGAAGTGCCATTTCAACCGGAACTGAAAAATGAAATACAACATTTAGTAGAAACAGAGTTACTTTCACATTTTAAAAAGTTGATTGTAAAGTTTCAAGAAGAAGGGGAAATTATTGAAATGCCTCCATCTTCTGTATTACGTCTAACTTTATCAGCTGTATTAGGATTACTATTAACACGTTTTTTATTATTGCCTGAAGAAAAATGGGATGATGAATTGGAAATTGAAAACACGATTCAATTTATATTGTACGGATTAACCCCACGGAGGTAATGTGATGCGCCAATTTGCTAAGCCGAAAATTGTTGTAAGTAAATGTTTAGAATTTGATGCATGTCGTTATAATGGCGAGATGATTCCAGATGTAACAATACGAAATTTGCAGCCATTTGTTACATTTATACCTGTTTGTCCAGAAGTCGAGATCGGATTGGGCACTCCTCGTGAAACGATACGAATGATAGAAGAAAATGGTGTGAATAGACTAGTACAACCGTCGACGCGGGCAGATGTAACTGGAGAAATGGAGCGATTTTCAAATGTCTTTTTACAAACGATATCTGATGTAGATGGCTTTATATTAAAGAATCGTTCGCCAAGTTGTGGTACGCGTGATGTGAAAATTTATTCTGGTTTTGAAAAAGCGCCAGCAAAAGGAAAAGGATCGGGCTTATTTGGCGGAGCAGTAATAAAAAAATTTCCACATCTTCCAATTGAAGAAGAAGGTAGATTGTCGAATTTTATTATTAGAGAACATTTCTTTACAAGGTTATTTACAATCGCATATTACAAAATGATTAAATATAATAAAAATATGAAAGACCTTGTATCGTTTCAGTCGGACAATAAATATTTATTTATGGCATATAATCAGGTAAAACAAAAGGAATTAGGGCGCATTATTGCAAATCAAAAAAATGAAAAGATTGAAATTGTATTTGATAAATATGAGAAGACTCTATATGAATTATTTATGCGAACACCCCGCTATACATCGAATGTAAATGTATGTGAGCATATTTTCGGATATTTTAAAACAAAATTAAAAAAACAAGAAAAAGATCATTTTTTAGATTTGATACAAAAATATAAAGAAAAGAAAATCCCGCTTAGTAGTCTACTGGCAATTTTAAAATCATGGGCCCTTCGATTTGATGAAAAGTATTTATTAAGACAGACATATTTCGAACCATACCCTGATGCTTTAGTAGAGATTTCAGATTCGGGAAAAGGTAGAGATTATTAAACAATAAATTACATAATTCGACAAGAAAACTCCTATGTTGTTGTAGAACAATGTAGGAATTTTTTTGTGCATTAGTACAGAATCTGTTTTAAAATTAAGTTATGACAGAATTATAACAATTATCTAACTAATATTCTTGTCTTTAAGTAGTAACGATTGTAGTAGAAACTCGCACGCTGTCGAAACTCAATATTCGATAAGGGGTGTGTAGCGGAATGGAATTTACTCTAACTCGCGAAAAACAAATGATTAAAGAAATGGTACGTGACTTTGCTGAAAAGGAAATCGCACCGAAAGCTGTGTATTATGACAAAACTGCGGAATTTCCATATGAAACATTTCAAAAAATGGGCGAACTAGGATTATTAGGCATCCCATTCCCTGAAGAGTATGGAGGTTCAGGTGGCGATACTGTATCGTACGCGTTAGCAGTTGAAGAAATTGGTCGTGCTTGTGGTGGCACAGGATTAAGTTACGCTGCAACAATTTCATTAGGTGCTTCACCAATTTATTATTTCGGTACAGAAGAACAAAAACAGAAATATTTAATTCCAATGGCATCAGGTAAAACGTTAGGTGCTTTCGGATTAACTGAGCCGAACGCTGGATCTGATGCAGGTGGTACACAAACGAAAGCTGTATTAGATGGTGATGAATATGTAATTAGTGGTGAAAAGTGTTGGATTACAAATGCAGAGTATGCAAATACAATTATTGTAACCGCTGTCAACGGCGTTGAAGACAATGGTAGAAAACGCATTTCGGCATTTATTGTACCGACTACAAGTGAAGGATTAACGATCACAAGTCCTTACGATAAAATGGGTGTTCGTGCTTCTAATACATGTGAAATCGTACTTGATGGTGTACGTGTACCGAAAGAAAATATTCTTGGTGATGTAAATAAAGGATTTAAACAATTCTTATATACACTTGATGGAGGACGTATTTCAATCGCAGCATTAGCAGTAGGTATTGCACAATCTGCATTTGAACGTGCACTGCAATATGCGAAAGAACGTCAACAATTCGGAAAATCAATCTCTAATTTCCAAGCGATTCAATTTAAATTAGCTGATATGGCGACTGAAGTAGAGCTAGCGCGTAATTTAGTACATAAAGCAGCTTGGTTAAAAGATAACGATAAACCTTTCGGTAAAGAAGCGGCTATGGCAAAACTTTTCGCATCTGAAGCGGCAAGCCGTATTGCAAATCATGCAGTACAAATTCATGGTGGATATGGCTATATGCGTGAATATGAAGTAGAACGACATATTCGTGATGCGAAACTATTAGAAATTGGTGAAGGAACTTCTGAAATTCAACGTCTCGTAATTGCTAGACATTTAGGATGTAGATAAAAGGGAGGAATCACTATGTTTCAAAAAATATTAATTGCTAATCGCGGGGAAATCGCAGTTCGTATTATGAAAACTTGTCAAAAACTTGGCATTCGCACTGTTGCTATTTATTCTGAGGCAGATGAAAATGCCCTTCATGTGAAAATGGCAAATGAAGCTTACTTAGTAGGTGGACCGCGTGTCCAAGAAAGCTATTTAAACCTTGAAAAAATTATTGAAATAGCTAAGAAGACAAATGCTGAAGCAATCCATCCGGGATATGGATTATTATCAGAGAATCCGTCTTTTCCGGTTCGCTGTAGAGAAGAAGGGATTGTATTTATCGGTCCATCAGAAGAAATCATTACGAAGATGGGAAGTAAAATCGAATCTCGTATTGCAATGCAAGCTGCAGATGTCCCAGTAGTTCCAGGTATTACTACAAATATTGAAACTGCTGAAGAAGCAATTGAAATTGCAAAACAAATTGGTTATCCATTAATGCTGAAGGCATCCGCAGGCGGCGGAGGCATTGGAATGCAGTTGATGGAAACTGAGCAAACGCTCACCAAAGCATTTGAAAGTAACAAAACAAGAGCGCAAAACTTCTTCGGTAACGGAGAAATGTATTTAGAGCGTTATATTGCAGATGCACACCATATTGAAATTCAGCTTTTAGCAGATACACATGGTAACACAGTGTATTTATGGGAGCGTGAATGTTCAGTACAACGCCGAAATCAGAAAGTGATTGAAGAAGCACCTTCACCATTTTTAGATGAAGGTACACGAAAAGCGATGGGTGAAGTCGCTGTACAAGCTGCCAAAGCTCTTGGATATACAAATGCTGGTACAGTTGAGTTTCTAGTTGATGATCAGAAAAATTTCTATTTCTTAGAGATGAATACGAGATTACAAGTAGAGCATCCAGTTACAGAAGAAATTACTGGTTTAGATCTTGTAGAACAACAACTTCTAATTGCATGTGGTGAGAAGTTATCGTTTACACAAGATGATGTAAAACGTAGTGGTCATGCCATCGAGGCACGTATTTATGCAGAAGATCCGAAAACATTCTTCCCATCACCTGGGAAAATTACAAATTTAACGCTGCCAACAAATGTTCGTATTGATCACTTTTTAGAGAATCAAGTAACGATTACACCTTTCTATGATCCAATGATTGCGAAAGTCATTGCTCATGGTGAAACTCGTGAAGAAGCAATTTCGAAATTACATGATGCTTTAGAAGAATTAAAAGTAGAAGGTATTAAAACGAACACACCAATGCTAATTCAAGTACTGGAAGATGATGTGTTCAAAAGTGGTATTTATACTACGGGTTTTGTAACGAAACAACTTGTTAAAAAATAAGGTTTAACAATATTAAGGGGGAAAAAATGATGACGAAAGTATATGCATCGATGGCAGGAAATGTATGGAAGATTGTTGTAGGAGTAGGAGATACAGTAGAGGAAGAGCAGGATGTCGTCATTTTGGAATCTATGAAAATGGAAATTCCAATCATTTCAGAAGAAGCTGGCACAGTTATGAAAATTAATGTGCAAGAAGGCGACTTTGTAAATGAAGGAGATGTATTACTAGAAATTGAATAGGGAGATATAGGGGGAAGCGAATTGAAACTACCTAATTTTGCTGTCATTAAAGAAGTCGGGCCACGTGATGGCTTACAAAATGAAAAAAAGATTGTTGGCACAAAAGATAAAGTAAAATGGATTCAACTACTTACAGAGGCGGGATTATCGTACGTTGAAGTTTCCTCATTCGTTCACCCTAAATGGGTTCCTGCATTAGCAGATGCAAATGATGTGTTTTCTGAGCTGAAAAGGGATCCAAATGTTACATATGCAGCGCTTGTTCCAAATCAAAATGGTTTGGAACGAGCTTTTTTGCAAAATGTAGATGAGGTGAATGTTTTTTTATCAGCAAGTGAATCTCATAATAAAAGTAATATTAATAAATCAATTAAAGAAGCATTAGTTGTCATTGAAGATATAACAAAGCAGGCAATGTTCGAAGGAAAAAAGGTAAGAGGCTATGTTTCTACTGTATTTGGTTGCCCTTATGAAGGGGACATAAGCGCCATAGCAGTTGACGAATTATGTAATCAACTATTCTCATATGGCATTTATGAAGTCTCTCTTGGTGACACGATCGGTGTAGCGAATCCGTTACAAGTAGAGCGCGTATTAGAACATTTATTAAAGAAATATGATGCTTCTCAGTTTGCAATGCACTTCCATAATACGTATGGAATGGCTCTGGCAAATGTAGTTAAGTCATTAGAATATGGTATTACAACATTTGATAGTTCTTGTGGTGGTCTTGGGGGATGTCCATATGCACCAGGAGCATCAGGCAATGTTGCAACCGATGACTTAGTACATATGCTCCATAAGTTAGGTGTCCAAACGAATATTGATGAAGAGAAGTTATTGAGAGCAAGTCAATTTATTCAAAGTAAATTAAATATCCAATTACCGAGTCATGTGTATAGAGCGCTTCAACATAAAACGATAAGTAGGTGAGAAGATGCTACAATTACAAAACATTTCAGTTGATTATGTAACACCACACGTTGTAAAGATTTCATTATATCGTGAAAGACAAGCAAACTCATTATCTTTAGCGTTATTAGAAGAGTTACAAAACATATTAACTCAAATAAATGAAGAGTCAAATACTCGTGTAGTTATTCTAACAGGTGCTGGTGAAAAAGCATTTTGTGCTGGAGCTGATTTAAAAGAACGTGCCGGCATGAATGAAGAACAAGTTCGTCATGCTGTTAGTATGATTCGTTCTACTATGGAAATGGTTGAACAATTACCACAGCCAGTTATTGCTGCTATAAATGGGATCGCACTTGGTGGTGGTACAGAATTAAGTTTAGCTTGTGATTTTAGAATTGCTTCAGACACTGCAAGTCTTGGTCTCACTGAAACTACACTTGCAATTATACCTGGAGCAGGTGGTACGCAGCGTTTGCCAAGGTTAATTGGTGTTGGTAGAGCGAAAGAATTAATTTATACAGGCAGACGCATTTCGGCACAAGAAGCGGAAGAATATGGTCTAGTAGAATTCGTTGTACCAGCTCATTTACTTGAAGAGAAAGCGATTGAAATGGCAGAAAGAATTGCTAGTAATGGTCCAATTGCTGTTCGATTAGCAAAAGAAGCGATTTCAAACGGTATTCAAGTTGATTTACATACCGGATTACAAATGGAAAAACAAGCGTATGAGGGTGTAATCCATACGAAAGATAGAATAGAAGGATTACAGGCATTCAAGGAAAAACGCACACCAATGTATAAGGGGGAGTAAATATGTTAGATCAAAAACAAGAATTGAATACATTTGAAGGACGAGTTGAAACGATTAAACAAGGCGGCGCACCAAAATATCATGAACAAAATAAAGAAAAAGGAAAACTATTCGTTCGAGATCGTTTAGCTCTTTTATTTGATAATGGTGAATATGTAGAAGATGCATTATTTGCAAATTGTGAGCAAACGGGATTACCTGCTGATGGTGTTATTACGGCAACAGGTAAAATACATGGTCGTACTGCATGCGTAATGGCAAATGATTCAACAGTAAAGGCCGGATCATGGGGCGCACGTACAGTTGAAAAGATTTTACGTATTCAAGAAACGGCAGAAAAATTACGTGTTCCGTTATTTTATTTAGTTGACTCTGCTGGAGCGCGTATCACTGATCAAGTAGAAATGTTCCCAGGGCGCCGTGGTGCAGGAAGAATCTTCTACAATCAAGTGAAATTATCAGGTAAAGTTCCGCAAGTGTGTTTGTTATTTGGACCTTCGGCAGCTGGCGGCGCATATATTCCGGCCTTTTGTGACGTTGTAATGATGGTAGAAGGAAATGCATCTATGTATTTAGGATCTCCTCGTATGGCTGAGATGGTTATCGGTGAGAAAGTAACTTTAGAAGAGATGGGCGGAGCTCGTATGCATTGCTCAGTATCAGGATGCGGAGATGTTTTATGTAAGACCGAAGAAGATGCGATTACACAAGCAAGACAATACATTTCATATTTTCCAAACAACTACTTAGAGAAGACTCCATTGGTTACACCTCAAGAACCGAAACAATTCGAAAAAACATTAGAACAAATCATTCCAGAAAATCAAAATGCTCCTTTCAATATGAAAGATCTCATTAACAGAATTATTGATGAAGGTTCTTTCTATGAAGTAAAAAAATTATTTGCTCAAGAACTAATTACAGGCTTAGCGCGTATTGATGGTAAGCCAGTTGGTATTATTGCAAATCAACCGCGTATGAAAGGCGGCGTATTATTCCACGATTCAGCTGATAAAGCAGCGAAGTTTATTAATTTATGCGATGCATATCATATTCCATTATTATTCCTTGCAGATGTACCTGGATTTATGATTGGTACAAAAGTAGAGCGTGCTGGCATTATTCGCCACGGTGCAAAAATGATTTCTGCAATGAGTGAAGCAACTGTACCGAAAATTTCTATCGTTGTTCGTAAAGCATATGGTGCTGGTTTGTATGCAATGGCAGGTCCAGCCTTCGAACCAGATTGCTGCCTTGCTTTACCGACAGCTTCTATTGCGGTAATGGGCCCAGAAGCTGCGGTCAATGCTGTATATGCAAATAAGATTGCAGCTTTACCAGAAGAAGAGCGTGATAGCTTCATTGCTGAAAAACGCGAAGAGTATAAGAAAGATATTGATATTTACCATTTGGCATCAGAGATGGTCATTGATGGTATTGTTCATCCAAACAATTTAAGAGAAGAGTTAAAAGGACGATTCGAAATGTATATGAGTAAATATCAAGTATTTACGGATCGTAAACATCCTGTTTATCCAGTTTAAAAGCCCTATTTAGGGCTTTCTTGCTCAAAAAGTCAAGGAGGGGAAAACATTGAAACAAGCAGTTTGGTTTCCAACAGAAGAGTATAAAGAAAAAACGCGTTTATATGGTTGGATGAAATCATTGGGATATGAAGATTACGAAACGTTTTATAATAAGTCAATCGAAGAAACAGCTTGGTTTTGGGGAAAAGCTGAGAAAGCGGTAGGCTATCAATGGATGAAACCTTATACAGACGTGCTAGACCTAGAGAATGGTACGCCGTTTGCACAGTGGTATAATGGCGGAACATGTAACGTTGTAGAATCAGTTTTATCCCGCTGGCTTGCAGATGATGAAACAAGAAAACAACCAGCACTTCAGTACGAGGGAGAAAATGGAACCTCAAAATCATTTACATATGAAGAACTTGACAACTGGGTAAGCCGCGTTGCAAACGGTTTGAAACATGCTGGTATTGAAAAAGGCGACCGTGTAACAATTTATATGCCGATGATTCCAGAAACAGTTGTTGCGATGCTAGCTGTTATGAAAATCGGTGCAATTATTTCACCAATATTCTCAGGCTTTGCGTCTGATGCAGTCATGACACGTGTGCAAGCTGCAGGGTCAAAAATGATCATTACTGCAGATGGTTTTTCACGCCGAGGTAAAGTTGTTTCATTAAAAGACGAAGTAGATAAAGCTTGTGAACATTGTCCAACTGTTGAAAAAGTCGTTATCGTGCGTCATGCAGGAAATGACTTTACGCCGCATAATTATGATTTTTCATGGAGTACGTTAGAAAAAGAAAAGCCATTTGTACATGCAGAAGAAATGAACAGTGATGACCCATTAATGCTTATATATACTTCTGGAACAACTGGAAAACCGAAAGGAACAGTACATACACATGCTGGTTTTCCTTTGAAAGCTGCATTTGATGCAGGATTTGGAATGAACATCAAGCAAGGTGACCGTGTATTATGGGTAACTGATATGGGCTGGATGATGGGACCATTTTTACTATTCGGTTCTCTTATAAATGGGGCAACGATGGTTATGTACGAAGGTGTTCCAGATTTCCCGGAAGCAAATCGGTTATGGGAGACAGTTGATAAATATGAAATTACACATCTGGGTATATCACCAACATTAATTCGTGCGTTAATGGCAAAAGGTGATGAATATGTGAATAAACATTCACTCAAGAGTTTAGAAGTATTCGCATCAACAGGTGAACCTTGGAATCCAGATCCTTGGATGTGGCTATTTGAAACAGTTGGAAAAAGTAATGTACCAATTTGTAACTATTCAGGCGGAACTGAAATTTCTGGTGGGATTTTCGGAAACGTCCTTATTAAACCAATTGCACCGATTAGTTTTAATGCATCTTTACCAGGAATGGCAGCGGTTGTGCTCGATGATCAAGGTAATCCAATTCGTGATGAAGTTGGAGAATTATGTTTAGAGAAGCCTTGGGTTGGTATGACGAAAAGTTTCTGGAAAGACGATGAGCGTTATGTGAACACATATTGGTCACGTTTTGAAAATAAATGGGTTCATGGTGACTGGGTGATTTATGATGGTGAGCAATATATTATTACAGGACGCTCAGATGATACGTTAAACATTGCTGGGAAACGTATTGGACCTGCTGAATATGAATCTATTCTTGTGAAGCATAATGATGTCATAGAAGCTGCCGCAATTGGTGTACCTGATGATGTAAAAGGTGAAGTTTGTCATTGTTTTGTAGTACTAAGGGACAATGTAACATTCACAGGAGAGTTAAAGAAAGAATTAATGAGTTTAGTAAACTCTCATATTGGAAAAGCATTATGTCCAAAAGATATTCACGTTGTAGAAGATTTACCGAAAACACGTAATTCAAAAGTAATGCGCCGCGTCATTAAAGCTGCTTACTTAGGAAAAGAATTAGGTGATTTATCATCACTTGTAAATCCTGAAGTAGTTCCGTTTATTCAGGGGTTACAGTCTAGTAAATTATAGGATTTAAAGTATTTATAATGTGAAATGACCTCTAATTGTTAGAGGTCATTTTTATTTTTTTTACATTACACTGAATAGAAAAAGATATTTATCAATGTACGAATTCCAAGTATATACAATGGAAGTTCATACAGTAATGCACTTGTTTTTTATGTATATAGATTAATTTAGTACATGTGATTGTTTTTTCCTTTCTATGTTTTTGCCTCGTACACTTTAAAGCTAGTAGACATACTATATTAATAGAAATGATTAGGGGGTGAGATTATGGGGTATCGTTATAGTAATTCTAAAAAGAAGTGTACGTGTAAACAGGATGATTGCTGGGATGCTTTTGAAGAATGTAAAAAAGAACAAGAAGAACAAAATAAAGCATGCGATTGTTGCTGTGTACAAGGAATTAAAGATGAACTTAAAAAGTTAGTAAACAGAGCAGTGCGTATTAATACAGGAAGTAATGAGTATGCTGGAACTGTATCTTCAGTAACTTGTGATGTTGTAAGGCTTACTAATAGTGCTGGAGTAGTTACAATAATATCTGTTTGTAAAATTGAAGCGATTGTACCGTTATTGACATAGGAAAAAAGAATAATTTCGCTTTTTTGTAAAGCCATTCTTAAGAATGGCTTTATTTTAATTTCATATAAAGGAGAATAGATTTTTTGTATAGAAATAAGTTTGGGGCTATAAAGTATGATGTACGAAAGGAGTATAAAAGTGATTAAACTAGAAACCTTTAAAAAATTTGATTTTAAGCAATTAATAGATTGGATTGACTCCGAAGAGTTTTTAATACAATGGTCGGGAAATGCATTTGCATATCCCCTAAATGAACAACAATTAGAAAATTATATAGAAAGCTCAAATACCCTTGCATTTAAAGTAATAGATGAAGATTCTAAGAAAGTAGTTGGTCATATTTCAATTGGGCAAATAGACAATATAAATAAATCTGCAAGGATTGGAAAAGTGCTAGTTGGTGATACGAAAATGAGAGGACGTTCTATAGGGAAACATATGATGAAAGCAGCACTACAAATTGCATTTGAAGAATTAAAACTACATAGAGTAACTCTCGGTGTTTATGATTTTAATACGTCGGCTATCTCATGTTATGAAAAAATAGGATTTGTAAAAGAAGGTTTATTAAGAGAGTCAAAAAAAGTAGGAGAAACATACTGGAATTTATGGGAAATGAGTATGTTAGAATATGAATGGAGCGATAAAAAATAATAGGTATCTGTAATTATATTATGTTAATTAAATGGGGTATGGTGGGGAATTATGAATAATAAAACGAAAATCATTACAATTGGAGCTGTTTCAGGAGGAGGTAAAACTACTGTTACAGAAAAATTAACTCAAAAGCTAACAAATTCAAAAGCACTTTATTTTGATAGCTATCACTTTAAAAACTGTCCTAGTGATATTTGTAAATGGATTGATGATGGAGCAAATTATGATGAATGGGTACTTACACCATTAATTCATGATATTCAGCATCTTATACGAGAGGGGAATGTAGATTATATTATTGTAGATTATCCTTTTGCATACTTAAATAGTGAAATGCGACAATTCATTGATGTAACAATATTTATCGACACACCTTTAGATATTGCGATGGCTAGAAGAATCTTGCGAGATTTTAAAGAAGGTACAATAGATGAAATACATAATGATTTGAATCATTACATGACATTTGCGAGAAAAGCTTATTTAGAGGCAATTCATGCTGTTAAGTCGAATTCGGATATTGTATTGGATGGATCTTTATCTGTAAGTGAAATAATGAATCAGGCTATAGAGGAACTTGGCCTGAGAGAAGTGATTGTCAATGATTAAATGCATAGAGGAATATTACGACTATCAAGCAATAATAAATTTGTAATTGCAGAACAAAGTGGTCACTATATTCAAAAATATGAGCCATATTATGTGAAAGATGCTATTAAGTGGATTATTGGGTAGAGGAGAGATAAATATGTACACTTTATTTCAATACAATTGGCAAGTAAGGGACGACTGGTTTAAGTGGTGTGAACAACTTTCAGAGGAAGAATTACTCCGCAAGCGTATCGGGGGTGTTGGGAGTATTTTAGAAACATTATTCCATATTGTCGATGTTGAATACAGCTGGATTAGCGCACTTCAAGGAAAAGAAGATAATGAACCGAAATTTAAAGATTATCAATCCATCCAAAAAGTGAAAGCGTTATCTGATTTATATAAACAAGAATTAGAAGTTTTTTTGCAGTTGTGGTCATCTAGCCTAGAATGTAAGATATTAAAAGCTTCGTGGACAGATAAAACATATACATATGGTGAAGTTTTAAGACATGTAATTGTACACGAAATTCATCACATTGGTCAGCTATCTATATGGGCGAGAGAGTTAAATCTTCAGCCTGTTTCAGCGAGTTTAATCGGAAGAGGACTATAGATGTATAAAACGGCTTACACTTATAGTGTAAGCCGTTTTATATATATAAGAAGATTTCCTAGTTGAAATCCTCGGATTTTTTCTGGCGTATATGTAAAAACATTAAAAATGTAATAATGAAGAAAATCAATAATGTTTGTATGATTAAATTTTGAAACTGAAGCAAAACTGTCCAAGATGTAACAGCGTCTTTAAAAGCTTGGAACGCAGAGTATGAGGAAGGATCAAAACCGTACTGTAGTAACTTTTTTGTTTCAATAAAAGTACTGTTTTCATCATCAGCCTCTAAAATTACTGAAATAAGTCTAGTATCTCCTCGTTTTGCTGTACTGACAAAACTATAATTACCATTTGTTAGAAAACTAGTTTGTAAGCCGTCAACACCTTGGAGTTTAATGTTTTTATTAAGGGAATAAATCATTTTATTTGTGTTGAAAACTTTGGAATCCTTGAAGGTAAATTGGTAAGAGGTTAGCTTCGTAATATTCAATACATCGGGAAAATCTTTTACTAATTGTGTTGCTAGTTTAACAACGTCTATTGCTGTTGTAGTTGATTGTTTATTCGTATCGTTATTCATTCCAGTAGCATTTAGAAATGGGGATTGTTGTGATAACTTTAGTTGTGTTGCTTTTTCATTCATTAGAAGTGTAAAGTTATCTTCATTTCCAGCAATGTGTTCTGCAAGGGCAAGTGCAGAACGATTATTCCCTGTCAAAAACAATGCATGCAGTAAATCACGAACTGTCGTTTGATCTTTAGAAGTTACTTGTATAGGGCTCGTTTCTGCTCGGAAAACTTCGTTACTTATTTTTACTAACTCATCTAACTGTATTTTGCCTTCATTCAGTTGTTCCATTGCGATATATTCAGTCATTAATTTAGATAAAGTAGCTGATTGTATAGGAATTTCCTCATTTTTTTTATAAATAACTTCACCTGAATTAGCATCTATTAAAATAGCTGATTTAGCTTGAATAATTGGACCATTTACATAAAGATAAAAATATAAAACAATAAGCGCTGTAATAACAAAAGATAATAATAAAATTGTGAACTTTTTCAGGAATTGCATAAGCGATCCTCCTACTATGACATCAATAATACTATTGTAAAAAGGAATGCTTAATTAGGAAGAAAGAAAAGGTAAAGAATTTCTAAAGAATTATAAAGGATTATTAAATTTTGGATTTTAATGGGAAATAAAAGGTCCAATTTCTTATATGGTAAGAAATTGGACCTAAAATTAAGCTGTATTAACATTTATGTGGTTGTAGTTTTACAGTGAAAGTTGTTTTTTTATCATCACTATATACTTCAATTGATCCTTTGTGCAATTCGACAATACTTTTTGCAATTGCTAATCCGAGCCCAGATCCACCGGTGTTTGTAGAGCGAGATTTTTCAACGCGATAAAAACGTTCAAAAATATGAGGTAAATCTGTACTAGGAATAGGTTGGCCGTAATTTGTTATGTCTATAGTAATCATATTATTGCTTTCATAGGCAGCAAGGTCGATATATCCACCGTCATTTCCATAAGCGATAGCGTTTATAATAAGATTTTCAAACACACGCACTAATTTGTCTCCATCAGCTAATACCATGAGTTTTTGAGATGGGAAAGAAGGGCGACATTCTATATTAGCTTCTTGAACTTGTATGCGGAATTGAACAGTTAATTGTCCAAGTAGCTCTACAATATCAATGGGAACAGAATATAAACTTAACTCTTTATTTTGAACACGTGTATATTCAAACAAGTCATTCATTAATGCATTAAGACGGGTTACTTTATCGTAAATGACTTGTATATAATGGCGTAATTCCACTTCATCTCTATAATTATCATGATGGATTAAATTTACGTATCCAACTATAGAGGTAAGAGGAGTACGTAAATCATGCGATACATTTGTAATAAGTTCACTTTTTGCTTGTTCAGCCTGTCTCTCTTCATCAATTGAGACTTTTAATTGTTCAACAATCTGATTTACTCCGGTTGCTAACTCTTCCAGATAATTATGATTTACGATAGACACTTTATGATTGAAGTTTCCATCTGCAATATAACGAATTTCTTCTATCATTTTTTTAATACAAGTTTCATAGTAAATCTTTCTTTCATGACGATAAAAAATGTATAGGTAGGATGAGAAAATAGAAAATAAAAACAAATAAGATACAATCATCATCCATAGAGATTCCTTTATTCCTTTATATTTTTCATATCCAAAAATTCTAATGAATTCTTTTCCGAGCTCGCTTAACGTGAGTGAACTTTCAATTACACTTGTAACAAGGCGATATATAATTAATTCAGTAATAGGAGTAAGTGTAATAGCTAACATAAACCAAAAAATCAACTTCCATTTTGGGATATCTTTTAATATATCAAATGCTTCATTTCTCAATTTTATAGCCTACTCCCCAAACAGTATGGATAAACTTCTCTCCATTCATTCCTGTTTCAAGTTTATCTCGTAAATTACTAATGTGGACCATTACAGTTTTATTTGAGCCATAACCATCTTCATTCCAAACGCGTTCAAAAATTTCTTCGGAACTAAATACTCTTCCGGTATTACTCGCAAGTAAATATAAAATATCAAATTCAATAGATGTAAGTTTAATATATTCTCCATTTACTTTAACAGTATGATTATGTTTGTGTATTTCAGCAGAACGAATACGAATAATACCATCTTCATTCTTGGGGGAAGTGGCATTTTGGAAAGACGATCTTCGTAATAAAGCTTTCACTCTAGCTACTAATTCTAATGGATTAAATGGTTTAATCATATAATCATCTGCACCTGTCATAAGACCTAATATTTTATCCATATCTTCTGCTTTTGCACTAAGCATAAGAATAGGTACAGTATTATTTTCACGCACTTCTTGGCAAACTTCTAATCCGTTTCGTTTTGGCATCATTATATCCAGAACCATAAGGTCAACTTCATATGTAGAAATCATTTGTAATGCCTCATCGCCATCATATGCTTTATAAATGTTATAGCCTTCATTTCGCAAATAAACAGCAAGTAATTCAACAATTTCTTTATCATCATCAATAATTACTATATTTTTATTCATTATGTAGTTCCTTTCCTAACAAATCATTAACATTACTATAATATCAAACATTTATGTATTTTGTAGCAATGATTCCACATAAAATTTCATGTAACGTATAAAAAGGGATTAAAACATTCATAACGAATACAAAGAAGAAAGATATTTAAATAATGTATTATACTGAAAGTGAAGAATAAGGGGGGGACTTGCTATGGTATATAAAGAGATTTATTCATTTACTCCAACTGGAAAAATTGAAAATGATATAAAAGCTTTTCTATTAAAATACAATAAAGAACTTACATATAAACATTCAATTCGGGTGGCAAATGAAGCTCGAAAAATTGCGATTAAGTATCATGAAAACGGAGAAAAGGCAGCGATTGCAGCATATTTACATGATATTAGTGCAATCTTTCCGAATGAAGAGCGGATTGCAGTTGCTGAACAATTTAGAATAGAGATATTACAAGAAGAACGAGAATTCCCGATGATTATTCATCAAAAACTGTCGAGAATAATTGCAAAAGAGATATTTAGAGTGGAAGATGAAGAAATTTTAAATGCAATTAATTGTCATACTACACTACGTAAACATGCAACGAAGATGGATTTAGTGTTATTTGTTGCGGATAAAATAGAATGGGATCATAATGGGACACCACCTTATTTAGTAGAAGTAAAAAAAGGATTAGAAAAATCTTTAGAACATGCTGCTTTCGTATATATTTCATATTTGTGGGATAGAAAAGAAACGTTGAAAGTTGTACACCCGTGGCTAGAAGAAGCATATTGGCAGTTAAAAGAAATTGTAGAGTAGAAAGGATATGGGGATGCAATTAAAAGAGTATATGAATCAAATATTTCCTGGAGTTACATTAGTACCACATATATACTTTCAGTGGGAAAATCATTTGCATTTTCATTTTTGGAAAGGGAAATGTCCAAATGTCGAAAGAACTGACGATTTAAATATGGAATACTTCACTCAACTGTATACATATAATAAATACTTGTTTGAAGATGTATTTTCAAAAGAAGATGAAGTGTTTTTAGTAATAAATGTGTATCGATTTAAAAAGGAAGATATGAAAAATTCGCAGAAAATAAATGTATACAATAAATTTATTAAAAAGAGGGATTTAAAGTTCCAAATAAACCAAGAAACGTTAGCCTTTCTATTTGAAGATGAAGAAGCTGATTTATATTGTACATATCAATTTTCGTTAAAATGCCTTGCGGAAGATATTAAATACCAACCACTTATTCAAGCTGCAAATCATGAAGATTTTCCGGGTCTTTATCCTCGTTTTGGATGCAAAAAAGAAATTTTTTATCCAGATGTATTTCTTGTAAATGTATCGAAAGATATTATCATGTTTATTTACGATGATAGAGGATGTGAAGTAATTGCGAAGAATAAAGAAACAATACGAAATTTATATGAGAAATATAAAGAGTGGATTCCAGATTATGAACGAGAAAGTATAGATAAATTATTTACATGATAACAATAGGGGAAGTGAAGCGTGTAATGAAACGTATTGCAATCGTATCCGCATGGGAACCAGAACTTACGTATTTGCATCAATTTTATCCAAGTGAGCGCATTGAAAAAAGAGCAGCTTGGGAATTTCATTTTCATTATATAAATAATTTGGAAGTTATCTCCGTTATAACTGGAGTTGGCAAAGTAAGTTGTGCAAGTTGTGTACAATTATTAATTAGTGAGTTTCAGCCAGATGAGTTGTTTATGACAGGGATATGCGGAAGTTTATCAAATAAGGTGAAAAATGGTCATATTGTAGTAGCCCTTAATGCAATACAACACGATGTTACTGCTGCTGGTTCGGGGGAAGATGTTTTTAATTTATATAATGGTAGAACAGCACCTATTGAAACAACAAAGTCAATTGTAAGAAGAATAAAAAAGATGCGATCATATGAACCGATTCATTTCGGTACATTTTTATCTGGAGATCAACGTATCCGTAGTTCAGAAATGAGATATTTACTCCATACTGTATATGGAGCATTAGCGGTTGATCAAGAGGTAGCAGCATTCGCTTATGTATGCCAAATCAATAACAAGCCTTTTCTATGTTTAAAAGCTGCTTCAGATCAAGCAAATGATAAAACGAAAGAGGAACAAAAAATCTTTAAAATGTTAGCATGTGAACGAGCCTGCGAGCATTTAATTGCTTTTTTACGAGTGTATGAGATTAACGTAGTAAATAATAGATAGTTAGAGGGGTTAATATCGGAAAGTACAAATAGAATAGCTATTCTAGGCGCAAATGGAAAAGCCGGGAAATTCCTTGTAAACGAAGCGTTAGAAAAGGGATATCAAGTAAAAATATTAACAAGAAATTCTAATAATATCAAAATAACAAATGAAAATTTAGAGATTATTAATGGATGTGCACGTGATTTTTCTTCAATACGGAAATTACTTAAAGGTTGTCGAGTTGTAATAAATGCGGTTGGTCAACCAAAAAATGAATCTTATATTTTTAGTACAGTAACGAAGCATATTTTAGAAGCAATGAAAGAATTTGAAATAAAAAGATATATACTGATTTCTGGAGGTTCTTTAGATGTTATAGGAGATCAAAAGGGAATTATAAATAAAATAGGAGCTACCTTGTTTAAAGTATTTTTATCAAAGATGATGCAAGATAAATATAAAGAATTGCAAATTATTCAAGGTAGTGATGTAGATTGGACAATTGTTAGATTACCATTTGTTATGGAAGGGAATGGTATTGGAAATATAAAAGAGAGTTTAGTAGATATGCCAGGAATCAAAATTCAAAATAGTGATATTGCACCGTTTGTTATAAAACAAATTAATAGTGAGAGATATGTAGGAAAATGCCCGTTTATTTCAAATTAAATGGTAGAACTGAAAATTAAAGAATGATGGGTAGAGTGGAACTAGTACATTTTATGTATTTGAATGTTAAATTTAACACGAGTAAGTGGGGGATAATTTTATATGATCCAATACAAAAGATGCAGTGAAGTAAGTATAGATTTAGTGTATGAAGCTTTTAAAGATGGATTTTCAGATTACATTATTAAAATGGAAGTTTCAAATGAAGATTTTATAAATAGATTTTTTGGACCAGAAGGGAATTCACTAAAACATTCCTTTCTTGCTTTAGACGATAATAAATCTGTTGGTGTAATACTTGGCGGGATAAAGGATTATGAAAACATAAAAACAATGCGCTGTGGAACATTAGCGGTTCATCCTAATTATCGCGGTATTGGTGTGAGTCAAAAGTTATTTGAACTGCATAAAGAAGAGGCGCTTCAAAATGAGTGTAAGCAACTTTTTCTTGAAGTTATTGTAGGCAATGACCGAGCGATTCATTTTTATACGAAATTAGGCTATGAAAAAGTGTACGATCTATCTTATTATAATTTAAAAGATATGACTGAAATAATAAATAAAGATTGCAAGGGAATTGAAGTGAAACAATTAGATTTTCCATCTTTTAAACTTGAAGTTCAGAAATGGTTACACTTCCATATAAATTGGCAAAATGATATGGATTATATCGAAAAAACAAATAATACATTTTACGGCGCATATGTTGATAATGATTTAAAGGGTGCTATATGTGTGAATGAACAAGGTAAAATCAGTTTTCTTTTCGTAGACAAAGACTATAGAAATCGTAATATTGGATCAAAATTATTACAAATAGCAAGAGATGAGTTGAATGTAACAAGTTTATCAATTGGGTTTCCAAACAACAATTTACTAGAAGGATTTTTAAAGAAAACTGGATTTGAAAAGAATTCTTTAGCACAATATGAAATGTATGTTTTGATATAAAAAGCGGAAGGAGTTATTCTTACGCTTTTTATTTTTGTACTATATTGATATTTTACTTTGTATAATATTCTTTTTTTATGTAGAATAGATAGGATGGGAGGGGATGAAATGAATAATGGATTAAAGTTTAAGATTTTTGAATTACATTGTTTCGTTCAAAAAACTTATTCTGATATTAAAACAGCATGTGATATTGCTATTTATCAAGAAAACACTTCTAAATATTTAATTTCATTAGGATTTTTAAATAAATCATATATGACTTATATAGAATCAAAAAGATTTTATCGTGAAAATGAAGAACTTGTAAGTGTAGAATTTGATAATTTCTTTGATACATATGATAAATTAGAAGAGGAATTAAAAAAAGTTATTTCAACTGAAGATAAGAATCCTTCATTGCTACATAGCAGATTTGATCAGTTTCAGCAGAAAGTTGAAAATATAAATGACCTAATAAAAGTAATGCAAAACGCTCGTTAATGAATGCTTTTTTCTTTTTATATAGAAATTATGCATTAAAAATATATTAGGGATATTACATATTGAACGGATGACTTTTGTTTGCTACAGAAGTCATCTTTTTATAATACAGTTTTGCGTAATGTGTCGTACTTTTTATTCTTCTATTTTTGATAGGAATACATTTAAGCAGTTTCATATTTTAGGGAATTATACGAGGAAAATAACATGAAAAATAAAAAAGAAATAGCTATAGTTGCATTAACAACAGGATTAGCCTTAACAACTGTAATACCGTATGGAGTAAGTTATGCAGAGGGAAAGGATCAAATGCAAGTTGAAATTCAAGAGGATTCGTTTCGTACAGGTGAACTTACACAACCATCACAAAAGACGCCTGAGAATGTAGTGAAAGATGCACTTAAGGAAAAGACGGAACATGCTTTGTCTCCAAAACAAGTTAGTGGAGAAAAAGAGGTAGATTACAAGGTTGTTCAAAAACGTGGGGCTTATGATGGGACTACACTTGTTCGTATGCAACAAATATATGAAGGAAAAGAAGTGTATGGATACCAATTGACTGCTCATGTAGATAAAAAGGGTATTATTAAAAGTGTTTCAGGAGAAAGTGCACAAAATTTAACACAAGAAGATTTAAAGAATTCAACTAATTTATCAAAAGAAGATGCAAAACAATTTATTTATACGAAGTACGGGAACGATATTACATTTATTTCTGAGCCAGAAGTCAAGGAAGTTATTTTTGTAAATGAAAATAATGGACAGGCTAGCAATGCATATCAAGTTACATTTACGGCTGCAACACCAAACTATGTATCTGGAACTTATTTAGTGAATGCTAATTATGGAGATATGTTGAAAAATATGGTGCAAGAGTCAGATTTAAAAATAAGTGAAGAGCATGTTAAATCTATTGAGGAGAGTAAAAAAAGTGATGTCAAATCATTAACCGGAACAGGTAAAGATGATTTAGGTATAATTCGCACATTTGGTATTTCTGAACAAAGTAATGGGGAATATGCACTTGCTGATTACACAAGAGGGCAAGGAATTGAGACATATGATGTAAATTATAGAGATATTACTTTTGAAAACAGATATTATCCTGGTATATTAGCAACTAGCACTTCAACCATATTTAATGATCCAAAGGCGGTAAGTGCTCATTTCTTAGCAACAAAGGTATATGATTTTTATAAAGATAAATATAAACGTAATAGTTTTGATAATAAGGGGAAAAAAGTAGTATCAGTTGTACATGCATGGGATTCTGGAGAAACAGATGATCCTAAAAATTGGGAGAATGCATTTAGTGCTAATATTAGCAATGTTAGTATGCTAATATATGGTGATCCAATGGTGAAAGCATTTGACATAGCGGGCCATGAATTTACACATGCGGTTACATCTAGCGAATCTAATCTTGAATTTTCCGGAGAATCTGGGGCAATTAATGAGGCGTTATCTGATATTATGGGAACGGCTATTGAGAAATACATAAATAATGGGGAATTTAATTGGACAATAGGAGAGCAAACTGGATCAGTTCTTCGTAATATGAAGAATCCATCTGCAGTCAAATTTATTAATGGATTACCGTATCCAGATGATTATAGCAAATACAGTGATTTAAACGGAGAAGATAATGAGGGCGTCCATTTCAACTCAAGTATTATTAATAAAGTCGCGTATTTAATTGCACAAGGTGGAACTCAGGATGGTGTAACTGTAAATGGTATTGGTGAAGATAAAATGTTTGATATTTTCTATTATGCAAATACAGATGAATTGAACATGACTTCTAATTTCTCTGAATTAAGAATAGCGTGTCTGAAAGTTGCAACAAACAAATATGGTGCGAACTCAATTGAGGTTGAAGCGGTCCAAAAAGCTTTTGATGCAGCAAAAATTAAAGGAACAGTGAAAGAAAACGAAAAAACTGCAGAAAACCAACTCCCTGAATTAACTGTACCTCTTACAATTACACTGCGTGTTGGTGATACATTTGACCCGATGAGTAATGTAAAAGCTGTTGATAAAGAAGATGGTGATTTAACAAATAAAGTAAAATATAAAGGCGATGTAGATACTTCTAAACCAGGTACATACATTGTGGACTACTCGGTCGTTGACTCTCAAGGCGGGAATACAACGGCTACACAGACGGTAATTGTAGAGGGAAATGGAGAAAAATTAGATTTAAACCCCACATTAACAGTGCCTACTGCAACGACAATTCATGTAGGAGATTCATTCGATCCTATGGCAAAAGTATTAGCTATTGATAAAGAAGACGGCGATCTTACTTCTAAAGTAAAAGTTAATGGTGAAGTAAATACCTCTAAAGCTGGTACTTACGTATTAACGTACATAGTGAAAGATTCTAAAGGTCATGAAGTAACTGCGAAACAAACTGTAACGGTCAAAGTTAGAGATGAAGTTAAAAATGAAATACCAATACTTAAAGTACCTGCTACAACTACAATTACTGAGGGAGATAAATTTGATCCAATGGTAGGAGTATTAGCTACTGATAAAGAGGATGGTGACGTTACTTCTAACGTAACGTATGAAGGAACTGTAGATACCTCTAAAATTGGTACTTTTGAAATCATATATAGTGTCAAAGATTCCGTAGGTAATGAGGTTCATACAATGCAAAAAGTATTGGTGAAAGATAAAGACATTAGCAAAGCTAATGGCCTTACTAATAACAATAGTATCCCGAACAACAGTAATTCCGATAAAAAAGAATCTACATATAAAGAACTTCCAAACACGGGTGCCAGTGCAACTAACAGTACAACAATGGGCATTTGGATGGTTATTGCAGGTACAGTACTTACTTTCGTTCGTAAATTTAGAAAGTTATAAAAATAATTATATATTATGAACTGTTTCCATTAAGTTAGTTAAATGATTGTATTAGGGGATTTTTAGGGATTGAGTTTGAAATTGTCCAGAACTCATTTTTGTTAAAACAATCACGATTCTTTCTTAATGTATAGTAGAAGGTAGAATAATAGTAAACATAGAATATATTAATAATTAATATGTTTACGAGGTGAAAGTAGTGGCAATAAAACAAGATGAAATTAAAGTAGTAGTTGGAGCTGGAATGTTTAATAATAATCCAGGTTGGATACAAACGCAAAAAGATGAACTTAATTTACTAGATAAAGCTATGTGGGAAGAAAGGTTTGAATACAATTCTATTTCAGCTATTTTAGCTGAACATGTATGGGAACACCTTACATTTGAAGAAGGTGTAAGGGCAGCAGAAATTTGTTATGAATTTTTAAAGTCAGCAGGGCACATTCGATGCGGTGTTCCTGATGCGTTTTTCCAAGATGAAGCGTACCAAAATATAGTTCAAATAGGCGGGTCCGAAAGATCATCCAGCAGCAAGTCATAAAATCGTTCATAATTATAAAACATTAACGAAAATGTTTGAAACTGCTGGATTTGAGGTAGTTTTACTTGAATATTGTGATGAAAATGGTCAGTTTTATTACAACGAATGGGATGCAAACGATGGTGTTATTTTCCGTTCTAAAAAGTATGATTCTAGAAATAAAGGCGATAAACTTGGTTTTCCATCGCTAATTGTCGATGCGATTAAGCGGTAAGTCATTCAACAAAAAACAAGAGTAAATTCTATCATTTCAGAAGTCGCAAATGCGGCTTTTTTTATACGTAAGTTTATTTTTAATAAGGAAATGGGCATATATGATATTTAATTCCTAATAAAATAGAACTCGATTTAGAAAATACTTAAGTTTTTCAGCGCCATTAACTTTAAATTAATACTTCGGTGACATAAATATTTATTTTATATTTATATTCGTGTAAAATAAAGTAAGAACATACATTCTGTGCAGGGGGTAATCAATATGATAGCTGAAATTGAAAAAGTAACTGATGGGTATATTGTAAAATTTGAACGCGAATTTCTATATACAATAGAGGAGGTTTGGTCTGTTTTAACAGAAAACAGTAAGCTTAAAAAATGGATGTCTAATTTACAAATTGAAAGCCTTAAAACAGGTGGAATAATAAAGTTTGACTTGATGGACGGTTCATTTATAAATATTGATATTTTAGAGTGTCAAGTAAACGCAGTGCTTGAATTTACTTGGGATAAAGATCGTGTCCGATTTGAAATACATAAAGAGGAAAATGGTACTCTTTTACTTCTTAAAGAATACATTCATGATTTAACAGATCATACACCGAAAGATATAGCAGGTTGGCATATTTGTTTAGATCTTTTTTCTTCCGTTCTAGAAGGAGAAGAAAAAGAATTTTCTAAAGATGAATGGCAACAGTGGTTTGAAATATATAAAGGTAAGTTTCTTGAAGTAAGAGGGTAATTACGTAATATAGTATATTTATTATGTAATTATTATATTATAAAAATGTCTTTTATGAAAAATAAGAATAGAGGTTAATATGAAAGTAAATCAATTAATTGCTAATAACATAAATAAATTAGATACAGCTATCCCATTTAATAAGTCGTTTGGAATCGCTGGTTTATCAGGATCAGGTAAAACAACTTTTTGTCAAACGATTGGCGAAGAATCAAAAAAACGATTAGTTTCTTTATTGCCAAAGGCTGAATATCAATATTTATTTCCTAATATTATGGAAACAAATTTTAGTGCTATTAAGATGGAGGATATGCCTTTAGTACTTTTTCTAGGAAAATCATCGATTTCTTCTAACCCACGTTCAACGATAGGTACTCATACTGGTGTGTTTACTGAAGTTCGCGAAAAACTTTCTGAAGTATTTCATCTTTCCCCTGAGGTTTTTTCGTTTAATAATCAGTTAGGTTGGTGTACTGGTTGTAAAGGCCGAGGCACTACTAAAAATATTGAGTGTAAAAAATGTAAGGGAAAACGTTATAGTGAAGAAATCGAACAACATACGATAGATTTATTTGCTAAACCACATACAATTTCAAATATTAATGATTTAAGTGTTGAATCTATTCTTTCGTTAGCAGAAGTGTTAAATATTAGTGAAGCAAAACAACATATACTGCAAAATATAATTAATATGAACATTGGTTATTTAACATTAAATCGAATTATGGGTACATTGTCAGGTGGAGAGTTAACACGACTTTATTTGGCTGAATTCATGGCAGTAAGTGAAAATGCTGTCATTATTATTGATGAGATTTCAGTTGGACTTGATCATGAAACATTATTACAAATATTAGAAGAGATTAAGCAGTTAGGGTGTAAAAATCAAATTTGGCTTATTGATCATTCAGATACAGTACTGGATACAACAGATGAGCAATTGTTCTTTGGGCCTGGTAGCGGAAAATATGGTGGACAAATTGTGAAAGAATCACCAAGACTAAAACCAATACTGTCGGATCTAAATAAAGAAGTACCAACAGAATATTATACATTCCAAGAATTATATTGCCGTAATATCCAAATGACGGAGTTTCAAATTCCTAAAAATAGGCTTGTGACGGTTACAGGAGAATCTGGATGCGGAAAATCTACACTTGTTAACGAATGTTTAGCTACAGATTTCTTGAAACGATATCCAAAAGATAAACTAGTTATGGTCGGACAAGATCGAAATCAATCCATTACAAGTCGATCAACTGTAGCCACTTTCCTAGATATTAAAAAGAAACTAACAAAGTATAGCGAAGAAATTGATGATATTTTTGAGCGTTCGATTGAGGATATTATAGATGAACTTCCAAATGAAGATATTGCATATAAACGCTTGAGTCTACTTATTAAATTAGGACTTGGTTATTTAACGTTAGAACGAAAAACACAAACATTATCAACGGGTGAATTTCAATGTGTTCATTTAGTTTCGGAGTTATTTGCGAACACTAGAAATCCACATACATTATTTATTTTTGATGAGCCTTCAAAAGGTTTATCACAAAATATTTTAAATCAATTTATAGATAGTGTTAGAGCTATATTGCAAGATGAATCAGTCTCTATCATTATGATTGAACATAATAGTTACATGTTAGAAAGCTCTGATTATATTGTAGATTTCGGGAAAAGACAGCCTGAATCTATAAAGCATCTTGATGTAGTAAGTCATGAAGATTATTATCGCCAAAAAAGCAGTGTGAATAAAGCTGAGCAAATACATATTTCTTCAGCGCTTAAGCATAAAGAAGGCGTTCACTATTTAGAAGAAAATCATATTAACTATTTTAAAAATGCCGAAAACATTTATAAGGGTGGTATTTTAAAAAGTTTATCATCAATGGCCCGTTTAATTTATGGTGAATATGAATCTGATACAATTGCACCTGTTGTTGCTATTGATCTTGAAAGACATTTATATAGTCAATATAGTTTCTTATATGAAATTGGTGGATTAATTAATCATATTGTAGCTGCTCATCCAACTAATAAAGATACGAGAAGTTTTGATTTCTATTCACAGGACAATCATTGTCCATCTTGTTCTGGACGTCTTCAAATTGAAGTTTTCGATAAAGAGATTACAATTCAAGATAAAAATGTTCCATTTTGGGACGGTTTATTTGATCCGGAAATCATGAAAGTCTTAAAATTTTATCAATATGAAAAAATAGAATTTCTATTTGAAGAAATAAAAAATGAGCTTGGTCACGATTTATCAAAGAGCTATAATGATATGTCAGAAGAAGAAAAGCACACGTTTTGGTACGGATATTTTGAAAAATCATTTTATGATAAAAAAGGAAAGACACGCAGAACATGGGTAGGATTTAATACGATTATTGGTGGATATATTGTTATTTCTAAAGCAGCTATTAAAGAAGAAATTAAGTCTTCTAAAGAAATGATGACATGTCCAATTTGTGAGGGGACGGTTTTAAAGCATCATAAACCCCTTAAATTTGGTAACTTTGATATTCGTGAAATGATCAATCAACCAGTTGATGAAGTGTTGAAAATAGTCGGTGATTTACCTGCACTTCATAAATTAAAGTCTATAGTTGGTGGCGATATGAGATTGACAGAAGATGTTTCTTTATTGCCAAGAAAAGCACAAGTTGCACTGAAAATGTTTGAATTAGAACAGGCAAGCTTTTCAAACTATGAAATGGTGTTACAAAATGTTTTACCATTCTGGGATGAAATAAAAGGAAATATTGAATCCATTAGTGTTAATAATCAAGTAACTGTATGTGATTTCCCTAATGTTTATGAAACGAGAGAAAACATTATAGATAAGTATTTCACAAATGGTAAATATAAAAAGCTTACGTATGTATACGAAGCGTTTGGATACAAAAAGTTAGTTACCCAAATCAATAAAATTAGAAAAAGTAACCCATGTCCATTTTGTAAAGGAAAGAAAGTTATAACTGAAGATAATTTACATGATGGTGTCTTTAAATTAACAATCCCATGTGTAACATGTAATGCAACTGGTATTAATGACGAAGGGTTAAAAGAAGTTGTTGAGGGCGTGGATGTACAAACATGGTTAACTGGAAAAGTTAGTGATGTTGTGGATGAGAGCTTATTAACAGAAGCTGTTTCGCAAATACCAATTTTTAATCGCATTCGCGAATTGGATAAACGAGAAATGATGGCGGTTTATGAATGTCTTGAGAGTAATCAATAAAATTTTATTAGTTAAGGTGTTATTAACATAACTTATATAAAACGTATATTCTTTATAATGTTAATAATAACGCAGTTTAATTATTACAAGGTAATGAAAAGATCCAATTTCTTAATGTCACAATTAAGAAATTGGATCTTTTAGTTTTTTTATGTCCCGCATACAATATTTTCCACTAAGGAAAGAAGTATAAGGGAAGGAGAGATAAACAAATAAAATTGTGAAATGATTGATATATTATGTAATTATTATATTATAAAAGAGATAAATAGGGGTAAAAAAGTTCGTGAGTGATAATATTTGTTTAGTAATCTTTTTGTTTTGTTATCTGATTTTTTAAATTTAACAGAAATATATACTTGAATGAAGTATATATTTCTGTTAAATTTATCCTATGGATAGAACAAGTTTAATTAAAGGTCATTTAGAAATGTGTGTATTATCTATTTTGTCGAAAAAGAAAAGTTATGGTTATGAGATTATGAAAGAACTTGAAGTAAACAATTTAAAATTGAAAGGAGTAGGAAGTATTTACCCTATTCTAACTAAGTTGAAAAATCAAGAGTGGGTTAATACTTATCAAGAAGTAACAGACAGTGGTAAAGTTAGGATTTATTATGAAATTAATGAAAACGGGAAAATACGTCTTGAGAAAAAAATTAATGAGTGGTTAGAATTGCAATCGGATATTCAAACATTATTAAAAAACGGCTCGAAAGGAGACCTTCTGAAATGAGGAATAGATTAATAGGTAAAGAAAAGCAATTTTTAACAGACGTACTTAAGGAATTACAGCAATACGATATTAGTTTAGAAGAAATGGAAAATGTTAAGCGACAAATATTAGAACATATTCAAGAATGTCGTGATCATGGTGAAGATAGTATAGATGATTTAGGTACACCTCAATTATTTGTTCAAGATTATTTAGAAATAAATGAAATTGATTTACAAGTTAAAATGAAACAACTTAAAAATGAAAAGGGTAAATTAAACAAATCTTTCTTACGCGGCATATTCATCGCAGTTATTACTTACCTCATCTCGCAAACTACATTTACAATATTTTTAACTAGATCATTAAATCCAACTAATAGTAAAAATACATTTCAGTATAATCTTCTATATCGTATTTCAGAAAATCAATGGTGGAATTCATTATTAATAATGATTAGTTTTATGCTCTCTATAGTAGTATTCATTAGTTTAGTAAGTTATAAAAAAAGAAAGCTCTCTAAAGCATAATGAAGAATGCAATCTATAAAATATCTCTAATTTATATTCTTTGTAATGTATTAATGTTATGTATTACAGATCCAAAAGTTTACGCTCAGCAAAATATTAAAATTGCATTGGATAAGTATATTGAAAAATTTATAAAAGAGCAGAATATTCCAGGAGCTTCTGTTGCAATTGTACATAAAAAAGATGTATTTTTCACAAAAACGATAGGAATTACTGGAGAATCTGAAAAAAAGGTAACTAGTAAAACACCATTCGCAATTGGCTCAATAAGTAAATCTTTAACAGCTTTAGCTATATTGAAATTAATTGAAGATAAAAAAATAAAATTAGAGGATTCAGTTCAACAACACCTTCCTTGGTTTAAATTAAAAGACAATCAATTAACCTCCACTATAACAATTCGAAACCTACTAACTCATACAAGCGGAATAAACACATACGAAGGTTTGGCATTATCAGATATACAATCCAAAAGTTCTTCAGCTTTAAAAGAAAATGTAAAGAAACTTTTAAATGTAAAATTAAATGCCTCACCAGGAGAAAAATATCAATATAGTAATGCGAATTATATTGTTTTAGGTGCTCTTATTGAAGAGGTCACAAATGAAACGTATTCATCATATATGGAAAAGCATGTTTTTCAGCCGTTAAATATGAATGGTGCAGCAGCAAGTAAAGAAACTGCATATGAAAAGGGTTATTTAACAGGTTATCAGTCTTGGTTTGGCATACCAAGAAAAAGTGTAGTGTCCTATGATAATTCTGGGGCACCGTATGGCTATATTACTGCAAATTTAGAAGATATGATTCAATATATTATGTTTTTGAATCGGCCTGAGGATGCTCAATTTTTAAAGCAAGAAAACATGGATCTTTATCTTTCACCACTTTATAAAATAAATTCAGAAAAAAGTTATGGTTTTGGATTAAGAACAACAAATATAAATGAAAGCGAAACGATGATTTGGCATTCAGGATCCACGCCCGATGCTCGTGCAGAAATATTTATTTTAAATAAAAGTGGCTGGGGTGGTGTTATTTTAACAAATAAAAATCATGTATTAGAAGAGCCAGCGTTATCAGTGTTGAAAAATGGGATTATTAGCATTTTGAATGGAAAAGAACCAATTGATCCACCTAGAAACATACCATTTACACAAATTGTTATGTCGATAGTTATACTCGTGCTTTTCATTTCGCCAATTATGTTTGTTAAGAAGTATAGGCATAAGAAAAATGTTGAAAAACTAACTTGGTTATTTGTAGGAAATTTATTTCTACTATTATCTATTATTTTCATCCCGCTTCTTACTTATAGTACAAGCTCACCATGGAAAACAATTAAAATATTTGCGGCAGATGTAGCCTTTCTTACAAATATTATAGTAACTTTATTAGTTGTGAACGGATTAATATCAATCTTTATAGCCTTAAGACGGAAGAGAGTAAAAGGGGAAATAATTAAAGAAATATAATTCAAGTGTTATAAACAGTTGACTCTCACACGATGTCATTGTTTAAGGTGAAGTTGAGCTTCGAAGTAGATGTAATTTATGGGAGGAAAATATGTTTAAAATAGGTGACTTTTCAAAACTATCTTCCATTAGTATTCGTATGTTGAGACACTACGATAAAGTAGAATTGCTACAGCCAGTAAAAATCGATGAACAAAGTAGATATCGATACTATTCAGCGGCCCAATTAAAGAAAGTAAATCAAATTCAAATGTTAAAAGATATGGGGTTTAATATTGCTACTATTAAAGAAATAGTAGCAAGCGATAATATGGAAGTAATAAAATCACAATTTGAAAATCGTAGTGCTCAAATAAAGGATGATATGGATGACCTCCAAAAACAATTACGTCTTCTCGAAGCCTCAATGAAAACGATGAGAGAGGATGTTGTTGAGATGGCCTATCATGTTTCAATAAAAGAAATTCCAGAAAGAGAAGTAGCTAGTGTTAGAAAGATTATTCCATCATATAATCGCGAAGGGGATTTATGGGGTACATTAATGCAAGAAATTCAAATGAAAAGTATTAGTATTGCCCATCCGAGTTATAGTATTGCGGTTTTCCATGATCGTGAATATAAAGAAAATGATGTAGATGTAGAAATACAGCTAAGTATTTTAGGTAGGCATGAAAATACAAAAGACGTTACATTTAAAAAAATTGAATCCACTAATGTAGCTTCCATAACGGTTAATGGAAGTTATGAACAGATGACAGCTGTAAATGAGGCTGCAGCAAAATGGATTGAGACAGAAGGTTACGCATTAGTAGGCCCGATGTTTAATATTTACCATGTAAGCCCAGCGATGGAATCGGATCCTAATAAGTGGGTTACAGAAGTTTGTTATCCAGTTAAATGATGATAAAGAAAAAAGGCATATAATTAATGCCTTTTTTCTTTATGGGGTATTGTCACATGCCCATCAACTTAAGAATTTAGAACTTCCCCAAAAAAATTATGAGTTTTTTGTTACAAGTTATCACAAAATTTTCGTTTTTTAGGTAGTTTTATTTTCTTAGCTTGATTGCGATGAGCGGTACCCCATAAAGTCCCCTGATACATAATTGATGTTCTGCCATTTGTAGAAAACAATCCACTTATCCCATTTTAACAAGGAGAAATATCTCGTCCATGTTGTAATATTGGCTTACGTTAAGCTTGTGAAAAAAACATATTCATGTATAATACAATTGATGTATGATACATTAGTTGTAGGAGGGTGACCTATTTGAAAAGAGAAGATGCCTTAAAACTAAGAACAGTTATTAAGAAAATGATTATAATAACTGGGGTTTTTGAATCTCAAAATTTGCCCAAAGGACCATTTGAAAAACCTTTACCAACTTCTCAAATGATGGCGTTAGAGGAACTAGAGGTAGAAAAATTAACTGTTTGGCAACTATCCAATAAACTTAGATTAGAGACTTCAACTGTAAGTAGATTGGTAGATAAGTTAGTAAAAAAGGGTCTTATTTATCGTGAAGTAAATGAAAAAAATAGAAGAGAACTTTTTCTGCACCTCACAGAAAAAGGTCACATAACTGTTAATTGCTTAAGAGAGCAATCCATTACATTTTATCAAAGTATTCTCAATAATTTATCAGAATCAGAACAAAAAATAGTTGTGGATGGTTTTGAATTATTTATTGATTCTATTTCTAAGTCTTTTGATTAGAGTGAGGTAAGTCATAACATTTGGAGGATAAAATGAGTTTGCATTTTGAACGTCCTATTATTGAATTAAAAGAGAAATTTGATGAATTAAAGAAAATAATGTAGATTTATCGTCAGAAATTCATGAATTAGAAAAACGTTTAAATAAAATGCAAGATAAGATTTATTCTAATATTACACCTTTTCAACGAGTTCAAATTGCAAGGCTACGTAACCGATCTACGACATTGGACTATATACCTTTATTGTTTACAAACTTTCTCGAACTTCATGGTGATCGATTATATGGTGATGATAAAGCAATGATAGGTGGTATTGCAAAATTTAAAGGAATGCCCGTTACGGTTATTGGTCATCAAAGAGGTAGAAATACAAAGGAAAGTATAGAAAGAAATTTTGGAATGGCACATCCAGAAGGTTATAGAAAAGCGCTAAGACTTATGAAACAAGCTGATAAATTTAATCGCCCTATTATTACATTTATTGATACAATAGGCGCCTATCCAGGGGTAGGGTCTGAAGAACGTGGAATTTCTGAAGCGATAGCTCGAAATCTATTTGAAATGACTACACTTAAAGTGCCAATTGTTTGTATTGTAATTGGAGAGGCATCAAGTGGTGGAGCTCTTGGCATTAGTGTCGGTAACCATATCCATATGTTAGAGTATTCATGGTACTCGGTAATTTCGCCAGAAGGAGCAGCATCTATCCTATGGAAGGACGCTAAGTATGCTCCAGAAGCTGCTGAACATATGAAAATTTCAGCAAAAGATTTAAAACATTTAGGAATTATTGATGAAATCATTCCTGAAATTAAAGGTGGAGCACAAAATGATATAAAATCACAGGCAAAAATGATTGAATCTGTAATCGAATCATCTCTAAAAAAATTGATACTATTATCCTCGGAAGAGCTTATACAACAGCGGTATGAAAAGTATAGACAAATAGAGAATTATAAATGAAAATATTTAGATTCTCGCAAAAAAATTTCAAATATTTTGTAAGTAACCTCTTAAACTGGGATATGCTGATACTATTACTCTACAAAAGATGTGTGATCGGTATGGAAAAGGAAAATTTGTTCAAATGGAAGCATTATCACATACCCATCAACTCAAGAAATTGATTGTTCCCCAAAACGAAAAAATGAGCTGAATTCTCATGAATATCTGTAAAAATATGGAAATTTCGTTGTGGGGGGTATCTCAAAAGCTTAGGTTGATGGCAATGGGGTATCGTCAGGGAAATACGGATTTACAATGATGCTAAGCCTTTTTTTCTGACGATTCTCCCGTTTTTAACAACGTTAAGAAAGTTTCAGTGGTCTTAAAGAATCTAATTAGATCACTTTCTCCGAATTAAAATGGTATTCTCCTAGCAAATTAATATGTTCCCAGCAAAAAGGTGACATATGGTGCAATATTATGGTTATGGCGGGTGTAAACCAATCAGAACGTGATCTTATCCGTATGCGGTAGCGTGAAGGAATTGAACTGGCTAAGAAAAAAGGAAAGTTTAAAGGTCGGTTAAAGAAGTACTATAAAAATCATGCAAGAATGAATTATGCAGTAAAGCTTTATAAAGAGGGAGATATGACTGTGAATCAAATTTGTGAAATTACAAATGTGTCTAGGGCTTCAATATATAGAAAGCTATGGGAAAGGAACAGTTGATGAATTATACCGAAAATCGGAAATACATAATAGAAAATAAATTTGATATTGAGGTGGAATTATATGCCTAAAATTGACAATATGTTAGCGATTCTATGGATGCTTCGTTCAGGTGAAAAAATTACTGCAAAACAAATTTCAGAAAAGTTAGAGATGAATATAAGGACTGTGTATCGTTATATAGATACAATTTCAACAAGTGGCGTACCTATCATTTCAGAACCAGGACATAACGGTGGATACACTTTATTGAACAATTTTATTGAGGCGCCTCTTTTTTTTGATTTTGAAGAGCAAACTGCACTATTTCACGCTGCTGTTTTTGCAGAAGAAGCCGGATATTATGGAGGTGAAGCACTAAATCGGGCCATTTCAAAACTAAGTAAATACTCAAATCAAGAGCAGGAAACAAAGATAAACCAACATTTAGCTAGTCTTGAAGTAATAAGTCGATTAAGTTCACTCCCTATGGAACCTTTTTTGAAGGAGTTGGAGCAGGCCGTAGCTGACGGCTACTCAGTAAAAATTCTTTACCATAAAAGTGGCGAAAAGCAATTAAATTATAGATTGGTCGATCCGTACAAAATTATCTATTGGAATAATAAGTGGTATGTGATTGGATTTTGTCATCTTAGGAATGATATCCGTAGTTTTAGAGTAGATCGAATTGAAAGTCTAATGCTAACAGAAAATAAGTTTAAACGACCAGAAAATTTTTCAGCACGTGACTTTTTTATAAATGGTCTTCTTCCAACTATAGAAGATAAGGAAGGGACTATTTCTTTGGTTATTAATGGGGATAAAAGTGTATTGGCTGATATTTGCCAACATTGGTTTTTAGGACATTATTTACAAGAACGGACTTCAAATCAAGCAGTTTTTCTTCTTGAAAAAGATATATTACATACATATGTACCTTATTTACTTTTACCGTACAATAAATCTATTAAAGTTATTGAGCCAATAAGTCTTAAGAAAAGACTTATTGAAGTTCTTTCGGAATTAATAAAATTTCATCAAGTATGATAACTTCCCTGACGTTAACTGTCAGGGAAGTTATATTATAATAGCTATATAAATTGTGATTGGAGTGTTATTGGATGCAAACAAAAAAAGCATTTCTATATGTATTTAATACAATGTCGGACTGGGAATATGGATATTTAATTGCGGAATTAAACTCAGGAAGATATTTCAAAAAAGATTTAGCACCTTTAAAAGTAATTACAGTAGGAGCTAATAAAGAAATGATTACTACTATGGGAGGACTGAGCATAAAACCAGATATTTCCCTTGATGAATGTACTCTTGAGAGTAAAGATCTTTTAATTTTACCAGGAGGGACTACTTGGAGTGAAGAAATTCATCAACCTATCTTGGAAAGAATTGGCCAAGCTTTAAAGCTTGGTACTATTGTTGCTGCAATTTGTGGTGCAACTGAGGGCCTCGCGAATATGGGATACTTAAATACTAGAAAGCATACAAGTAATAACTTAGAATATACTAAAATGGTATGTCCTAACTATAAAGGAGAAAAGTTCTATGAGTTGGAATCTGCGGTATCTGATGCGAATTTAGTTACTGCATCAGGAATAGCTCCTCTGGAATTCGCAGTGGAGGTACTGAAAAAAATAGATGTATTTACACCAGATACAATACATGCATGGTATAACCTAAATAAGACTCATAAACCTGAATACTTCTTCCAGTTAATGAATTCAATAAATAAATAAGTAAATAAATGAAGTAACTGAAAAGCTCATTTTCTCTATTTCGATTTGTAGAGATAATGAGCTTTTTAATTTAGACTTTCCTTATCGTTGTAAATCCGCATTTTCCTGACGCTAGCCATTTATCAATTTATCCGTAAATATCAAGAGAAATTACTTCTTGATTCGATTCGTCAACTACTAGCACAATTTCATTTGCAAATGTACAAAATGAGCGGAGTGTAATGGAATCCTTTAATGACTCTTTTAAAAACCAACCTGTTGGTACTAAAGAAATACAACCCTCTTTTTGAAAGAATGAATGTTTGAGGAAATATGCTATTTCTTGAGTTTCTTTTAAGAATATCGGATCAATACAATCGAATAGTACAGAATAATATTTTAATGTTCTTCTACCGACAATTCTATTAAAAGAACAACTTCGGTATAAATCAGGCACTACAGGATATATACCGTTAGTTAGAAGTGCTTTTAAAGTTTGTTTTGATTCTTCCTTTAAACCTATCATGAAAATTTCATGTAATTCATTATTAATATAAACTTGTTTCACATCTTTATAATGAGGGATTAATTCATTTTTAACTATATTTAAAGTAATGTCATTTGTAATGGGAAAGGACGTATAAACGTCCTCTTCAAGTATGAAATCCATGCCACTGAAAAGTTGGCAAATTGGACTGAGAGAAGTCTTTGAAGATACAGGTGGTGCCTTTTCTATATAAAAATCTTCATTTATAGTAGGTGCTGGATATTTTTGCTCTTCGATTTCAATTAACCAATCATACATAATTATCTTTCCTTCCATCATAGTTTTCGTATCGGACTATATAACGCAATAATAACTTCAAGTAGCTTCGTGAAAGCAGCTAAAGCAAATACAAGTACTGGATTATAGGCTGAAATAATACCTCCTACTAATGCCCCGAGTGGCATGGCTAATCGTGTAAGTACACGTGAAAATCCTAAAACCCTTCCTTGCATATTTGATGGAACAGTTTCCTGGCGAACTGTGGCTACAATTATATTCCATGCAATATTGCAAGTCATTGCAATACCGAAAGCAATGCCAGGAGCAAACCAATATGTACTCCAAAGTGCGAAAGTTAAGCCAATTGCTCCAGCGAATAGGAGTAAAGGAATTAGGAGGCCGCGCTGCAATCTCTTTTCTAAAGGAACTGCAATCAAGCTTCCTAAAATCCCACCGATGCCAATTAATGAATAATTAAAGCCACTTTGTTCCGGGGTAAGTTGCAATGTGGATAGTAAATAATACATGAATACACCTAAAACCGCACTTGCTCCAAAGTTTCCAATCATAGCTTGAAAAGATAAAGCTATATTTAAGCGATCATTTTTGAGCCATTTAAACCCATTAAACAAATCCGATAGAATATTTTGAAGTGTATTTTTATCATTATTTTGGCTGTTTACAGTTTTAATTGATGGTAATAACATCACAGCAACTAATGTTGCAATAAATGAAAGAACATTAATCCAAAGCACTTGAAAGCCTCCAATAAAAGATATGAAAATCCCAGCTATCATTGGACCAAACAAACTAGCCAATTGATTAATCATTTGATAGAAAGAATTAGCCTTCGTTAATGATGCTCCTGCGATGTGTGGAATGACTGTAACAGTTGTTACATCAAAAAGCATAGACATAACTGCTAAGATAAAAGTAATTATGTATAAATGCCAGATTTCTAATAGATGTAATGTATGTAGAATGGGAACAAGACTTACTAAAATAATATTGGTGATATCCGCTATCCAAAGTAACTTTTTTCGATCGTATCTATCAATTATTGCACCAACTAAAGGGCCAAATAAAACAATTGGCAATACATTTATAGCAAATAAAGAACTCATAATTACAGCTGAACCGGTTAATTGATAGGCAATCCAAGGAAGCGCAAAAGTATACAGTGAATCCCCGATTCGTGAAATGAGTAAACCAAAAATAAATATCTTGTATTCTTTCGAAAAAGTTGTCTTTACGGTAACCTTGCGTTCTAGTATAAATTTCATAACTGTTTGAACCACCTTTATTATAGAGGAATTTTAAAATCATCCGTCCAATATTTGTTATGTATAGAATTCTGTAATTTTTAGATGAATCCTACTTTTTAGGGGCATTTTAAAATCTAAAGGAGGAAATAAAAATGAAGGCAGTATTTTTAGATAGAGGTGGGACAATTGGAGGGACAGGTAGAGGTATTCACCCGAATGAATTTACAATATTTGATTTTGCACCTAAAGCAATTCAAAAGTTAAATAACTTAGGATTAAAAGTGTTTTTATATACAAATCAAACTAGAATTGGAAGGGGATATTTCACCGAAAAAGAACTGCTTAAAGGATTTCAAAAGATGCAACAAATTTTAACAGATGAAGATGTATATATAGATGGAATGTACTATTGTCCACATAAAATGAATAATAGTTGCGACTGCCAAAAAACGAATATAGGTTTACTTTTGAAAGCAGCGGAAGAACATGGTCTATTCTTAAAAGAATGTTTTCTTATTGGAGATACAGGGAGTACAGATATGATTGCAGCTGAAAGGGCTAATATGAAAAAGATTTTAGTGGGAACAGGATGGGGGGAAAGCTCATTAATAAAGTATAGAAATTCGTGGAAAGAAACAGTACCTGATTATATAGCGCAAAACCTACTTGATGCTGCGTGTTGGATTGAAGATAATTTAAATACATAATAAAATTATAGTAAACTATTTTGTTCAAAGGTCGTTAGGAGGGAAAATGTTGATACAAATAGATAAGAATGTGCGAACAGCTGGTGCATATGTAGTGTATAAAAATTTATTTGTTTTTCAAGTTGGTCCAACGAGTAAAGGGGATACATTAGGTGTAATAAGGCTGGGGGGACATAAAGAAGCCGTTGAAACGGCAGTAGAAACTGCTAAAAGAAAAGTGAAAGAAGAAGCTGCTATCGATATTGCAATATACAGTTCACCAAGTACATATTATAAAGAGAATTGGAATGCACAATCAAAGAAAATAAGAGTAGAAAATGAAATCAATCCAATATTAATTATTGATAGCCCAGATGAAACTTTATCTATTATGTATATGGCACATTCAGAATATGAACCAACTCCATCCTCTGAAACAAACGGGTTATTATTGCTTTCAGTAAGTGATATTAAGCTAATTTGTAGTAAGGAAATAACACTAAACGATTATATTAAACAAGGTGGAATGGCTATATTGAAAGAAAAAATAAATAAAGATTTAATCTTACAACCGTTTCCGCAACTTATGTTTTTAGCGGAACTTTTAAAAGAGGATCCTATATGGCTTCAGCAGATTCTAAATTAGCAACAAAAGCCACCTTTATAAGTGGCTTTTGTTTTACATAATTTAATGGTAAGTGTATCCTCCATCAGGAAACAGTACATTACCTGTAGAAAAACTATTTTGCATTAAATATAGTACAGTATGCGCAATTTCATCATTGTGCCCAGGGCGTTTTACAAGAGATAGAGATTTATAAGTTTCATAAGCAGCTAGTCTATTTTCATTTTGTTCATTCTCTCTTTGTATTGTTCCGGGAGAAACAACATTAACTCTAATTGGAGCTAGCTCAACAGCTAAAGCTTTCCCTAAACTTTCAATAGCACCATTACATGCTCCGTAAGCAGGTGCTCCTTTAAGTGGCCTTTGACTAAATGCACCGGACATTAATACGATAGATCCAGAGTTTGAAAGAAAAGGAATTGCATATTTCACGGCGTAATATTGTGGCCAAAACTTTCCGATAAAGCTGCTTTCAGCAATATTATCTGTAGCGGTTATTGGTCCAAGTGAGTAGGAGGCACCTGGTGTAAATAAATGATCAAAATTGCCAACTCTTTTGAAAAAATCTTGTAATTGGTTTTTATCTTGGTTATCCAATACATAAGTCTGAAGATGATTGTTATTAATTACTTCTTGAGCAATCATTAATTTTTCTTTGGATTTTCCTGCAATAATAACATGTGCGCCTTGTTCAATTGCTTGTTGTGCTGTTGCAAACCCAATACCAGAACTCCCACCAATGATAATGATTCGGCTACCTTTTAATGTAGTAATAGACATATTTAAGCCACTCCTTTAATAAAAACGTTAAAATAAAGTTGTTATGCCTTTATTATTCGCTAAAAGATAGCAAGTGAAAAGTACGCACTTTTTATGTACATAGTCGCATATTTCGTACTAATCACTATTCATGCGGATATGCAATGTGAAAAAAGATTTGTGATGTCAGAGGAGAGGTGTGAAAAATGGATTTACAAGAACCGAAGTTAAAAGGAGTAATAGCAACATTACAAATAATCGGTGGGAAATGGAAACCACTCATTTTGTTTATATTATTAACAGACGGAACAAAACGGTTTGGTGAAATAAAGCGATTAATACCAGATATATCTCAAGGGACGTTAGCAAAGCAATTGCGGGAATTAGAGCAAGATCAACTAATAGAACGCGAGATTTATCAAGAAATACCACCTAAAGTGGAATATAGTTTATCAGAGCATGGAAAAACAGTAAGTACAGTGTTAGATAGTATGTGTGGTTGGGGAAGAAGACATTTAGATTATATAAATAAAAATAAACTATAAAATTATTATGTAAACTATCTGTGCACATGAAATATATTTTCCTTATAATTTGTATTTTATAATATATAATAGAAAGTAAGAATATTTCGGTAGTGATTGAATGAAATTAAGGACCTTTATTTGAAAGGAGTGATGTTTTATGAAGAAACAGACGAAAGTAAAGTATGAGGTAAAAATCATTTGAGTATGCGTATCATGCCTCTATAAACTACGTTCGCTCAAAGCTAGGAGCAGCGCATGATAAATATTACAATAGGAAAAAATCAATACCCAATAACATTAGCTGAGGAACATAGTTTTGATTGGTTAAAGGGTGTAGAAGTATTTACTGTTTTTGATCAGCAAGATTCAGGAAATATTAGCTTTGGTATTATTGAGAATGGACAACGCTATTTTTTGAAGTATGCTGGTGCACGTAATTTAGAGTATAAAGGTAATGTAGAGGATGCAATTCAACGATTAATGAAAGCAAAGGAAGTATATGAACAAATTCAACATCCTTTACTAGTTCCATATATTAATTCGATTCAAATGAAAAATGGATTTTGTTTAAGGTTTCATTGGATTGATGGGGAATGCATGCACAATCATTGGAACTTTACACCGTTTGAAAAGCACCATTCACCAAATTCGCCTTTTGTGAAGTTAAGAAAATTATGTGTGTCGAAGAGACTTAACATATTGACACAAATTTTTGAGTTTGCAGCATATGTGGAGTCACTAGGCTATGTCATGGTTGATTTTTATGACGGTAGTATTTTATATAATTTTGAACAATCAAAACTGACGATTTGTGATATTGATTTCTTTCAAAAAACACCTGTATTCAATGAAATTGGGGAGGGTTTTTGGGGAACAGCTCGCTTTAAAGCACCGGAGGAATATGAACTGCATGCACAAATTACAAGCGAAACGAATGTGTATGTGTTAGCCGGAATTGCTTTTTCCTTTATCGGCGGGAAAAATGATAAAAGCTATGAAAAATGGGAAAGTACACAAGAATTATATAATATATGTAAAAAAGCGCTACATAAAGAAAAAAGTAAAAGGTACCGTACTGTTCAAGCGTTTTATGAAGCTTGGCTTGCGTATATAGAATAAATAATTGATGGCTCATTTTCATTAAGAAGCTATGGAATATATAAGCATCAACAAAGGGGAAAGCATAAAATGAACGAATTAGAGTACAAAAACTTTTATGATAAAGTAGGAAGAATAAATGGATGGGATTTTAGTAAAGTAAAATGTGAAACTGTAGGAGATACATGGGATTTTTATAGTGAGGTAAAAGAAAGATGCAAGCCATCACATATTTTACTTGATGTTGGTACAGGTGGAGGAGAAAATGTACTTAATATATCATCTTCAGCTAAATTGTTAATCGGAATAGATAATTCTAATGGCATGATTGAAACAGCACATTCTAACTTAAAGAAATCAGATGTACAGAATGTTGAGTTTCTTCAAATGGATTCTGAAGCTTTAACGTTTCCACATGCGCATTTTGATATTGCTTCTAGTTGTCACGCGCCATTTATAGCATCCGAATTAGCAAAAGTAATGAAAAAAGGTGCTTTGTTTTTAACGCAACAAGTTAGCGAACATGATAAATTGAACCTAAAAGAAGCATTTGGAAGAGGACAATGCTTAGGCGAAAGAGATGGAACTTTAAAAGAAAAGTGTATGGCTGAACTTATAAATGCAGGATTTGAACTCGTGCAAGTACGTGAATATGATGTTACTGATTATTACAGTACGGCTGAAGATCTCATTTTCTTATTAAAACATACGCCTATTATTTCTAGGTTTGGAGAAGAGGATGAGGATTTTACTATTTTACAAAAGTTCATTGATGCAAATAGTTCTGAGAAAGGGATCCGTACGAATTCAAAAAGGTTTATGATTATTGCTGTAAAATCATAATGTGTTTTATTGTAGAAGCTGCTTTTCGTTTGAGGAAAGGCAGCTTTTTTGTATGGAAACAATGCAGGATAAATTTAAATATTCATACTAAAGTTGTAGCTTTTATATGAAAAATCCACCCTTCTGTTTGATTTTATCTATTTATAAGTGTAATACAATACGAATAGATAATATGAAACAAGGGGGAATGTAACGTGATTACACATATATCAGATATAAAATTACAAACGGTTTCGATAGAAGGGGTAAAGCAAGTATATAAGGACATATTATCTTTTCCAATAAAAAAAGAAACGGCATCATTTATTCAATTTGAAGTAACACCTTATACAACCATTAGTTTTCAAGAAGTATACGAACCAATCGCACCTGCACATTTCGCTTTTGAGATTCCATATTCAAAATTCCATGAAACAGCAAGATGGCTAAAAGATTCTGGATTACTCATTGTGAAATGGCAAAATGGAAATGTAATTGGTGAAGAGAATGGTCTATTCAATGTATACTTTAAAGATGGGGATGGAAATCTACTCGAAATTATCGCACATAGTTATATTAAAGAAGATGTATTAGTTCCACATTCCCCTTTAAATATTTTATACGTAAGGGAAATTGGTCTTCCTGTTAAAAGTGTACCCGTATTTCGCGAATGGTTGAAATCAAATCTAAATATGAAAACGATGGAAGATGGGGATATTTTCAACTTTGTTATAGGGGGCACAGCATATATTGTTGCAACATGGTGGCAACGACCTTGGATTCCGATTGCGATGAAAGCTTTACCACCGAAAGTGCATGTTTCTTTCGGAACACCAGATCTTGCATTTTTACAGCAAATCCAAATTAACTTTAAGAGAAATTGTGTACCATTTCAATGTAAACATAATGAAGTATCATTTATTGAGCAAGGATATGCATTTTCAATTGTGCATATACCACATTTTCCTTCCAATATTCCTAGTAAATTAAACTTACCACTTTCTATTTAAGGATAGAAAGTGGTAAGTTTTTTATATTTTCTTAGAGAAGGGTTTCCGCATAATTACACTGAATTTATATAGGAGTATAAAGTGTCAGCTTAATTTACAGTAAGGAGAGAAATGAATTGAATTTAGGAAATCCGATAGCTAAAGGGAATACAGCGGAAATCTATCTCTATGATAGTAAGGTTGTAAAATTATTTAAAGAATATCTTCCAGATACAGAGTCTATAAATGAAGCAAAAAAACAAAAATATGCTTATTCATGCGGGCTACCAGTTCCAAACGTATTTGAAGTGACAAAGATACAAAATAGGCAGGCAATTATTATGGAATACATAAAAGGAAATAGTATTGGTGATCTCCTGCTAAATAATCTAAATGAGGCAGAGCATTACATAAATATTTGTGTGAATGAACAAAAGAAGATTCATTCTATTCGTATGAACACAGATGAAATAGAATCAATGAGAGAAAGATTAGAGCGACAAATTAAATCTGTTTATAAATTGGATGAAAAACAAAAGGGAAATATATTGAATAAGCTACATTCAATCAAATTTGAACCAAGATTATGTCATGGGGATTTTCATCCGTTTAATCTAATTTTGAGTAATAAGAGTGTGAATATTATAGATTGGGTTGATGCTAGTTCAGGTGACATTCGTGCAGATGTGTTTCGGACATATTTAGTGTATGCACAGTCTTATATAGAATTAGCGGAAATGTATTTGCAAATATATTGCAGGAATACCGATCTAACAAGAGATGAAATTTTTCAATGGGCTCCTATTATTATTGCAGCTAGATTTGCTGAGAGGGTATCTCCGCAAAATGAATTGTATTTAAACAGATTATTGAATCAGTATTTATAAGTAATGAAACAAAGGTTGTCTAGTAGCTAATTAGTAAATGCTGTTGTTTAACTAAATTTTCCTTGTAGTTAAACAACAGCATTTTTAAACATTAATATAGGTATATTTAGTTTCGATCTTCAGCCTATAAAGGTTCATTATCCGTACTTGTTCCTCAGTTAATTCTTCTTTGTCCCAATACATATGCATTAAGCTATATTCAAAAATCTCCTTTAATTTAATAAACATAGGCAACTTGTCTATCATCTCTTTAGGTAGTTCATTTTCCTCTTGATATCCGTCAAATATTGCTTTTGTAATAGAACGCTCATAGTCTGCGATATTTCCATTTCCGACAAATGAATATTCTATCGCACTATAAATAGGAACTGCTAAATCAAATATATAAAAATGTTTTTCACAGTCTTGAAAATCAATCATTGTTAAGTTTGAATTGTTTTCAACTAAAATGTTTTCTAGCCATAAATCACCGTGAATTAAGCCGTAATTTGAAGTGGATTTTTCAAGCCCCTTTATAGAAGTTAAAACGTCAGAGGCAATTTCTCTTATAGTAGTTTCAACTTTAGGAATATACTTAAGAAAATTATATTCTTCATTTTCATACCAATCTTTTATATGTTTAACCGGTTTAGTCTTTTCAAAGCTTTTAGAAATACGATGTAATTTTCCAATTTGTTTACCAAGCTTTTTAAATATATTAGAATTCCATTCGCACCTTGGTAAATGTATACCAGGCGCAGCTTTATATAATACGGAAAAAATTTCCTTGTCTAATGTTAACCTTTCTACTAAATTCCCATTAAGAGAAGTTATTATTGGAGGAACTGCTAAACCATTTTCATATAAAAAGTTCGTATATGTAACTTCTTCTAACTGTTCTTCATATGTTTTATAGTTTGTAATTCTAATGAAGTAATTACCTTGTTTTGTAAGACATTGATACATTTCATTCGTTATGGGTTTCATGTTAATAAAATTTAACGAATATTGTTCATTTATTAATAGAAGTATTTCTTTTTCGCGATCGTTCATTGTAACGTCCTTTCTAAACTGAAATTTTTTGACCATAGAATTAATGATTCTTAATTTACAACATTCGTGCTTTATTTTTGATTTCCTTTAAAATGAAGCATGACGTAATGAATGGCTCATGTTATAAAACACAAGAAATATCAAAAGAAAGTAATGAACATCTTTTATAATGCCTTAATAAGGGGGGAAGTAAATGAATGAACATATACAGAAGATGATTGATTGGATTGAGAGCAATTTAAAAGAAGAATTTTCATTAAATGAATTATCTCGTTATATGGGTTATTCTCCGTATTACTGTTCTTTTAGATTTCACCAAGTAACAGGCAATAGTATTAGGCGCTATATTCTTTTGAGAAGATTGTATTTATCTACGGGGGATTTGACGAATGATAGAAAGATAATAGATATTGCATTGGATTACGATTATTCTTCTCAAGAGGCTTATAGTAGAGCTTTTAAGAATGTTTTTGGAATGAATCCAAGGGAATTCCAGCTTAACAAAATGCCTATTCAGTCATTTATTAAACTAAAAATAGAAGGGGAGTTTAAAATGAACGTTTCTAGAAAATTAGAGGTTGAGCAGTTACGAAATGCGAAAAGAGAGCTGTTTGATAAAGATGTACTAAACATATTAAATGGTCAAATGATGTATGAAGAATTTAAAAGTGAAAAGCTAATGGGTGATTCTGAATATGCACCATTTAATGAGGCAATGTGTGTGAACCTGGCTACTACACAAGTTTTTAATGAAGAGTTTATTAAAACAAAAGCAGAAGGTCATAACAGTTCAATAGAAAGTTATACAAAAAAGGTTATAGATCCGTTAGAAAATCTATTTACGAAAACGTATAAATGTATTGTTTTATGGTTCGGGGAAGATATGTTTTGCCAAATGAATCTACTTACCATGCTTTCTTACCTTGAACAGTCTTCTTATAAAGGGAAGGTATACTTAAATAGTTTCAGAGAGGATGAATTTAAAATAGATCAAATTGAACTTGAATTGGGGAATTATTCATCTATATACAATGAAGTATTAGTAAACCATAAAAAGACTTCCCGTAAGGTACCACCTGTAATGTATCAGGCTATAGACTTATATTTAGAAATGCTAAAAGAAGATAATATCGTAATGAAATTCATCTCTAAAAATCAAGGCTTATCAAATCATGAATTATTAATAAAGTTGTTTCAACTTTTTCCAACAATCGGATACGGTGATTCTCAGTACATAGAATTGATAAGTCAACTACCCCCACTGAGATAAAACATTTCAGTGGGGGCTTGAGTTAGAACACTAGGTCTTTTCGTCTATCGCTAGACAGTTTGACGCTCTAGCATTCATGCTACCATATGGTAACACCCCAAGTATGTTTTTGGTTGGTACTGGCAACGAACTATCGTTTTCCCACTTGCACCACCCTTTCGAAAAAGAGCAGTTCTTCCTTAT
>NZ_VLTE01000267.1:0-719 GCF_007558965.1 Bacillus sp. HY001 | reverse complement strand
TGTTCACGATTTGTATTTAACTACTTTTTGGAAAAGTGGAATGATAGATATAAAGAAACAGGAAAAGGGTTATCCTATGGCACTTGTTCTTCGCAATTGCCTACTCTCAAAAAAGAATTTATATGGCTAAAAGAAGTGGACAGTATCGCTCTTCAATCTTCTCTTCACAACCTCGCTGACTCGTATGCAAGGTCCTTCAAAAAACAAAACAAAGCACCTCGGTTTAAATCGAAAAACAATAAAGTCCAATCCTATACAACGAAACATACAAATGGAAACATTGCGATTATAGATAATAAATTGAAGTTACCGAAACTTGGTCTTGTCAAATTTGTCAAAAGTCGTGAGGTAGAAGGACGAATTTTGAGTGCTACTGTCAGAAGGAATCCAAGTGGGAAATATTTTGTCTCGATTCTTGCTGAAGCAGAAGTACAAGAATTGCCGAAGACCGATTCTGCTGTTGGTATAGATGTTGGTGTGAAAAACTTTGCTATTCTTTCAACAGGTGAGGTATTCGATAATCCAAAATGGTCTCGGGTATTAGAAAAGAACCTCGCTCATGCCCAGCGTATTCTATCTAGACGTACAAAAGGCGGAGCGAACTGGCATAAACAGCGAATTAAAGTCGCTCGTATTCATGAACGAATCAAAAATGCAAGAACGGATTACTTGCAAAAACTCTCTACAAGGATCATCAAAAACCACGATGTGATTGGGAT
>NZ_VLTE01000266.1:0-241 GCF_007558965.1 Bacillus sp. HY001 | reverse complement strand
GTGTCGGTTTGCGGTACAGGCACCTTTTATCTCGCTAGAAGCTTTTCTTGGCAGCGGGGAATCAAAGACTTCGCTCCATAAGGAGCTTCCCCATCACAACTCAGCCTTCACGATAAGCGGATTTGCCTACTTATCAGCCTAATTGCTTGGACGTGCACAACCAATCGCACGCTTCTTCTATCCTTCTGCGTCCCTCCATTGCTCAAACGATAAAGAGGTGGTACAGGAATATCAACCTGTT
>NZ_VLTE01000265.1:0-236 GCF_007558965.1 Bacillus sp. HY001 | reverse complement strand
AAATACTTCCAACACACATACCCCCGTCCTTTTTTGGACGGGGGTAAAATAAAGTGTTATTCAACAATTGCGCCCGTTTGCTTAATAACAAGTGTGGTTCACAAAGTTTTACTCTTGACTTAGTTTAGTGTAATTATGTTGAATGAAATCCGTCATTTTTTCATCATAATCAGGGTAATTAAAATCTAATAAAGATGCAACTTTTTTAGAATAGGCTCTAAACATATCACAACATA
>NZ_VLTE01000264.1:0-212 GCF_007558965.1 Bacillus sp. HY001 | reverse complement strand
TTAGAGGACTTTACAAAACAAGATTCAATAATATTGAACATACAAAGAGCTTGTGAAGCGAGTATTGATTTAGCAATGCATATTGTTGCAGGGAAAAAGTTAGGACTACCCCAGTCTAGCCGAGAGGCTTTTGATTTATTGGTTACAGCAGGATTACTTAGCGCTGATCTAGCAAATAAGTTAAAAGCAATGGTTGGATTTCGTAATATTGC
>NZ_VLTE01000263.1:0-514 GCF_007558965.1 Bacillus sp. HY001 | reverse complement strand
TATTGGAGAGCTTCTTTGCTATATCGTTTTCCGTTGCAAAGTTCACATGTTTGAGTCACAGGATCCATAAAGGCCATTTCTGTAATTGTCACCCCTTTTCCTTTACATTTTGGACAAGCCCCTTTTCCATTAAAACTAAATAGTTGTATGGATACATTATTCTCCTTCCCAAAGAGTTTTCTAATTGGAGATAATATATTTAAATAAGTTGCTGGTGTCGACCTTATATTTATACCTATGGAGTCTTGTTTTAAATCAATATAAAGGTTCGGAGAAACCTGCCGTTTCACTGCGTTAACTAAAGTACTTTTTCCCGAACCTGCAGGACCTGATATTACTGTCATAATTCCAACTGGAATTTTAACATCTACATCATGGACATTATGAGATTCAATATGATTCACCTGAATATATTTAGAAAAAGATCTTGTTTTTTTGAATTTTATGGGTTGTTGAAGCATTCTCCCTGTTATGGTATCCGATTCTAATAACTCTTGATAACTTCCAGTAAATG
>NZ_VLTE01000262.1:0-1122 GCF_007558965.1 Bacillus sp. HY001 | reverse complement strand
ACCTGGAATTAAAATACCAAAAATGGTAATATAGAGTCACCTTCAGTTGTCAATTGTGTCCCTTTTTTGAAAGCCCTGTCTATAATGACAAGGCTTTTTAATTTTTCTAACCTAAGATATCCTTTATATTTCGTTTTTTAGTTAACCCTAATAATATGTATGCCTCTTTTAATGTAATTAAGTCTCTTTTACACTTCTCCATTTAGAGATGCTAAATTAACAAATGTCTATTAAAAATTCATTAGACCCTCATACTACAATCATTATCCAAAACCAAAATAATACAAACGAATAAAATGCGTTTTATCACTTTTACTTCTCCGAATTAGTTTATCACCTAATTTTAAATGTATAATCCCAAAATAATTATTAGAAACACCTTTTATAAGAAGAGCTATTTTTCTGTAAAATTTGGTTTACGAATGCTAATTTATCCCCATTTAAATCTCTTTTATAGTAAAAATTGATCTTATGCACAATCTAATTAATAAACTGTGGTATAACGGGTATAGAAATTAATTTTAATTTTAAATAAAAAGAAGAGTTAATTTTTGATTAACTCTTCTTTTTGCAATTTCCTGCTAGCTACTAGCAATTAATTCACGAAAATGCTCTTCTCTATTTTCTTTTATAAACTTCATCTTTTCTATTTTTCCTACTCAAATTAGCTCCTAAACGTTACATTTTTCATACAATACTGATTCCCAACAGTACTATATGGAATAACTAAACATTATCTTATATACTCTATTAAAAATTAAAGGGATTCACTATTGCCATCATTAGTTTACTTCTTTCCATAATGACAATGCAAAAATCCAATTTGGATCCCCATTCCCTTGATAACTCTGAACTGCCTCATACACCTTATCCTCATGAACTACTCTATCTCCTGCTTTATACGCTTTACGCGCATCCCATTGTTCATAAGAGTTTTCTTGTCCTTTTGTAGTAACTGTGATGGCATCACTTTTCATTGATTCATTACCAGATGTATCGACAGCAGATACTACATACTTATATGCTGTATTCGCTTGCAAATCTTTGTCCATAAATGAAGTTGTATTAGCAGTACCTATTTCTTTCATGGCCCCTCCAACTTCTCTGTATACAATATAATGG
>NZ_VLTE01000261.1:0-235 GCF_007558965.1 Bacillus sp. HY001 | reverse complement strand
CCCACTTGCACCACCCTTTCGAAAAAGAGCAGTTCTTCCTTATGAAAGAAGCCACCACTCAGATGAATCTGGCGTGTACTACAAGCCCCGACAAGTCGGGTACACATGGATGGTTGACACACCCACTAAGCTATGCACGAAGCAACAGCCTTACGTTTTTGCACTTCTAATAGAATCGGCGTTTTTACTTTGAGATTGCCATCCAATTCTACAACTTGTGATTTTTGCAATGTAT
>NZ_VLTE01000260.1:0-293 GCF_007558965.1 Bacillus sp. HY001 | reverse complement strand
ATTACTCTCAGGATATTAAACTATGGATTCTATTTGGAGGGAAAACGCTAGCTATATTCTATGTTTGTACTCTACTTAGGGTTTGTGAGAATAAAAAACATATAGAGCAGCTGCAACCCTTTATGAACGTAGGCAAGTATGCTTTAACGAATTACATTAGCCAAAGTATACTAACTCTTGTCATTCTTTCGTTGTACTTTAAAGATGTCTCACAGGTATATTACTGGCAATTATGTATCTTCGGGATTTTAATTATCTTTGCGCAAATTATATTCAGCAAAATTTGGAGTAAA
>NZ_VLTE01000259.1:0-322 GCF_007558965.1 Bacillus sp. HY001 | reverse complement strand
TTAAAATACATATTTTAATAAAGAAAAGACACCTAAGGTGCCTTCCTCTGACTTGAACCACTTTAATTTTAATAACATCATTTTACAATCACAAATATATCTTTAATCTTTCATATGATATTTTATCATTTTTTCCAGTTAATTGCATGAAACTGGTGAAAAATAGGTTATTTTTTGTAAATTCCTTTTCTCCATATCCATTCAATGGGACCATAGCGAAAATATTTACTCCAAATTTTGCTGAATATAATTTGCGCAAAGATAATTAAAATCCCGAAGATACATAATTGCCAGTAATATACCTGTGAGACATCTTTAAAGT
>NZ_VLTE01000027.1:0-16446 GCF_007558965.1 Bacillus sp. HY001 | reverse complement strand
AATGGAACCGCTTTTGTCCCAAACAGCGTTATAGTTAACAGTGTTACTCAGCCAGGCGTTACACCAGCTAGCATCAATATTGGTAGCATCAATGCTAATACTACAATTACAGCTTCATTCCAAGTAGTAATCACTAGCATTCCAAATCCAAACCCTATTTCAAATAGCGCTTCCATCTCCTATAACTTTATCGTTGATCCAAACACTTCACCTGTAAGTAAGAACACTACTTCAACCACTACATTTACTCAAGTAAACGATGCAAATGTCATTTCAGCCAAAACAGTGGATCGAGCGTTCGCTACCGTAGGGGATATATTAACTTATACTGTTACTTTGACGAATGCAGGAAGTGTTTCTGCTGATAGCCCTACTTTCGTAGATACGAATCCAGACGGTACTACCTTTATTCCAAATACTTTTCTTATTAATGGTGTACTTCAAAATAACGCAGATCCAAATATAGGTGTTCCACTACCTTCCATTGCTGCTAATGGCTCACTTACTGTCTCTTATCAAGTAACCGTCACCTCTTTACCAACACAAAATCCAACATTAAATTCATCTAGTACACAGTATAGCTTTATTCTAAATCCGGGCGATCCACCAACTATAGAAACATCTGTAAGTAACACTGTAAGTACACAAATTAATTTAGCAAATGTAGTGATTGTCAAAGAAGTAGATTTAACTATCGCCGATGTCGGGCAACCAATCACATATACAATTTCTTTAGCTAATCTTGGCAATACTACAGCAAATAATGTTATTGTTACCGATATAATCCCTAATGGCTCCACTATCGTACCAAATAGTATTTTTATAGGTGGTACTTTACAACAAGGTGCAGACCCTAGTACCGGTCTTCAAGTCGGCTCCATTCCTTCAGGTGGTTTTACAACGATTGTTTTTCAAATAAGTGCAAATAGTTTACCTTCACCAAATCCAGTTCAAAATAGCGCTGCACTTCAATATAGCTTTATCGCAGATCCAAGTTTACCTGCCGTTGTCAGAAACGCTACTAGCAATATAGTAACGACGCAAATTAATACTGCTAATATTGTTGCCACAAAACTAACAAGTACAAATTTCGCTGATGTTGGCGCTGTCATAACGTATGCAACAATTTTAACAAATAACGGCAATATCCCTGCTTCTAACGTAACGTTTACAGATATCATTCCAGCTGGTACCATCTTCCTTCCTAATACTGTAACGATTAACGGTGTCCCTATAGCAAATGCAAACCCTGCTAATGGCATTTTAATTGGGACGATAGGAGCGAATTCATCACGTACTGTTGCATTCCAAGTTTCTGTACCAACTATTCCTAGTCCAAATCCGATTACGAATCAATCGAGCACTACATTCCAATACACATACGACGCATCCAAATCAGTTGTAACGCAGATGGTGGCCTCTAACACCGTACAGACAACTATTAATAACGCTACGATTGCCGCTGTAAAATCGGCAGATAAACACTTTGCTAACGTAAATGATATTATTACGTATACAACTACTTTAACGAATAACGGGAACACACTTGCATCAAATGTAATTTTTACAGATGTAATTCCAAACGGAACATCATTTATTCCTAATAGTGTAACAGTAAATGGCAATACACTTCCTAATACAAACCCAGCAAGTGGAATTGCAATTGATCCAATAAACCCTAATACAAGTGCAACAATCTCATTTCAAGTAATAGTAAATTCCATTCCTAGTCCAAATCCAATCCCGAACCAAAGCAATACAGCGTACCAATATGTCATAGATCCTAACTTACCTCCAGCGTCCGCCAATGCGTTAAGTAACGTAATAACAACTCAAATTAATAACGCTACAATCGTCGCTACGAAGTCAGTGAATACACCGACAGCTGCAATTGGGGATATCGTTACTTATACGATTGCAGTTACGAACACAGGGAATATCCCTGCTAGCGCTACAGTTTTAACAGATGGACTCGGTGCAGGCGCCTCATTTGTGCCAAACTCTGTAACTATCGATAATATTCCGCAGCCAGGGTTAGATCCATCACTTGGTATTCACTTAGCAGATATTCCCCCAGGAGATACTGTATTCATTACTTTTCAAGCACAAATTTTAGCGATACCACCTAGTGGCACATTAACAAATAATGCTCTTGTAAATTATGAATATACCGTAAATCCAAACCAATCACCCGCTGTTGGTAGTACAGTTACGAATACGACGGTTACGCCAATTATTGATGCAACTCTTTCTATAAATAAAACTGTCAATTCAAGATTTGCTACTATTGGAGATACACTGACTTTCACTGCTATCATTACTAATTCCGGTAATACTACCGCAAACAATGTTATTTTTACAGATGTAATTCCAAATGGTACATCATTTATTCCAAACAGTTTTACGGTAAATGGAACAACTATTCCTAATGCAAATCCACAAAATGGTATCAATATTGGCAACTTGAATTCAAATGCATCTGCTACACTCAGTTTTCAAGTAAACATTACATCACTCCCAAATCCGAATCCAATCCCAAACCAATCATCGCTTCAATATAGCTTTATTGTAGGTATAAATGAACCGCCAGTTTCACGAACAGTTCAATCTAATAAAACTTTTACACAAGTAAATACTGCTTCCGTTATCGCAACAAAAACTGCAAGCAGTGCATTTGCTGCTGTTGGAGATACAATTACGTATACAACTACCCTCACCAATAGCGGAAATACTACCGCAAACACACCTGTTTTTATCGATATATTACCACCTGAACTTTCATTCGTTCCTGATAGCGTACAAATTAATACCATCCCACAACTTGGATTTAGACCAGATAGCGGGATTTCTTTAGACTCAATTCCAGTTGGAGGAACGACAACAATTAGCTTTCAAGCTATCGTTGGCTCAATACCAGTTACAAATCCAACTTTGAACCAGTCTAGCACGACATACTCGATCATTGTTGATCCTACCCAGCCGCCGGTGACAGAAACAGCTACAAGTAATCCAACTTTAGTTCAAATTAACGAAGCGATTATTCAAGCAACGAAAAGTGTGGATCGACTATTTTCTGACGTAGCACCTGGAAATTCATTTTTAACGTATACTGTTTTATTGGAGAATATAGGAAACACAACTGCTACGAATATCATTTTTACAGATCCGATTCCAAATAATACAGTGTTTATAGCGGATAGCGTTCGAGTAGGCGGGGTTTTATTACCTGGGGTAAATCCAGCGAATGGGGTACCAATTGGGGATATTATTGCAGGAGATTTTACAAACATTACCTTCCGCGTGCAAGTAGTTAGCATTCCAAATCCAATTTTCACAATTGGACCTGGGGGGCCAAACTCACCAGTTGTAAATGGCGCTTCTATTGATTATCAATTTATGACAGGACCTAATTTACCACTCGTTTCAAGAAGTACGACATCCAATCCGGTTTCGACACAAATAAATTCCGGAGAAATTACACTTGTTAAATCTGTAGATAAAACTTTCGCAACAATTGGCGATACAATTTCTTATACGATTACATTAAGTAACCCTGGAAATGTTACTTCACAAAATATAATTTTCACAGATATTTTACCTGACGGAACGACATTCATATCTGGCACTCTTACAAACGATTCTGGTACACAGCAGATCGGAAATCCAGCTAACGGGATTCAGATTGGAAATATAAATCCAAACGGAACGGCTGTGATTACTCTCAACGTACTTGTTACAAATATTCCAAGTATAAATCCAATTTCTAATTCTAGTTCTGTACAATTTTCACATGTGGTCGACCCTAGCCAACCTTCCGTATCACAAATGAATGTATCTAATGCTGTTTCGACAACTATTAATAGTGCAATTTTAACAACCCAAAAAAGTGCTGATAAATCTATCGTTTCAGTTGGAGATACGATTACGTATACAACTACTATTACAAATACAGGAAATACAGCCGCTACGAATATTACTTTCACAAGCGCTATTCCAGCTAGCATTACCTTTATACCAAATTCATTCACGATAAATGGCGTTCAGCAGTCTGGTGCACAACCAGCACTGGGAGTAACTATACCAAATATCGCACCGGGTGAAACAGTAACTGTTACTTTCCAAGTAAATGTTATTTCTGTTCCCCCTTCAAATTCGATTATGGGTAATGACACAATTTTATATTCTTATACTGTCGATCCAAACGGAACTCCTATTACAACTTCTATTTCAACAAATATCGTTACAAACCCGGTACTAGATGCTATGATAACGATGGTGAAATCTGTAGATCAAACACTTGTAACACTAGGTGATACCATTACCTATACGACAATTTTAACGAATAGCGGTAATACAAACGCTACGAATATTACTTTCACTGACCTCATACCAGATGGTACGACGTTTATAACTGATAGCGTTACAATAGATGGCATCACACAAATCGGGCTCAACCCTAATACAGGTATTACAATTGGATTAATTGCTCCTAACAGCTCAATATCTATAGCATTTCAAGTTACCGCTACTTCTACACCAGCCCAAAATCCTATTGCCAATTCCGCTACTGCTTCTTACACATTTATCGCTGATCCTAATGCCCCTATTGTTTCAAGGACCGTTACTTCAAACACAGTGTTCACTACGATTAATACAGCTACCATTCTTTCATTAAAACAAGTCGATAAATCCTTTAGTCGTATTGGAGACACACTCACTTATACTGTCGCTTTAACAAACAATGGAAACTCATCTGCGCAAAATGTTATATTCACAGATACCGTACCGAGCGGAACAGCATTTATTGCAGACACATTTTCTATTAATGGAATTCTTCAAAGTGGTGCAAATCCAGTGAACGGTGTAAATATCGGAACTATAACAGCTGGGACTACAGTAACAATTTCGTTCCAAGTTACTGTAACGTCATTACCAACTGAAAACCCCATTGTAAATTTCTCATCAACATCGTACCAATTAGTCTCACCGCCTGATGCAGAAACTTCAATTAGCAATCCTGTTTCAACGCAAATTAAAGAAGCACTATTATCCATGACGAAAAATGAAAGTGTATCCTTTGCAGATATCGGGCAAACTGCTTTTTACACTACTTCTATTTCGAATATAGGAAATACAGATGCAACTAATATTGTATTCACAGATGTATTACCAAATGGAGTCACATTTGTTCCTAACACATTAACTGTCGATGGTGTTTTACAACCTGACGCGAATCCAAATACAGGTGTATTACTTGCAACACTTCCGCCTAATGAAATATATAGTATCGTCTTTCAAGTTACAGTGAACAGCATTCCCCCTATTAATCCAGCACCAAATACAGCATCAACAACATATGAGTTTACTGTTGATCCTGTTAATCCTCCAGTATTAAGTGCGGCTACTTCCAACACTACGCTTCTTCAAATAAACAACGCGAATATTATAAGTACAAAAACAACAGATCTTACTTTTGCGGATGTTGGTAATACAATAACATTTACACTTAACCTCCCGAATACAGGGAATGTGACTGCAACTGATGTTACCGTTATCGATACGCTTGATAGCAATTTAACTTTTGTTCCAAACAGTTTCACAGTTAATGGGCAAACCATTCCAAATGCTGATTTATCTACTGGTGTAAATATCGGTTCAATTAACGGTGGTACTGCAGCAATTATCACATTCCAAGCTACCGTTACAACCCTACCAATCAACAACCCTATTTCTAATTCAGCTCTTACCACTTATCGTTATATTGTTGATCCAGACCAGTCACCTATTACAACTTCCAATCAATCTAATACAACGACAACACAAATTAATAGTGCTATTCTTACTGCACAAAAAAATTCAAATGTGTCAACAGTAGATATTGGGCAAGATATCATCTACTCCGTTACAATTACAAATAGCGGAAATGTTAATGCAACGAATGTTATTTTTACCGACGTTATTCCAGACGGAACTTCCTTTGAACCAAATAGTTTTACACTTAATGGAACTATTATCGAAAATGCAAACACCATTACAGGTGTCCCAATTGGTGATATCGCGCCAAACGAATCTGCCATTGTAGAATTTCATATTACTTCAAATGAAATCCCGGCTATTAATCCAATTACGAATCAAGCTAGCGTTAGCTTTCAGCATATCGTTAATCCAGATAATCCTCCTGTTTCAAAAAACATTACTTCAAATAGTGTTATCACAACAATTGAAAGTGCTATTTTAACTACTACTAAAATCGGTGATAAAGCTTTTGCAACGATTGGTGATACAATTACGTATACAACTACAATTACGAATACTGGAAATATCCCTGCCAATAACGTTATTTTCTCAGACCCGATACCATCGTGGACACAATTTGTTGCCGGATCCGTTATTGTTGATGGCACTCCATTACCATCCACTTCTATTACCAGCGGTATTGGCATAAATACGATCATTCCAAATCAAACTGTAACAATCATATTCCAAGTTCAAATCGTAAGCAATCCATCAACATTCACACCTGAACTCCAAAACTTAGCATTTGTTAACTTCCAATATAACGTAGGCAATGCATTACAGGCTCAGCCTGGCAATGTGGAAACGAACGTCTTCGTTACTTCTATTCATTCAGCAATACTTTCAGCTGTAAAAACTGCTAGTACAGCCTTTGCGAATATTGGAGACACGATCACTTATACAGTTTTAATACAAAATAGCGGCAGTACAAACGCTACGAATGTAAATTTCTCAGACCTCATTCCAGCTGGAACGACCTTTATTGAAAATAGTTTTGCCGTAAATGGAAGTACCATTCCAGGTGCAAATCCAAATAACGGAGTTAATATCGGAACCGTTAGTACGAACAGTTCCTTAACCGTTACTTTCCAAGTCATAGTTACATCTACTCCGCCTTCAAACCCAATTACAAACGTTGCATCCGTTCAATACGAATTTCTTGTTGATCCGACTTCTCCTCCTGTTACAGGCACAATTACTTCTAATAGTGCTTCTACACAAATTAATAATGCTACTGTTACAACGGTTTTAGAAGCAAATCGAACAATTGTATCTATCGGAGATATAATTACGTATACAGCAACATTAACAAACACTGGAAACTTCCCTGCAAACTCGGTATTACTCATTAACGGTGTTCCTGAAGGGGCATTATTTGTTCCCAATAGTGTTACGCTTAACGGAATTTCACTTCCAGATGCAAGTCCAACTCTCGGTATTCCAGTTGGCATTATCGCACCAGGTGATTCTGCTACAATTACGTTCCAATTTCTTGCAAACTCTATTCCGCCACAAGGAGCAATTATAAATCAAGCACTTACAAGTTACACATATATTGTCGATCCAAGTCAACCTCCAGTTACAGCAACATCTTCATCTAATACGGTTAATACAGCTGTCGTTGATGCATCACTATCTGTAATTAAAAATACAGATTCCCTCGTACAGTCTACTGACGGTACAATCACTTACACTGTAGTCGTTCAAAATAACGGGAATACAACTGCAAATACAGTTACTTTAACAGATTTGGTCCCAGAGGGAACTGCATTTATTCCGGATAGTGTGACCATTAATGGTGTTTCAGCTCCAGGTACTGATCCAAACGTAGGGATCTCATTAAACTCCATTGCACCTTCGGAAATCGTCACCGTCACATTCCAAGTTATCGTTCAATCCATTCCAAGCGTGAATCCAATTTCTAATATAGCTCGTATTGACTATACTTTTATCGCTGATCCAACTGCTCCTATCATCTCTCGAACAATTACGTCTAATCCAGCTTTCACACAAATTTCGGATGCGAATGTTCTTTCTTTAAAAGCAGTCAATGCACAACAAGCAACAACAGGTGATATTTTGACCTATACGATAACGCTAGAAAATACCGGAAATATTCCAGCTACGAATCTCATATTTTCAGATACGCTTCCAGAAGGGACTACATTCGTAGACAATAGTTTTACACTTAACGGAACAACTATACTTGGTGCCAATCCAAATGTAGGTGTTACTTTGCCTAACCTAGCAGCAAACGCTACTCACCTTATTGCTTTCCAAGTTCTTATTAACGATCCATTCTCGCAACAATCGATTACAAATCAATCTAATACAACATATACAATTCAACCAGATCCAGGGCAACCGCCTATTACTGAAACATCTACAAGTAATATTGTCATTACAAATTTCGTGCAAGCACAATTAACAATTACAAAAACGTCCAATCCAATAACTGTAGATATTGGCGGAACTATACTTTATATTTCTGAAGTGAAAAATAGCGGCAATGTTGACGCAATAAATATTATTTTTACAGATTCGATTCCAGTTGGGACTACATTCGTTCTCGACAGTGTCACAATTAACGGTGTACTTCAGCCTGATGCAAATCCCGAAAACGGAATACCAATTGGAAAGATTCCACCAAACAGTTCCAAAACAATACTATTTCAAGTACAAACAAATAATCCACCTACTGAAACCGAAATTGTAAATCAATCTTCAGTAACTTACCAATATATAAGTATTCCTACAGCTCCACCAGTGAATCGCTCTGCAAATTCTAACATTGTTACAACATCACTTCAAAATGCGAATATTATTTCCGTTAAAAGCGCAGATGTAACTTTCGTCTCCATCGGGCAATTTATTACCTACACAAATACACTACAAAATATCGGAACGGTTCCAGCTAACAATACGGTGTTCATTGACAACATTCCAGAAGGGACAATATTCATTGAAGATAGCTTATCAATAAATAATGTCATTCAGCCTGGTACGAATCCTGAAAATGGAGTAACTCTCGGCACGATACAACCAGATGAAACAGTCACTATTTCATTCCAAGTACAACTTACAAATATACCTGAAGACAATACAGTCATTAACATCTCAGACACTTCATATGAATACCAAATTGACCCTAGTTCTCCAATTATTCAGCGTAGATCATTATCAAATACAGTAAACACGGAAGTCCGTACAGCAAATGTTAGTGCAATTAAATCTGCTAACAGATCCATTACACGCATCGGTCAAATTATCACATATACCATCGCAGTTACAAATGCTGGTACAGTACCTATTACAAATACTCTCCTAATTGACGCAATCGCTGCTGGCACCACATTCGTTCCAGATAGCATTCTTGTAGATGGCATACCAAGACCTAACGAAAATCCAAGTACCGGAATCTCACTTAATATTATCCTTCCAAACAATACAATTATCGTTACATTCCAAGTAAATGTAGACTCGATACCTTCTCAAAATAACATGAATAATATCGCCGTCATCCACTATGAGTATCAGCCAGACCAAAGCTTACCACCAATTTCAGAAACGACATCTTCCAATACTACAAATATACAATTTATTGATGCCATTCTTATCGCTACAAAATCCGCTAATACAGTATTAGCTAATATTGATGAAACTATTGAATATACAGTACTCATTCAAAATAACGGATCCACTACAACTAACTCCATCTTTTTTACTGATATTATAGAAGATGGAACAGTATTTATTTCGGGGAGTGTAACAGTTAACAACACTGTACTTCCTGCAGCAGATCCGAATATCGGCTTTTCCATCCCGAATATCACATCAGGTCAAGTAGCTACAATAACATTCCAAGTTTCGGTTACGAATTTACCTGCTGCAAACCCAACACCTAATACTGCAAACATCGTCTACGACTTTATTTTCAACCCTGACTTTGCACCAATTCAAAAATCGACTACTTCCAACACTACTTTCGTTCAAATTAATGATGCTGATATCGTTTCACTTAAAACTGTTGATTTGACTTCTGTAACAATTGGTGATGTTTTAACTTATACAACAACTTTAACAAATACAGGGAATACGGATGCTACTGCTCTTGTATTTACAGACAATATTCCTGGTGGAACAACCTTTATAGACGGTAGCGTTTTAGTAAATAACATTCCGCAGCTTAATGCCAATCCAAGTACCGGTATATTGTTAGGAACGATTGCTCCTAACATTTCTATCCCAGTCACATTTTCTGTTACTGTCGTAGCGCTTCCAGCTAGTGGTCGTATTCAAAATCAATCCACTTCTCGTTATACAATTAATAGCGAAGAACAAATATCAACTAGTAATATTACCTTCACTGAAGTTATTTCTGCTAATATAATTGCAACAAAAACAACGCCTATCCAATACGCTGACCTACAAACGATTATCCCTTACACTATTTCCATCACAAACAATGGGAATATACAAGTGGAAAATATTATCGTTACAGATATCATCCCAGCAAATACGAGCTTTATAGAGAATAGTGTTATTGTGAATGGAAGCGCTCGTCCAAATGATAATCCACTTAGCGGGATACAACTTGATAACATTCCGCCTAATACGACAGCAACTATTCTATTCCAAGTACGGGTTACTTCAATTCCGCAAACAAATCCAATCTCTAATACGAGTACAATTGAATACCAATACACGTTACCAAACCAGCCGCCTATTACCGAAACTATTATTTCATCAGCTGCCGTAACAACAATTAATCATGCGACTTTGAATAGTAATAAAACTGTTGACCTTGCATTTGCAACGGTTGGTGATGCGTTAACGTATACGATTACACTAAATCAAACCGGTAATGTTGCAGTAAATGATGTAATCATTCAAGATATTATTCCTCAAGGTACTACGTTTATAGAAAATAGCGTCATTGTAAACGGAGAAACTCTTCCAGGAGTGAATCCAGTAAGCGGCATACCAATTGGTACTATAATTGTAGATGGAGATGCTATCGTTTCATTCCAAGTAACTGTGACTACTATTCCAACACCAAATGAACTAAACAACAACGCAATTACTACTTTTAACTATATAGTCAACCCAAATAACGTACCCGTTACAAATACGACTACAACAAATACCGTCACAACTACTGTCCAAAATGATAATGTCATTGCCATAAAATCTGTTGATGTAACGAATGCCTTACCTGCTCAAACTTTAACGTATACAATTACGATTATGAATAGCGGTAATGTAACGATTGAAGACCTTCTTGTTATAGACACCATACCAATAGATACGACTTTTGTTGCTGGTAGTGTTACGATTAACGGAATCAATCAGCCTAATGAGAATCCGGAAAATGGTATTACGTTAGGAAATCTTGCTCATAATGACTCTGTCATTATTACGTTCCAAGTGACAATATCTTCTTCTACTCTTCAACCTACAATTAATAACGATGCTACTGTTTCCTATACCGTTATCATTGATCCAGATGAACCACCTATTACAATTACAAAGCAAACAAATACCGTTACAACAACATTAATCGAGCCAATAATTAACATTGAGAAAACAGCAGACAAATCTATCGTCGTTATAGGAGATGTTATTACATTCACATTAGAGGTATTTAATGATTCCACAATTCCGACAATTAGTACTTCTGTTATAGACACAATTCCAGCTGGTACAACATTTATAGAAAACAGCGTAACTATTAACGGTACTTCGGTTCCAAATGTTCGTCCAGACACTGGTATTAATATTGGTTCTTTATCTGCAGGTACAGTAGCAACTATAACATTTCAAGTCCTCGTAACTTCTATTCCTTCAAACAGTACAATTATAAATTCTGCAACAGTTACCGCTGCTTTTCAATTGACACCACAGGATCCAATTATTACTTTCATTGTTAATTCAAATATTGTTCGTATACCAGTTCAATTTATAACTACAACAGTCACGAAAAATGCTTCCGTCAGCTCAGCTTATTTAAATCAATATTTTGATTACACGGTACGCATTACAAATACTTCCAAAATTTCACTCTCAAATATTTCGTTACAAGATACTATTCCAGCAGGTTTACAATTTATAAACGGCACTGTCTTTATTAACGGTGAACGCTCTCCACTAGCGAATCCGAATATCGGTTTCCTAGTTGCCACTAATTTAGAGCCAAACGAAACAATTATCGTGTTATTCACAGTACAAGTAATAAGTCCACCTGTTAATAATGAGTTTAAAAATACGGCCAATATTTCGTTACAACTTCAAGTCTCGCCTACCGATCCACCAATTACAGTAACCGTTACAAGTAACGAGAACATCGTCACCTTTGTTCCAGAAAATCCAGATGAAACACTTCCAAATTTAAATTGCTTCTTTGACGGTGAACGCTTCATTCGCATTACTCCTCGAAATATAAGAAATTACCTTTGGGCTTGGATTTGGTGGCAGTAATTAAATAAAAAATAAAAAGCTTGTAATTTGGATGTTATCCAAATTACAAGCTTTTTTGACATGGTACCTCTAGTTACTTAATCTATTTCAAACCTCTGATAAAAAATTATTCAGTCAATTTTTTAGTTGAAAAGAAAATATTAAGAAAAGTAAAAGGTGAAATTGAAAGAAAAGTGTAAAAGCTTGTTCACTTATATAATTTATGTAAGAAATACAGGTAATGTATATGAAGCAATCGAAGTTATGAAAATAAAATATATAATACGGGGTATAGCTAGTATTGATATTTGGCAGCTAATATCTAATTCGGTAACCAATCAAATTAACTCATTTTACTTTCTTGGGTAAAGCTGAACCTGAATGTTCAATTATTGAATGAACATGAACATTAATTTGGGCATCACTAAAATAATTTTCGCCTTGATCCCAATTCTTACGTATTTTCTTCCATTTTTTATAATTATGCCGCTTATATACTTCTCCTAACGCTAATACATCTACCTTATATTTTTTTTGAACAAGCTTTATTGATTTTTGAATCCTTTGTTCCACCTCTTTTGAAATATCCTTCGTTAAGCGTTTTTCATTCATGAATTTTTTATGATCACTAAAATGCAACTCCGCTAAAGCACCTTCGAGAAATAGATGAATATCAAACTTCGGTTTTGTAGTATTTTCAGTAAATACCTGTATTTTTCGGTGTAGCTTATGAATTTCATATGTAATAAGCTGGTCCTTTTTACGTATGGTAAAATAACCTCCTAATTTTTCACCGATTATAAAGTTTATTCCCACTGTCTGTTCGCCGTTTAACATTCCAACACACTTGTTATCCTTCCCACGAAACAACGCAGCCCCATCCATTTCTATCCCCTGTTTTGTAGGTTTTAAGACAGGTAGTACAAAACTTCGGTTTGAAATTATCTTTTCCTGCACGTCACCAATTCTTGCTGCCTCAACCATCTGAGCATTTTTAGGAGGGTGTTCAGCTAGCATATCAATATACTGTGCCGGTAAATTTTCTGATTTTGCATTTTGTTTCAAGATTGCTTCTGCATTTTTCTCAGAAACAAATAGACGAATATTTCTTCTCATTTCATGATCTCGAATGTATACATCTAACGTATTTTGTAAAACATTTGGATTCGATAGTAATTCTTCAGAAAAAATGATTACTTGTATATGTGGAAAAAATAAAGTACGACTAATCTTTTTAGCGATTATTCGTATTTGTTCAAACACACTATCTCCTTTTGCACTCACATCAATATAATTATTCCCTGCGCCTTTTCCACCTTCTTGCGTTAACTTACTGGGAAGTACCATTTGATACGTCCCTTTCATAATTGGATTAGATTTCTTTTCCTTAACAATATCGTAAGCGGCACCTACTACAAAGCCTCTTTCTTCTATCTCCGCTAACTCAGAGCAACCGCTGATAGCCCCAGCTATAAGCGCAATTGTTATAACTTTAAAAAGACATTTCATTTCCACCATTCCTTCATTTTATCTTATATACAATAAAAATTAGTAAAGGCGCTAACACAATAAATCTCATATCAAATCACTTAAAATCCAAATAAGCCCACTGTGTGAAAAGAAAGTTTGGATAGCGATATCTCGAGGCATAGAAGATGCACCTATACATCACTGGTTGAAGATGCCACAAAAAACAAGTTCCCAACATCTAAGTTTTTCATCTCTATACTCAAATGATTTCAATTATTTTTGCTTCTCAAGATTCATTATAGAACCTTTATTTTTTTGATTAACTTAACAATTAATCTTCATGTAATTAAAAAGATAGATTATTGATTTTTATGAAAGGAAAAGATGTTTATGACACTACATGGACGTTCAGAATATTTACTGAAAGAATGAATGAAAAAATTACACTGTAAGAATAAATTTAATTTTGTGTTTTTTGAAGACAGCAGATGCAACGGACCTGAAGGTAGCTGTTTTAAGATGGGTGGTGAATTCGAACTTTTATTACAAAGAGCAGCTAAATTAGATCCCTTGTTTATTATTCATGGAGGAGACAAGGTTTATACAGTAGAAAAGAAATATGTATAACACTAAACAAAATCATTATCCCTAAAAACAAAATATACGGATTAAATAATTATAAAGTAGACTATTTAGAAAAATAATTATATCTTACCCGGCTTAATCCTATTTTAGCAATGCATGCGCAACCTAATATAGGGGTAGCGTCAGGAAAATGCGGATTTACAACGTTAAGGAATTCAATATAAAAAAGCCTAATTTCTCGGTGTTGCAAGAGCTTAGGCCTTTTTAAAAAACTATAAATACCGTTTGAATTAATATTAGGATCCATCTTGGTACTTCAACTTTCCGGAGTTAACTAAATTAACTTTAACTTTTAAATTCTTTATACTGTGTTCATTTAAGTAAAACGAGTCTGTTTTTACTTCTTCTTTCCATTTTCTTGGATTCTGACGGTATAATGATTCACCTAATTTGTAGATATCTGCATTTATTTCTATTCCTTTTTCAAAGGATTTTAGAATTTCTAATTTGATAATATCTTCAGTTTTTGTAATCAACTCTTTATCACTAATTTCCTTGATCTTCTCATTTATTCCAGCTTGAACTTCAACTCGAATATTAAAAAGTATGGGCTTACTACTCATAATAGGGGGAATTGTAATCTTAGGTTTCTCTATCACTACGGAAACAACAGCGCTATCATTCTCAATAATCCACACAGGAGATCGAACGTTTTTTTCATCCATCCATCTTAGACCGTTTAAATCAGTCTCAGAAAGCCATCCTTCTAGGCGATTATTCCTTACAAAGAACGCTCCATCATTTCTTAATAATGGTGCTTTTTTGGATTCTTCTTTCCAATTTTCTGTTGAAATTTTAAGTGATGGGATATAAGCAGTTTGCCCCATCGGATCACTATCTCTAATAAATTGATAAAATTGTTTAGGTTGTATGTAAGACCGTTGTTTATACCTTTCCTTTGGTTCATGGAGAATGGTAGACAACCCCGATAATGTAAAAAAGGCTTTTGTTTTAAGTATATCATCAATGGGTTCCTTTGTAGCGTATAAGAGAATATTATAGCGTATTTCTCGGTACCGATTAATAAAATCAATAGAGTCTTTAATATCTTGTCTGAGCAGTCTTTCGCTTAATATTATTGTAGATACATGTCCCCAAAAAAGTCTTTGTTGAGCATCCTTATATAATTGATTTAATGCTTCCGTAATGGTAAAACCTTCACCTCTTCCTATCCACACTGGTGGTTGTTTATCAGGTCTAGCCCCCTCTAACTTAGCAACGTTAGAAAAGTCAAGTAACTGAGCATAAGCTATATATTTTCCTTCTTTAAAATCTATACCAAGAGCTGCAACATAATAAATATCTTGAACTTCTTTAATATTCCAACATCCAGATAACATTGCACTAGTGATAAGCATCATAATTATTAGTTTTATTTTGTGCAGCTTCACTGTTTTCCTTCTCCTTCGTCCGTTTTAGAACTATCATTGGTTCGGAGATAATCAACTCTATGTCTATAACTTCTCCACGGTAAACGAAACAATCCCTTGAAAAAATCTGAACTAGATTTTGGGAAAACTAAAGCTAAGTAAGGGATTCCAAAGGAACGTAATCTTGAGATATAAAGAACGATTACGAATCCGGCAAGCATAAATCCATATAACCCCATCAAAATTGAACATAATAGTACAAACCCTCTGAGTATGGATACTGCTCCTGCTAATATTTGGTTTACTAAGGTATATCCCGCAATAGCAGATAAAGCAGTAATAACAATGACAGAAGGGGAGATAAAACCCGAACGGATTGCAGCATCCCCAATGATTAGTCCGCCTACCACTGAAAGGGTTTGACCAAGGGGGGAGGGTAATCTTTGACCGGCTTCACGGAACATCTCAAAAAGGAACAAAACAATTATAAGCTCAAGTGGTGCTGGAAATGGTAGACCTGATCTTGCAACAGTCACAGTCGCAAGAAGAGGGAAAGGAATTTGATCTTGGTGATAAGCAAGTAATGCCATCCAAAATCCGGGTAGGAAGACAGCTAAAAGAAATCCTATCCACCGATAAAAGCGTGCAAATGATACAGTTAGAAAATTAAAGTGGGAATCTTCTGCAGCTTTTATTAGGGGTACCGCCA
>NZ_VLTE01000258.1:0-431 GCF_007558965.1 Bacillus sp. HY001 | reverse complement strand
TCCTTCTGGTTGAACTGAATGGTCGTATTTTACTCCGCAACATGAGCAAATCTTGCTGGAAGCGAACCATTTATCAGCTTTTACATACGCAATGCCATGCTTCTCGCATTTGTATGACAAACATTGAAAGAAGAAGTTTAATTTTTGAAATGAAAATGCTTTCGATAGTTTTTTGTTTTTTAACAGGTTTGAGATAGATAAGTCTTACACAACAATCCTCATTGGTTTGGTTTTCACCAATTTTGCTGTTGCTTGATGGATATGGTTATTTCGGATATTCGTAATTTTCCTAGATAACCTCAGGTGTTCAGCTTTCGCTTTTTCATATCCGGTAGATTGAATCTTTACACCTTTTTTAAATCTCCTAGACATATCTCTTTGCGCTGACTTTTTCCTTTTCAAAAGTTTTTTAACCTTAGCATCTTTGTTTA
>NZ_VLTE01000257.1:0-1054 GCF_007558965.1 Bacillus sp. HY001 | reverse complement strand
AAATTATCGTATGCACTATTTGCTGTTTTTACCAATTGAAAAATCCCCTCTTCTTCATTTATTAAAACTCTCCACTAATATGTATATTGGTATATTCACATTAATTTATTGCTTTCCATTAGTTTACAACTTATTTATAAATTATGAAACTCTATTTATAGTAAGTAATAAAAAGCTTATTTGTAAGAAGAAATAAATTGTAAATCAGTAAGAACTTTCTCTATAATGCAAAAATTCTTACTATATATCCTGCGAATAATTTTTCTATATTGTACTTAATTCTTTAAATAAACATCTTGGAAATACATATTTGCTTATAAAAAGGGATAAAGATTTTGAAAAAGAAGCTTATGCTTATTTTTTGTCTGTCTATTTTATTCATATTATCTGGTTGTCAAAAAGAATACAACGGAAAATAGGTACAATGGAGCGATACTATAGAAAGCGTTAATACCGACAAACTTGAGAGGAATAATATTCCATATAAAATGAAGGGTAATAAGGTGCATATTCCATAAGATGCATTTGTAATCATGACTAATAAACTCCATATACTTTTCCTTTCCAAACATACCTCTTGTATATAACTTAATAAATCAGTTTGCATATTGTTTTTCAGATACATGTTTGAGTTCATTAATGTACAGCGCGTATTGATTTTTATAACAAGCTTGAGAGAACTATCTCTATCGACAAAGTTCCATCTAAATTGAAAGTAACTACTTTCACCATTCTTTCCCTTTTATTAAAGAGTACTAAAAAAGGGCCGTATGCCCCTATCTATACAAGTATTATTTATAAAACACATCATTAGCAGTAAAAAAACCTAAGGAAATGTAAAGAGATCTTCCCTATAATCTCATTCGACTATTAAATACAAATTATGTCTCAATTCAGTATCAAATGCTATCTCACTCATTAACGTATTTCCCTATCACGGTTGCTGGGACCATTCGACTCATTTCACTATATTTTCAACAACAATTCTTCGTTACTAAAAATGTAAATATCACCGTCCTCTGAGATTTTAATCGCAATTCCTAAATTTGAGGCA
>NZ_VLTE01000256.1:0-543 GCF_007558965.1 Bacillus sp. HY001 | reverse complement strand
TTATTAAAGAAAGATCGCCAACCACTCACAGCAAAAGACATCGGTTTAAAAGTAGCAAACGAAAAAGAACCACAAACTGTTATTATGGATGGCAATGTCTTAGATGAACCGCTATCCGCAAGTGGACATAACCGCGCTTGGCTACATGCTGAACTAGAAAAGCTCGGTGTTGTTATCGAAAATGTCTTTCTCGGTCAAGTTGATTCATACGGACAACTGACTATCGACATTTATAATGACAAACTACAAATGCCTTCTCCTCAAAACAAACCTTTATTATTAGCATCATTAAAAAAATGTCATGCTGATCTTGAACTATTTTCCTTAGAAACAAAGTCGAAATCAGCGAGCGAAATGTATAGTAAAAACGCGAAACAAATCGAAAAGATTTTAAATAAAGTAACCTATCTTTTAAAAGAATAGATATCGAAAGAACGCTTCAGTCAAAAGGCGTTCTTTTCTTTTTTTCTACAGTTTTTATAACGTTTAAATTTATGTAATTCGGTTATGATGTTGAAGATACATAAGCAGGGAATTTCAAAA
>NZ_VLTE01000255.1:0-233 GCF_007558965.1 Bacillus sp. HY001 | reverse complement strand
TAAATAGGCTCTCCATTATAAGAGAAACGAGTTGTTCCATCAGGCATTAAACCTTTACCTTGCGTTTCTCGTACGGCACTACATAAATTTGTTTTACCAGAACGACAGAACTTACATTCTCCACATTCAGCCGTATATAGTGGAATCACATGATCACCAGGTTTTACTGAAGTCACTTCATCACCTACTGAAACGACAACACCGGCACCTTCATGACCTAATACAGCAGGAAA
>NZ_VLTE01000254.1:0-1825 GCF_007558965.1 Bacillus sp. HY001 | reverse complement strand
ATTAATATAACGTAACTGAATATTTCAGGGTGGTTGGTTGCTATCCTTTCTCTTTCATTTTATGGAGAAAGGAGGTGATCGCATGGAAATACTTTTCATAATAGCAATTGAAATTTTAAAAGTAATTGCTAGAGAAGTCGCTGTGTTTTTTGCAAAACGAGTAGGTAAATACCTATCAACGTCTTGGAAGAAAGCACAAAAAAAGCGACGAAAAACGAAAAGAACCACCCACAATGTGAACTGGACCCGAAAAGTTAGACATATATTTAAGCAGCTAATAAGGATTGAATTCTGTATTTTACAGGAGGCAATCCTTTTAATTTTGCCTTAATCCTTTTATTATTGTAATAATAAATATAATTCTCTAGTTCTTCCCTAAAGTGTTCCATACTTTCAAAATCTTTAAGATAAAGTAATTCAGATTTTAATAAGCCAAAGAAATTTTCAATGACTGCATTATCTAAGCAATTTCCCTTACGGGACATACTTTGAGTTATATTATTTTCTCTTAAAATATATTGATATCTATCCATTTGATAGTGCCAACCTTGATCTGAATGAAGGATAGGAGTATCTTCTTTATCCAAGCATTTTAAAGCCTTATCTAACATCCTTTCGACTAGAAGGAATGTAGGGCGTTTCTCAATATTATAGGAAATAATCTCACCATTAAACAAGTCTAGAATAGGAGATAGGTAGAGTTTTTCACCAAACAAATGAACTTCAGTAACATCTGTAACCCACTTTTCATTAGGCTTAGAGGCCTTGAAATCACGCTTCAAGACATTTGGCGCTACCTTCCCAACCTTCCCGCGATAAGAGCGGTATTTAGTGATTCTTACCAACGATTTTAACCCTAATTGATTCATTAAGCGAAGGACGGTTTTGTGGTTAATGGTATAGCCCTGATTACGTAATTCAAGTGTGATACGCCTATAGCCATATCGCCCTTGGTGTTCCTGAAAAATCTGCTTAATACTTTCTTTAACCTCGTTATATTTATCTTCACGACTCATTTGTTTCACCCAGTAATAATATGTACTACGAGCCATTTCAGCCGCTTTAATCAAGTCGATAATTTTATATTCATGCCTTAACTCATATATTATGTGTGCTTTGTCTTTTTCAGAGATTGTTGTTTTTGTTGAATTAAGGCGTGTAACTTTTTTAAATAAGCATTTTCCATGCGTAAGTATTCAATTTCTTTTTGTAAATCATTTTGAGAGTTAATATTTTGTTTTTTCTTAGGTGCAATAGCCTGTTTCTTCTTCACAGTGGAGTACCCCTTACTTGTTTTACGAAGAGCATCTATCCCCTGTGATTCTAGCATTGATCGCCACTTCCTAACGGTACGAGGAGATGGAACGTTGAACATAGCGGCCGCTTGTAGGGGCGAAGCTCCTGTATTGTTCATAAAATTCAATACTTCCATTTTAAACTGAATGTCATACCTTGTACATTTAGAGTTTAAGGACTCTATTCCTTGTTCTCTAGTACGTGCCACCCACTCTTTTAATAACGATATACTGACTTGATATTTTTTGGCAGTCACTTTAAAAGAATCATTTGTATTTAAATAATGTTCAACGGCATTTCTTTTTAATTCGAATTTATATTTTCTAGACATAATAAAACCGCACCTCCAATTGTTAGTTATTTGTCTAACAAATTGGGTGCGGTTCAAATGCCTGCAAGCGTGTGAAGGGCGGTTCTAAGAAAAAATAAACTTTTTAGCAACTAGCCACCTTGCGGTAACAGTTACATAAGGCGAGATGTTGGAGCATCTCGTCTTCTTTAGTTTATGCAAAAACTATTGTTATAATAC
>NZ_VLTE01000253.1:0-311 GCF_007558965.1 Bacillus sp. HY001 | reverse complement strand
GTCTAATTAAAACAATTGCTGTCCCAAGAGCATACTTGAGACTGAAAAGGCACCAGCAGGTGGTAAAACATTAGTATATATGGGAGGTCCCAAACGGGTTGTAAAGGTTGTAGCAATCCAATTTCCGTATTCACCAGCCAGCAAAGAGGGAGGTTTCATTATAAACCGTCCACTTAAAATGAAATGCCGAATGCTTATAGCGGTCTCATCAATTATTGTCAAGTTGCCAAAAAAGGAGGCATATGGTGAATCGAAACTTATTTGTTTAGCGCTTTCGTCCCAATACCCATTAATCGGAATAGGTATACCAC
>NZ_VLTE01000252.1:0-608 GCF_007558965.1 Bacillus sp. HY001 | reverse complement strand
TTCGCTGCAGCATCAAGGATTTGATATTGAGATGTTTGATGTAATAGTTTTTTCAATGTATATACAATTTTCGTTGGATATCCTTCTTTTCGATCAATCATGTCACGAAGTCCACGAATTACACTGCGGATTTGACGATGACAAGTATGCTTTAATACATGAATAAATTTATTCATGTCTGCAGAAAGTTCACCGATATTCATCTCTTGTAGGACTGCTTCGATAAACTTCGCTTTTCGAGCATAGGTAGCTTTTGGTGTAAATGGATCCCTATGTTGTTCTTCTCCAGCTTCTTTCGAGCATAAGAAGTCTGAATGGATAGACAGATATAATGTCGTATATCGTTTTGTATGCTTTACACCTTTTTGCATTTTGCAAATTTTGAATAGGGGATTCCCCGTACATGGTAATGCAGTTGTTAATTCCTCGATAACCGCACGGATCTGATGCGGATATTTTTTATGTAAGAAACGATACATCCCACCGAAGTGAGTTTTGTTTCCTCTTTCGTCCTGCTTGTCCAATGAACGCTTTAATGTTGTTTCTGTATGTTGTTGCATGGCAATGTCTAAGAATAGTTTCTTAGCCGCTACAGATAGCTTAAAGAA
>NZ_VLTE01000251.1:0-709 GCF_007558965.1 Bacillus sp. HY001 | reverse complement strand
AACCCTAACTCAAGCACCATTTTCAACGTTGTTTTTTGAATATTTAAGTACACTCCACTAATTTCAGTTGTATTAATAGGTCTTCGTTTAGTTAACCATCCAGTAGAACTAGTTTTACTATTATTGAATTTGCTGTTCTGTGTATTATTTAATAGCGAAAAATATAACACGCCAAGCTATCATCCATATATTAAGCCCATAGCGCAGTGTGTTCAGTGGCACTCATTTTCGTTTGGTGTTCCGAATCATTCATTTTCTAATTTCTTCTAGACATCTACATAGTTAAATTGTCCATATTCCCAGAATAATATTTATAAAAAAATGAAAGCAATAAAATTAACATTTTATAATGTGAAGAGTTTTTTAGGAAATAAAACTTCTGGTCTTTGCAGAGGAATACTAACTATTATAGGTACTATAAAAATATAGGACCGAACAATTTATATGCCAAAAATATCAGATAGTAGCAATGATTTAAATACCTTGAGCTATTCCCCCAGTGGTTTATTAGTTGTTTTTTCTACAAAACCACTAAATTTATCTTCCAAATCACAGATGGCAGTTACTACGGGTTCTAGGAATAACCTATTTCATTAAGTTCATACTCAACCTTTGGAGGTACTATAGGATATACACACCTAGTAATTATTTTATCTTCCTCTAACTCTCTTAATCGTCGGATTAACATGCATTGATTCATATCAAGAAA
>NZ_VLTE01000026.1:0-106383 GCF_007558965.1 Bacillus sp. HY001 | reverse complement strand
TATACATAAAATGGGTCATCCTTCCTTGCGGTATGCATGGAAGGATGACCCATTTAGTTAAATTTTATTCATTTCCTTAAGTTGATGGCTATGGTCCATATGGGCAGCTTATTTTATTTTTTCGTTTAGCAAAAGGTTAGCGGTTCTCTCGTTACCGATCAAGTTAAAAATGTATATGAATGCAACTTCTGTAATATATATCCTTAAAATCGGTTTATACATTTGAAGAGATGTTTCTTTTTAACCACATTAATTATTTAATAGAATATCTTTTTTAAATCAAAATAAAATTTTTCGGTAAAGAAATATATAAGTATTTTTAAAATAAGTAACTTAGATAAACAATATTTTACTGTGTTTTTTGCTGAAAAATTCCGTTTTAAGTGATAGGGACAAGGGTTTTGTGCTAACTGTAAAATATTATCCATGTAAAATTATATCCAATTAATATTTCTGAAAATATAAAAATATTAATTTTATAAATATACACGTTATAATGAGGGCGTCGAGAGAAATTTTATTATCTCTGGAGAAAATATAAAAAATGCGATTACTAGTAAGAAAGGTGTGTGGTTAGAGGCGAAATGTATGTAAAGTGCTTCAGTGGCTTGTGTAATCAATACCATAAATGCTGCCGAAGCTATTAAAGTGATGTATAGAATTGAGAAAGAAATGCCTCACAAATGATGAGAGGCTGGTTTAGCTAAAATTACTGTTAAAAGTAAAAAAGAGAAACCATTAAAGTAATACACTGTTATTAAAAATGTTGCAACGTATTATATGAAGTCTATTCTATATTGTTCTCTTAAGCGGTCTTTATATAAAGAGCGGATATTACGAGTAAACAATTTTGTGAACGCTAACAATTATATTAGGACGCTAACTAGCGAGTGTTTCAATTTGGATTCATTTTGATGAAGGACATACAATGTAGGGCAACTTGTAAGGAATTCATTTTCTAAAATAGGAAATGTTCGTTAGCGATAAAGAGAGACGCGAGAATAGAATACAAGGGGGAGCTATTATATGAACGGGAATACTGCAAAGAAAATAGAAGTTCAAGCTGAAAATACCGCACTAAAAAATGAGCAATATGCAGATCCGAAAAAGTGGCATAAGCAGGATACTACATGGGCATTGAGCCTATTTGGAACTGCAATTGGAGCAGGGGTGCTCTTTTTACCGATTAATGCAGGTTCAGGTGGATTATTATCATTACTACTAATTACATTGCTTGCATATCCAGTTATGTATTACTCACATAGGGCACTTGCTAAAATGATATACGCTTCTAATTCTGCTGATGAGGGGATCACAGGTACAATTAGAGAGTATTTCGGAAATAAAGCAAGTATCATTTTTAACATCGTATATTTCGGTTCAATTTATACAATCGTACTAATGTATTCGGTTGCGCTTACAAATACTGCAAGTAGTTTTATCGTACATCAATTGCACATGCCAGAACCTCCAAGGGCTATTTTATCACTTGTATTAGTTCTTGGTCTTATCGCTATACTGAATTTTGGGCAAGATATTACTGTAAAGATCATGAGTATGCTAGTGTATCCTTTCATAGCTTCTCTACTGTTTATCGCAATATCTTTAATTCCACAGTGGAATACGTCAATGCTTAGCTTCTCAGCTGTTTCTACTGCTTCAACAGGAACAGGATATTTTGGAACGATATTGTTGGTTCTACCAATCATCGTATTCTCATTTAATCATTCACCTATGATTTCATCATTTGTTGTGAAGCAGAGAGCTACGTATGGCATAGAAGCTACTGATGCTAAATGTGCGCAAATACAAAAAGTTTGTTATATCATGACATTCGCTGTAGTTATGTTCTTCGTTTGGAGTAGTACATTAAGCTTGACTCCAGAGGATTTAAAAATGGCAAAAGAGCAAAACTTATCAATTCTTTCATATCTTGCGAATGAGCTTAATTCACCTGTAATTACGATTGCAGCTCCAATCATTGCTTTTGTGGCTATTACAAAGTCTTTCCTTGGCCATTATATCGGAGCGTTTGAAGTAATGCGTGACATGATTATTAAGTTCGGTAAATCACGTGGGAAAGTAATTGAAGAAAAAACAATTAAGACAATCGTTCTTACTTTTGTTGTATTATCATGCTGGTTTGTTGCTTATACAAATCCAAGTATCCTTGGACTTATTGATTCTCTAAGTGGTCCATTAGTTGCTGCTATCTTATGTCTATTACCGATGTATGCAATCAATAAAGTACCAGTACTAGCTAAATACAAAGGGAAAATGAGTAACGTATTTGTTATTATTGTAGGTGTACTTACTGTTTTAGCAAGTATTAAATCATTATTCTAATTCACGATTGTTAGTTCTAATGCAAAATAAAATAGAACGATTTTGGGACAGGCTTCTCCGTTTGGAGAGTCTGTCCTTTTTAATGCGCTACATTTTTATCTTGTTGATTTTATGAGATATTTCCGCATAATTGTAGCTAAGGGAGATGATTTTAGGTTGAGTAAACTGAATATTAGTACAACGGTTTCGGGAGATATAATTGTTACCCGTCTTATCGGCAAGATTAAAACAGATGATGTGTATGAATGGTTTAATTGCTTCGAGCAAGTTTGTCAGCAATTCATTTCTGAGGGGCGGAAATACAAATTACTGGTCGATAGAAAAGGATACATACCAGATCATTTTTCTGTTCAAAAAGCATGGAAAGATAAGTTTTTCAATGAAACGATTTTGAGTCATAGTAAGGCAATTGCTTTTCTTCTTGAAGAAGGAGAGATACTAAATTATTTACAACAATCTAATACAAAAGAAGCTGTGAAATTTTTTGGTGATTATGAACAAGCATTCCTTTGGTTGAATGAATATTCCATATGAAATTGTTAGCGAACCGGTTGCTTAAGTAACTGGTTTTTTTATGCTTGTATGTAGCAGGAAGAAAACTGCTATACGAAATGTTTAGCACTAGAGGACATACATTTTTAATGAGTTAAATATAATTCATAATAGCACCAAGAAGAGAAGAGTACGTTTTACGGTATTAGTTATATGGAAAGGTCGTACGATAGAGTCGCATAAAGTGAGTAAGGGGGATAAACATATGAGTACTTCAAATTTGAATGAAATCAGTAAACAAATTTTAATAGAGGAGGAAACACTTCAATTTTCCTCTTTTACAAATGAAGATGCTTTGCAAATAGGTTTATTTATCGTTGAAACGGCGAGGCAAGAAGGGAAATTGATTGCTGTTGATATAGCAAAAAATGGTGTGCAACTATTTCATTTCAAGATGACAGGGACAACTGCGGAAAATACGCAATGGATTGAGCGTAAAAAACGAGTTGTTTCTTTGCATAATCATAGCTCGTATTATATGCAGATACAAAGTGAAATAACGGGCGTTCCATATAATGAAAAGTATCTTTTAGATAGGTCGGATTATGCTGCGTTTGGTGGATGTTTTCCGGTCCAAATAAAAGATGTAGGGGTTATTGGAATGATAACAGTTTCAGGATTACCACCAGAAGAGGATCATGAATTAGTTATAAGGGCCGTTAAAAATCATTTGAAGCAATAGTAAAAAGGCAAAATCGAACAAGAATATGTTCGGTCTTGCCTTTTTATTATTCAGTTCAACATATTTCTAATAAGATGTTACGGAATTAATATCTTTAATTCGAGACAGTTTTCTTGACGATAATAATCTATGTGGTTAATATGTAATACATAACATAATTAAATTACTAAAAGTAATTAAGTTATTTTATATAAGTTAAAATAGGTAAGTAGTATGTGGTAAAAATGCTTTGAATTGCCACTATTAATATTGGGGACAATTAGAAAGCGACAAATATAAAAATTTTAAAGTTAAGAAGCAAGAGTGAATCAACAATAATGGCAGCTTCTGTACAATGCATTTTTACTATAGTAAAAATGACTATACATCACGAGGGGGACTGAAATTGGAATCAATGACCTTTGTTTTATTTGGAGCAACAGGGGATTTAGCTAAAAGAAAAATTTACCCCGCGCTATATAATTTATATAGAGATCAAAAGCTTCCAAAGCAAATATCCGTTATTGGGCTTGGAAGACGTGAAGTATCTCATTTAGATTTTCAAAAAAGAGTAAAAGAATCCATAGAAACTTTTTCTCGTCGCAGGGAAGAAGGTGCTCTGGAAGTAGAAGATTTTTTAGAGTATTTTCGTTATTGTCCGTTAGATGTGAATAAGCCGGAAGACTATAAAAGGTTATTACAAGTAGTTCGTGAAAGGGAAGAAGAACAAAATATACAAGGGAATAGAATGTTCTACCTTTCAGTTACTCCTGACTTCTTTGAGACCATTGCTTTAAATATTAAGGGAAGTGGACTCGATGAAACGGATGGCTGGAAGCGCCTAATGATTGAGAAACCGTTTGGTCACGATCTTCCATCTGCTCGAGAGCTGAATGATAAGCTTAGCCGAACGTTTGAAGAAGACGAAATATATCGTATTGATCATTATTTAGGTAAGCCAATGGTTCAAAATATTGAAGCACTTGAATTTGCAAACCCTGTTCTCCAATCGATTTGGAATAAAGAACATATTGCGAATGTACAAATAACAGCGAGTGAAACGGTTGGTGTAGAAGAAAGAGCAGCATATTATGATCATGCAGGGGCCATTCGCGATATGGTTCAAAATCATATGTTGCAAATATTAATGATGACTGCAATGAATTTGCCGGAAAAGATAAATGCATGTGAAATTCGTGAGGAAAAACGAAAGGTAATGGAGACTCTTCGTAAAGTGAAAAAAGAAGACGTTCAGAACCATATCATTCGCGGACAATATGCTTCAGGGGAGATAAAGGGCCAACAAGTTGCAGCGTATAGAGAGGAGCCAGGAGTAAATCCTTCTTCTCAAACAGACACATTTGTTGCGGCGCGCCTATGGATCGATAACGCATTTTGGACGGGCGTTCCTTTTTATATACGAACAGGAAAAAGAATGAAAGAAAAATCTACTCGTATTGTAATTGAATTTAAAAATACATTAAAACAGCAATATCAAGATAGTAATCCTAATGCAGAGCCTAATTTGTTAATCATTGAAATTAGCCCAAATGAAAATGTTTCACTCCAATTAAATAGTAAAAATCCATTGAACAATGGCGAGCTTGAACCAATCCGTATTCATTTTACTTGTGAGCAAACAGGAGTGGGAATACCTGAAGCTTATGAAAGACTTATCTATGATGCTGTATGTGGAGATTCTACATTCTTTGCGCACTGGAGAGAAGTTGAATTGTCATGGGAATGGGTACAGCCAATACTTGAAGCATTCGAGGAAAACTTGTTACCACTTCATGAATATAAGTCGGGTTCGTATGGTCCAGATGCTGCGAATGCTCTGTTACAAGAAAGTGAGTTTAAATGGTGGTTAGATGAGGAATTGAAAAAATAAGTACATTCTTACAAGTGAAGCAATATGACAAAAAGATATTCATCATTTTATTAACATGTATTTATGATGAAAGGTAATTCAAGGAGGAATTATATTATGAGAGTAGGATTAATTGGTTTAGGAAAAATGGGATTAAATTTAGGGAAAAATTTAATTGATCATAAACATGAAGTAGCAGCATTTGATTTAAATACGAGTGCAGTGGAAGAAATGAAAGAGTACGGTGCTACAGGTACATCTAGTTTAAGCGAACTTGTTCAATCATTGGAATCACCAAGAATTCTTTGGGTAATGGTTCCGCATGCTGTTGTTGATTCTGTTATTAATGAGATTACACCGCTTTTATCAAAAGGAGATATTTTAATTGAAGCTGGTAATTCGCATTATAAAGAATCTATCCGCCGATATGAGCAATTAAAGAAAGATGGTATTCACTTTATGGATGCAGGAACTTCTGGCGGAATGGAAGGCGCTCGCAATGGTGCATGTTACATGATTGGAGGAGATCAAGAAGCTTGGGATATCGTTGAACCTATTTTCCGTGATACAGCTGTAGAAAGTGGATTCTTATATGCTGGAAAAGCTGGTAGTGGTCACTTCTTAAAAATGGTTCATAACGGAATTGAATACGGTATGATGGCTGCTATCGGTGAGGGATTTGAAATTCTAGAGAAAAGTGAATTTGACTACGATTATGAAAAAGTATCAAGAGTATGGAACAACGGTTCAGTTATTCGCTCATGGTTAATGGAATTGACTGAAAATGCATTTTCTAAAGATGCGAAACTGGATGAAATTAAGGGTGTTATGCATTCTTCTGGTGAAGGGAAATGGACAGTAGAAACAGCATTAGACCTTCAAACAGCAACTCCTGTTATCGCAATGTCTCTATTAATGCGCTACCGCTCATTAGACAATGATACGTTTACAGGAAAAGTTGTAGCAGCACTGCGCAATGAATTTGGTGGACATGCGGTAGAAAAGAAATAATATAACTCGTTAACGTTAAAAAATGGAGGGAATAAATCATGAAGTTTTTTATTGATACTGCAAATCTTGAGGACATAAAAAAGGCATATAAACTAGGTGTTTTAGCTGGTGTTACAACGAATCCGTCTTTAGTAGCGAAAGAAGGCATTAAGTTTGAAGACCGTATTGCAGAAATTTGTCAGGCAGTACCTAACGTTGAATCTGTTTCGGCAGAGGTAACGCCAGATGCTGTTACAGCCGAAGAGATGATCGCTCAAGCAGAAGAACTGATTAAAATTAACGGTAGCGATGAAAAAGTTACAATAAAACTTCCGATGACACTAGCAGGATTAGAAGCTTGTCGTTATCTTACTGAAAAAGGTGTGAAAACGAACGTTACACTTATTTTCACTGTGAATCAAGCTCTTTTAGCTGCTCGAGCAGGTGCAACGTACGTTTCTCCATTTTTAGGTCGTTTAGATGATATTTCTGAAGATGGCGTATTATTAGTTGCTAAAATTGCTGAACTATTCGATGTTCATCTATTAGATACACAAATTATTGCGGCTTCTGTTAGACACCCAGATCATGTCACTCGTGTAGCGATGGCAGGTGCTCACATTGCAACAATTCCTTATAAAGTAATTGAACAACTTGCTATGCACCCACTAACAGATCAAGGTATAGAAAAGTTCGCTGCGGATTGGGCGAAAGCGCCTAAGTTATAAGGAAGTAAAGTTTTCACAAATTGCTATTTCATGAGAGGACCAATCCCTATGTAATTTCATCCTGTAAAATAAATCCCGAGTTTGGTACCTTATTACATGAAAGCAGCAATATGAAAAGACACCATGCAGTTTCAAAACAGCACAATGGTTATAAAAAGGCCCCATTATGAGAGTGAAGTTTATGAAAACGTAGCTCTCATAATGGAGTGTCTTTTTTGTTATCGGAATAATTTGAAAGGGGTTACATAGTGAGTTCGAAATATATGATTGGTGTAGATATTGGAACAACTAGTACAAAAGCAGTTTTGTTTTCGGTTGATGGATCTGTTATTGCAAGTCATGGAATTGAATATCCTTTATATTCTCCTACGCCAGAAACAGCGGAACAAGATCCAGAAGAGATTTTTCAAGCGGTCATACATACGATTAAGGAAACTATACAATCAAGTAATGTACAGCCAGGTGATATTCTTTGTGTTTCTTTTAGTTCGGCCATGCATAGTGTCATTGCTGTAGACGAAGCAGGGAAGCCGTTAACGAGATGTATCACTTGGGCAGATAATAGAAGCGCGAGCTGGGCAGAAAAAATAAAAACTGATATGAATGGTCATGAAATTTACCTTCGTACTGGAACGCCAATCCATCCTATGTCACCACTTTCGAAATTAGTTTGGCTTAAAAATGAACATGTTGAGTTATTTGCAAAGAGTTATAAATTCATCTCAATTAAAGAGTATGTTTTCTATAAGTTATTTCAGAAATATGTAATTGATTATTCTATTGCATCAGCAACAGGAATGTTCAATTTGAAATCTTTAAAATGGGATGAAGAAGCCTTGCGTGTTGCAGGAATCACAGAGGAAAAGCTATCTACAGTTGTTCCAACGACGCACAGTTTAATAGGGATGCATGAAGAACTTACAAGAGAGATGAATGTACTTGTTACTACTCCTTTTATAGTTGGTGCGAGTGATGGGGTACTATCGAATTTAGGTGTAAATGCAATAGAACCTGGAGTAGTTGCTATTACAATTGGTACGAGCGGTGCAGTGCGAGTTGTAACGAATCAGCCTGTAACGGATCCGAAGGGGAGGATTTTTTGTTACGCGTTAACTGAGGACCTTTGGGTAATTGGTGGACCGGTTAATAATGGTGGTATGATTTTTAGGTGGGTTCGCGACCAATTATGTACGTTAGAAGTTGAGCATGGGAAACGTTTAGGGAAAGATCCATATGAAGTGCTTACGGAAATTGCAGCGAAAGTGAATCCTGGTTCTGACGGTTTATTATTTCATCCATATTTAGCAGGTGAAAGAGCTCCTTTATGGAATGCGAATGCGCGGGGATCTTTCTTTGGGCTTGGCCTACATCATAAGAAAGAGCATCTTATCCGTGCGGTTTTAGAAGGAATCATTTATAACTTGTATACAGTCCTTCTTTCGTTAAAAGAATTAATTGGCGAACCGAAAAAAATTCAAGCGACAGGTGGTTTTGCAAGGTCAGAACTTTGGAGACAGATGATGGCGGATATTTTTCATCAAGACGTACATGTTCCGGAAAGTTTCGAAAGCTCTTGCTTAGGAGCGGCAATCCTCGGTTTATATAGTTTAGGTGAAGTAGATTCATTACACGTAGTTTCTGAAATGGTAGGTGCCAACTTTTATCATGAGCCAAACATGGAAAGTGTGGAGAAATATAAAGAATTAACACCGATTTATATTCGTTTGGCACGTCACTTGGAAGAAGAATATGAAAGTATAGCAGCGTATCAAAAAAAGTGGGTTTAAAGGCTATTTAGAAGGAAAATGTGGTAACGTATAAAGAGGTACTCCGATTTTTTAGGATACTCTTTCAACATAAAATATTTTAAGTAGTATGGTGAACGAAAAATATAGGGAGAGAGGGTTATGAAAATGGCGGATAACAAAGAGTTTATCGGATATGTTGGAACGTACACGAAAGAAAATAGTGAAGGGATATATAAGTTTACGTTAGACACGGCAGCGCAAAAAATTAGTAATGTAACACTTGCGGCTAAGCTGGATAACCCTACATATGTAACGATCAGCAAAAATAATGAATATCTCTATTCTGTTGTTAAAGAAGGAGAAGCTGGTGGTGTAGCTGCTTATTCGATTAATGGTCATACTGGAGAGCTAACGGAACAAAATAGACAAGTAGTAGAAGGGGCTTCTCCTTGTCATATTAGTGTGGATAGTGGAAATCGTACGGTAGTTACAGCGAATTACCATAAAGGAACGATTGAGTCTTTTGTAGTAGATGAGGAAAATGGGACTGTTAACGTTGCCTCTATTATTACACATAAAGGTTCAGGTCCGAATAAAGAAAGACAAGAAAAACCACATGCACATTACGCGGGATATACTCCAGATGAAAAATATGTGGTAGGTGTTGATTTAGGAATTGATAAAATCATTACATATGAAATAAAAGATAGTAAGTTAAAAGAAGTGAATAGCTTGTCTGTGAACCCAGGAAGTGGTCCGAGACATATTGCTTTTCATCCGAACGAAAAGCATGCTTATGTGATGACTGAACTTAGTTCGGAAGTTATTGCATTATCATATAATCCGGAAGAAGGGTCCTTTACAGAGTTGCAATATATTTCTACCGTTCCGAAAGAATTTGATGACAATAGTCAAGGAAGTGCGATTCATATTTCTTCTGACGGCCGTTTTGTATATGCAGCGAACCGTGGCCATAATAGTATTGCTGTTTTCAGTGTGGATCAAAATTCAGGTGAGCTTACATTTGTTGCACATACATCTACAGAGGGAAATTGGCCGAGGGACTTTGTAATAGATCCGACTGAAAAGTTTCTTATTGCTACAAATGAAAAGTCACATAATCTTGTGCTATTTTCAAGAAATGAAACGACAGGGAAGTTAACACTGCTGCAATCTGATGTTGTTGTACCAGAGCCTGTTTGTGTGAAGTTTTTGAATGTTTAATTGGAGTTTCAATGCATAAAGTAGTGTCGTTATTTGCCGGTAAGTCGATATCCTTTGTCGAAACGTCGATATATTAAAAAAATCGTTGATATATTTGAAGTTGTGTTCGATATATTTGAAAAATCGTTGATATAATTTCAAATCCTCAAAAAAAGAGAAAAGCAAAGCGATATCGCTTTGCTTTTTACTGTTTTTTCTTAGGTCTACGTACTAATTCGCCGCCGCAGTTTGGGCAAACGTTTTCTCTCTCTTCTGTGCATGGTGTACAAAATGTACATTCATACACACAAATGTAAGCTTCAGAGTTTGGTTGAAGAGATTGATCGCAAATTTGACAGTTGGTTTTCATTTCGAGTGCCATAGTAAGTCTCCTTTTAGTTTGAATATTTATAATTTAATTATAATTCATTAGATAGAAGTTGTCTTTTTCAATTGAAAGGAAATCGAATGATAAAGTTATGATTTGAAATGAAAGAAGCTCGTTTATTTTTAAATTGATTATTTAATAAGGTTGGAATATTATGAAATAGTCAAAAGACAACAGGGGGTATATATTTTGACTAATCATAACGATCATTTAAAAGCAAACTGCGAAAAATGCTTCGGTTTATGTTGCGTGGCGTTACCATTCGCAGCATCGGTAGATTTTGCGGTGAATAAAGATGGCGGGAAACCATGTTCTAACTTACAGTCAGATTTTAAATGTAGCATACATAAAAATCTTAGAGGAAAAGGTTATAAAGGTTGTACAGTGTTTGAGTGTTTCGGTGCTGGGCAGAAGATTTCGCAAGTTACATTTAACGGGATTGATTGGCGGCAAGATGCAAAGCATGCGAGAAAAATGTATGATGCTTTTCCGATTATGCATCAGCTTCATGAAATACTGTGGTATTTGAATGAGGCGATTCTGTTAAAGGCGACACAATCGATTCATAAAGAACTAAGTAAAGCGATTGAAGAGACGGAGCGCCTTTCAAATTTAACTGCGGACGAGTTAATGAAAGTAAATATTCCATTACACCGTGCGGAAGTCAATGTTTTACTTTTAGAAACGAGTGAGCTAGTTTGGAAGGAAATGAATCCAACGCGTAAGAAACGAATGAGTCATCGCGGAGCAGACCTTATGGGAGCGAATTTGAAAAAGAAAGATTTGCAAGGAGCGGATTTAAGAGGAGCTTACTTAATTGCGGCTAACTTAAATGGAACAAACTTAAGAGGAGCAGATCTTATCGGAGCAGATTTGCGAGATGCAGATATTCGCGGCGCTGATTTTACAAATAGTATTTTTCTGACGCAAGTTCAAATTAATGCGGCGAAAGGGGATACACATACGAAATTACCGAAAATGTTGTCCCGTCCATCGCATTGGAGTGCGTAAAGAGTATGGAGCAGGCAGAGATTAAAAATCTCTGCCTGTTTTTTATTTCTTTTCAAAAGTAGTAATGAAAACACTACATACAATAAGAATACCACCAATAAAAAAGTTACTATTTAATGTCTCATTTAAGAGCAGCCAACCAAGCAATGATCCGACGATAGGTTGGAAGAAGAAAAATAATGATCCGATGCTTGCGTCCATTAATTCCAATCCTTTATTCCAAAGGAAAAAGGCACCTGCTGTTGAGACGACTCCTAAGTAAACTACGCCTAATATTACGTACGTATTTATTGTTTCGAAAGAGGCTGATTGTAGTTCCCATATCATAAAAGGTGTAATAAAAAAGAGTGAAAAGAATATGGCGTACGTTGTAATAACTAAAGATGAAAATTGAGCGGAAGCGATTTTTACATAAATGGATAGTAAAGCCCACGTAATAGCGGCTCCAACTAATATGATTGTACCGATAAAATAGGACCCAATTTCAATATCCCATCCAATTACGATGATGACACCAATTGTCGCTATGATAATAGATAGAAGTCTACGGGCAGTTAGTTTTTCTTTTAAAATGATCGCCGCAAATATAACCATAAATGCTGGTGTGGCTGATGTTACTAACGAGCCTGTATGAGCGTCAGATAATTTTGTTCCGATAAATTGACATGTAATCGAAATGAAATATCCGATAAATCCAATCCAAGCGAATAAAATCCAATCTTTTTTGCGAATGGTTACTTTCTTCTTTTGCTTTTTCTCAGCTAATTTCAAAATTGCATATAAAACAACAAAAGCTATGATAAAGCGTAGCCAAACGAGTGTCAATGGTGGGATAAAGTCGAGTACGTATTTACTAACAACATACATACCGCCCCATATACTAGCTGCTAGTGATAAACATATAGCTCCTAAAATTGTTTGTTTCATGTAAAGTACCTCCGTCTATTTTTAGGGTATTATGAGTTCCCTAAGACGAGGCATAGTGTACGTGTTATATGAATGCCCGCCTTAGTTTATAGACGGCCTACAGGTTGATCGTTTTCGAATGAAGTGTTGTAGTACATGAGTGCATTCCTCCTTCATATTTTATAATGATATTATAACTTAATTTTCAGTTTATTGGGATGTTTCTTTAGAAAATGGAAATTGTTTAAGAAAGCATAGTATATGGTAGAAAAACATATTTTTAAAATAAAAGAAACCAATTACATAACTGATAAGTATAGTAACAGTAGGATGAAAAAGTAGATTAATAGAGAAAGAGGAGGAGATTGTTATAACTACAACCGTAATTTCTCATTTTTACAATGAAGAGTATTTATTACCGTGGTGGCTTGCTCATCATACGAAACTATTCGATCATGGCATTTTAATTAATAAAGGTTCAACAGATCGTTCGGTTGAAATTTGTAAAAAATTCGCACCACACTGGGAAGTGCGAGATGCTGCAAATCCGGAATTTGATGCACTAGCGACAGATCATGAAGTGATGATGGTAGAACAAGAAGTAAAGGGATGGAAAATGATTTTAAATACGACTGAGTTTCTTTGTGTACAAGATAAAAATCAGTTTTGGAAATCACTGAATGAATTGGGAGGGAGGATGTATTGGCTGGAAGGGCTTATTATGGTCGATGATCTTAACTATAATTATCCGGACCTTAACTTTGGGATACCTTTAATGAAACAGCGATTTCACGGCTATTTACCAGAAGATTGGGCGTTATGGAGAAGAGGTAGATTTATTCATAATCATGCACACGGAAGTTATACGGTTGGAAGACATTTATCTGCACATGAATCTATGATTTATCCGCCACTTGCTTGTATATTATGGTTTGGATTTAGTCCGTGGAATGATGCGATGAGAAAGCGGAAATTACAAATTGGTCCGACTCTTTCTGAAGCTAGTAAGCATGGGGGAATGGGAACGCATCATATTATAACACCTGAAAAATTAGAAGAATGGTATAAGGATTTAGCGAGAGGAGCGAAGGATTTACGTTTTAGTGAGGCGTATCGTTATGCTTTTTTATAAATGATTCCCACCATAAAATTGTTTCTTCGATTCCTGTATTTAGATTGTATGTTGGCTTCCAGTTTACTTCATTTTTTAAACGCTCTACATTAACGCCGACGAATAAAGGTTCATCTTTAGAGAAAGGGATCGCACCTAGTTTAATTAAATGTTCTTTTCCTATCTTTTTAGCAATGATAGAAGCTAATTCTTTAATTTGTACAGATTGACCAGAAGCGATATTGATTGTGCCTGTAACGCCGTGTTCTAATACAGTTACGAGAGCATCAGCGACGTCACCCACATGGAGGAAATCTCTTGATTGTTTTCCATGTGTACATAGTGCTTCCTCGTTCTTTAATAAGGAAGTGATAATGTTAGAAACGAGCCGATTCCCTTGTTCGTGAGGGCCGTACATATGGAAAATGCGGCCCCAACACATGCTGAGGCCTGTTTGCTCAGCGTATGATTGTAGCCAGGAATGTAGTGCGTTTTTACATAATGAATACGGGGTTTTATAGGAAAGAAGTGGTGAATCTTCAAATAGTACGCCGTTAAACCATTCATACTCTGCGCCAGTACCTGCAACAACGACTCGCTCTCCGCCGCATGTTGTGAAGTGTTGAATTAATGAGATGCTAGATGTAAGCCAATAGTAATTATGAATAGACACATAACACGCTGGCGGCACTGCTTCCCAAGCTAAATGAATGAGATGACTAGGTTTCATGTCGTAAATGAGTTTTTTTACTTCTTCATCGCAAAGTAAGTTTACTTTATGCCAATGGCAAGAAAGGTGAGAAGGTTTATTTGTATTGTAAGTGGCGTGCACTTCATAGCCCTTTTGTATAAGAGAATTTACAACATATTTACCAATCCATCCACTACCGCCTGTTATAAGGATTTTTTTCATGGCTCAATTACCTCAACTTCTGGTATCGTTACTAAAAATTTGCCGCCCCATTCACGAATAAAAGAGCATTCTTTCATAATTTCATCTTTCAAATTCCAAGGAAGTATGAGAATGTAATCTGGTTTTGTACGTTTAATTTCTTCTGGAGATTGTATTGGAATGCGGGTACCTGGTAGAAGGAGATTTTGTTTGTGAGGGTTTTTATCTACTGTATAAGCTAGAAATTCTTTTCCAATCCCGCAATAATTTAAAAGGGTGTTTCCTTTAGCAGGAGCACCATAACCTATAATTTGTTTGTTTAAAGCTTTTGCTTCTATAAAAAATTTTAAAATATTTATTTTCAATTGTTCGATGTGTTTAGAGAAAAGGAGATAGCAATCTAATGTATCTAGTCCGTGATCTACTTCTTTTTGGATTAAGTTTGTAACATTGGAATGGATAGTGGATGAGTCATTATGATGGTTTATAAAAATACGCAATGACCCACCGTGCGTTGAAAGTTCTTCTACATCAACAATTTGTAAATGATGGTGAGCTAAAACCTTTTGAAGACTTATAAGTGAGAAATAGGAGAAATGCTCATGGTATATAGTATCAAACTGTTTACATGATATGAGATTTAATAAGTGCGGGAATTCAATTGTTATCGTGCCATCTTGTTTTAATAACGTTTTTAAACCGGTGACAAAATCGTGTAAGTTCGGAACGTGTGCTAATACGTTATTTGCGACGATTAAATCTGCTTGCGGTAACTTTTTTGCTAAATCATTGCTGAAAAAATTTACTTCAGTAGGAATACCTTTTTGGATAGCGATTTCTGCTACATTTTTTGCTGGCTCAATTCCTAACGTCTCGATATTTTCTTTTTGAAAGTATTGTAATAAGTATCCGTCGTTACTCGCAATTTCAATTACTTTCGAATGGTTTGTTAAGTTAAAACGTTTCATAGCCATTTCTACGTATTGCTTAGCGTGTAGTAGCCAGCTTGATGAGTAAGAACTGAAGTATAAATAGTCATGAAAAATATTGTGCGGAGATTCAAATTCATCTAATTGTACAAGCAAACAAGAGTGACAAACAAATGTGTGCAGCGGATAAAATGGCTCCATTTTATCTGAGTTTTCAGGAGCTACAAATGAGTTAGCGAGAGGGGAAACTCCTAAATCTAAAAAAGTATTTGTTAGTAATGAGTGGCAAAAACGGCATTTTTTCTGTTCCATTTTATAGCCCCCTTATAAATTTTTGAATGCATCGATTTGTTGTCGTGTGAAAGATTCCATATTTTCACCAGATGCATATTTTTTGTACCAATCAACAGTCCAAGCGATAGAATGGTCTGTTGATAACTTAGGTGTCCAACCGAGTTTATTTACTGCTTTTGTACTGTCGAGTGTTAAAATAGGTGATTCATAAGGAGTGTCTGTATGAGGAGTAAGGATTGTTAGTGGTTGATTCCATAATTTCATTATAGATTGAATGACATCATGAACGGTTCTGTTAGGTTCATTCATCGGACCGAAATTCCACGCTTCTGCATATTCGGCGTCTTGCCCAAGTTTTTCGGCTAGAAGGGTATAGCCATGTAAAGGGTCTAATACGTGTTGCCACGGGCGAATAGCGTGTTTGTTTCTAATATTTAATGTAGCGTCTTGTAAATATGCACGAATGACATCTGGGAATAATCGGTCTTCTGCCCAATCACCACCGCCGATGACGTTACCCGCTCTTACTGAGGCAAGTTTTTGCGTATGAGTGCGGAAAAATGATTTTTGATAGGAAGTTGCAACTAGTTCAGCACACGCTTTACTAGCGCTATAAGGGTCGAAACCTCCTAGCCGGTCACTTTCCACGAATGCCTGGTTACCGCTCCCGTCATTTTCATAGCATTTATCACTTGTAACATTAATGATACTCCGTATACTTTCTATATGTTTTGCTGCTTCTAATACGTGAACAGTACCTAAAACATTCGTTTTAAATGTTTCGATAGGATTTTTGTATGAAATGGTGACAATTGGCTGGGCTGCTAAATGAAATAGTATGTCCGGGTTATGTTGCTGTAGGGCACGGAATAAAGAATCGTAATCTGTAATGTCGCCATTAATTGATGTGCACTCTTTTGCTACGTTACCTTGTTCAAAAAGGTTAGGAGTTGATGGAGGATGAGAAGAGTAGCCGATTACTTCTGCACCTAATGAAGTTAAAAAAAGGGTGAGCCATGAGCCTTTAAAGCCGGTATGTCCTGTAATAAATACTTTTTTCTTATTCCAAAAAGATGATGAAGCCATATTACCAAACCTTCCACGGAGCGTTATTATTTTCCCATAGCTCGACTAATTTATTTTTATCGCGCAATGTATCCATCGGATGCCAAAAACCAGTATGCTGAAATGCGGCTAATTCGTTTTTGTTTACTAGCTGAACTAAAGTGTCTGTTTCAAAAACTGACTTCTCTCCACTGATGTAATTGAAAACATCAGGATTTAAAATGAAAAATCCACCGTTAACCCATCCACCATCACCTAAAGGTTTCTCTTGAAAAGATGTGACAGACTGTTTATCTAAGACGAGAGAACCGAATCTCCCAGGAGGTTGTACGGCTGTAACAGTAGCTATTTTTCCGTGTTTTTTATGAAATGCAATAAGATCTTGTATATTTACATTGCTTAATCCATCACCATAAGTAAGGCAAAAAGGTTCATCCCCGACGTAATTTTGTATTTTTTTAACCCGTCCACCCGTTTCAGTATTTAGACCGGTATCGATCAGTGTAACTTTCCACGGTTCAATACGATGAGAATGGCTAGTAATTGTATTGTCGCTTAAATGGATTGTGAAATCTGACATGTGTAAGTTGTAATTTAGAAAGAATTCTTTAATTGCATATCCTTTATAGCCTAAGCAAATAATAAACTCAGTAATGCCGTAATGACTATACAAGCTCATAATGTGCCATAGAATAGGCTTTGTTCCAATTTCAATCATAGGTTTTGGTTTTAAATGCGTTTCTTCCCCAATCCGAGTCCCGTATCCACCAGCAAGAATAACAGCTTTCATTTTTTTCCTCCTAAAATAAAAAATATAGCATATACAGTATTTATATTGTATGCAAACGCTTTTGTTTTTGACTAAGTGAATACAAATGTGTGAAGAGTATTAAGGTTTGAATTTGGGGAATAACTGTTGAAATTCAGGGTGGTTACGTAGGTCTTGTATTGAGCTATTAAGGGTTAAAAATCGAGTTTCAAGTTCGTCAGAGGACTGGCCATAATGTGTTTGGAGTCCCATTTGAATACCCATTTTTGAAAGGGTAGGTGTAATTTGTAGTTTTCTTGCCTTTGCCCGATCATTCCAAGGACTAAAATAAAATTTTAAAATGAAAGAAGGATAGTTATAAACGATATGTTGGTGTCGCGAATAATGTCTACCAGAGAAATACGCGCCATCAAGATGGTTGTGTATAAATCTCCAGGCACATCCCAATGCTGGATTATAAGGGAAAAGTCCATGATATCGTTGTTCTACTAATGGGATAGAATACCTTAATTTTGAATAATTGTAATCATGCTTATCAATCATGACAATCATTCTAATCGCATACATATTTTGGTTTAGCGTATGAAGTGATGAGAAAAATTTATCTACATTATTACAACAAAGAAATTCCGTAGTATTTAATACCATCTTCCAACCTGAAACTTCTCTTTCAATTTCCATCACTTCAATATCAGTATTAGTGGGATCGAAATCAAGAAATCTCGAATTTCGTACTTCCCAGTTGGGAGCAAATAATTTACAAATTTCAACGGAACGATCTGTAGAACCTCTATTAATTAATATGCCGTGATCAAATATTTTTGTATGATGCATAAGCCACCATGGTAATAAATATTCCTCATTATAAAAGTGAGAGATAATTGTCCTAGTGATTTTAATCTCCTCCAATTACATAAATAATGATTTTATTTTAATATTATTATCATATGTTTTATCTTAAGTAAGGTTGAAAGAAACGTGTGATTCCATTTTTACATTTTGTTATCTGTATATTAAATAATGGCAATCAAACTATATAGATAGAATTATAGAGTGTGAATATACTACATACTTAGATGGCATGTGAAATTTTGTATAAATTATGAATAAGAAACCGTCACGTTTGACTGTACAGTTTATGTATTGTATGATGGTAGTAATATAAACAAGGGGGGGAAGATCGTTGGGAAGGTGTATCGAATCGGACAGTTGGCTCTCATGGCTCACGTGTCGAAACGAACGATTGATTATTATACGAATCTAGGAATCTTAAAAGCGGAGCGATCTCAATCTAATTATCGCTATTACGACGAAACAGCATTTGAGACATTACAATTTATTGAGAAGTGCAAAGAAATGCATATGCCGCTTTGTGAGATTAAAGAGAAAATCGAGGAGAAGAAGAAGCTGCTCGGTATCAATGAACACGTTTCGAAACAAGTGAATGAAGTGACAGACCATATTCATCGATTAGAAGCAGAGTTAACGGAGTTAAAGCCGCTTTTAGATGGATTGACTGATTCACAACGTGAAAAAATATCGAAATCTTTATCTGGTCAAACGACAGCTTTAATACAGACACTTGCTCTATTATTATAGAATAAAGTGAAATCCGACCTCTTTAATTTTTGTATCGGGCTATGTTTTCTAATGAACAAATAAGAAAACATTATAGTATACAGGAGGTGGACACCTTAGTTTTTTAAACTAAGGGGATTCATTGGAAATATTTAATTTAGTCATGGTTGCGATTTTAATCGCATTTACTGGATTTTTCGTAGCAGCAGAGTTTGCGATTGTAAAGGTACGTTCAAGTCGTATCGATCAGCTTGTTGCGGAAGGGAAACGCGGTGCTTTAGCAGCGAAAAAAGTAACAACAAATTTAGATGAATATTTATCTGCTTGTCAATTAGGTATTACAGTTACAGCTATGGGATTAGGTTGGTTAGGTGAACCGACAATCGAAAAGTTATTACACCCGTTATTTGAGAAATGGAACTTAAATCCTTCTGTTTCATCAGTATTAACATTTGGTCTTGCTTTTATGTTAATGACATATTTACACGTTGTAGTAGGGGAATTAGCTCCGAAAACGATGGCAATCCAAAAGGCTGAAAAAGTAACGTTGTTATTGGCAACACCGTTAATGATGTTCTATAAAATCATGTATCCATTTATTTGGGTATTAAACGGTTCAGCTCGTGTTGTAACTGGCATGTTCGGTTTAAAACCAGCTTCAGAACATGAAGTAGCTCATACAGAAGAAGAATTACGTCTTATCCTTTCAGAGAGTTATGAAAGCGGCGAAATTAACCAAGCTGAATACAAGTATGTAAATAACATTTTTGAATTTGATAATCGTATTGCAAAAGAGATTATGGTACCGCGAACAGAAATCGTTGGTTTCTACCTGGAAGATTCAGTAGAAGAACACATGAAAGTAATCCAAAATGAGCGATACACACGTTATCCGATTTTTGGAGAAGATAAAGATGATATTATCGGTATGGTCAATGTAAAAGATTTCTTTATTCGATATATGACCGAAGATCAAAAAGATTTATCATCCATTCGCTCGTATATGCGTCCGATTATTGAAGTGATGGAAACGACTCCAATTCACGATTTATTACTTCAAATGCAGAAGAAGCGAATTCCGATGGCTGTTTTATATGATGAGTACGGAGGAACAGCAGGGATTGTAACGCTTGAAGACATCTTGGAGGAAATCGTCGGCGAAATTCGTGACGAATATGATGAAGATGAAGCACCACCAATTCAGCATGTGAATGAGCACCATAAAATCGTTGATGGAAAAGTGCTTATTTCAGAAGTAAAAGATTTGTTTGGATTACACATTGAAGAAGACGATGTGGATACAATCGGTGGCTGGATTATGATGCAAAATCATGAAATTGAAGAAGGACAACATGTTGAGGCGGAAGGTTATGCATTTAAAGTGTTAGAAAAAGACGCTTACCAAATTAAACGTGTTGAAATTCGTAAGATGGAACAAGAGCAAGAAGAAGAGAAAGCAGCAACTGTGTAAGTTGCTGCTTTTCTTCTAAAGTATAAAAAATGCGAAATTAGGAGCGGATATTTTGATTCAAGCAGCCTTACGTGTATATCGATTACAATTGTATGTGATCTTTAGTGGTTTACTACTTATGTGGACGATTACTCCGTTTGGAAAACAAGTAACAGGGTTTGGTATCGGATTAGCTGTAAGTGCATATTGCCTTTGGTTATTAGCTCGCAGAGTAGAGAAACTCGGAAAAAGTATCGTAATGAAAGAAAAGGCTCCTGGATTAGGAATGTTAAACCGATTTGCAGCAGCCATTTTAGGGGCTATTATCATGTATGAAATTGAGCATGAAATGGAAATGTGGGCATTTGGTACAGGCATTTTAGGTGGTCACTTTTTAATGATTGCGAATTTAGCTTATGCAAATATGCAGTTAGTGAAAGAAGAAGAGAAGCAAAGGGAACATGCTTCGAAAAACATAGAGCTATGATGAAAGGGACCTAATGGGGTTCCTTTTTGTGTTTAAGCACGTTAATGAAGGTAATCAAAATTACGACAAATATAATACGCTTCTTTTTTACGTTTTTCAATAGTATGAAAAATATTGTAAAAAAATTTAAAAACCCATCGATTTCTAAAGGTTATGTATGTTATTATGACAAAAGACTTTTTGAAAGAGGTGGATACCAATGTTACAAGCGTTACTTATTTTTGTGCTTCAAATTATTTACGTTCCAATTTTGACAATCCGTACGATTTTGCTTGTAAAGAATCAAACAAGATCCGCTGCTGGTGTTGGATTGTTAGAAGGGGCTATTTACATTGTCAGTTTAGGTATTGTGTTTCAAGATTTATCAAATTGGATGAACATCGTTGCCTATGTCATTGGCTTTAGTACAGGACTATTATTAGGCGGTTATATAGAGAATAAATTAGCAATTGGTTATATTACGTATCAAGTTAGTTTACTAGACCGTTGTAATGAATTAGTAGATGAATTACGTCACTCTGGATTTGGCGTTACAGTATTTGAGGGCGAAGGTATTAATTCAATCCGTTATCGCTTAGATATCGTTGCAAAGCGTTCTAGAGAAAAAGAACTGTTAGAAATTATTAATGAAATTGCACCGAAAGCGTTTATGTCTTCTTATGAAATTCGTTCATTTAAAGGTGGATATTTAACGAAGGCGATGAAGAAGAGAGCGTTAATGAAAAAGAAAGATCATCATGCATCGTAAAGAAAAGGGAGTAGTGCAGCTTTAAAAGCATGGCATAATCTCAAAAATAAAAAAAGAGGAATCTATTTTGAAAAAGGTTCCTCTCTTTTTTATGGAAATTCCAATTTTTGTATTTTAAAATAATGCTAGGTAATAGATGAATTCATTCACTTCGGAGGTAGTTACTTGAACATTAACGAGAAGGCAATTGAAATGTTTGAACAAAATGAATATGAGGAAGCAATGAAGATGTTTCAACGAGCTGTACATGAATCTAGAGATGTACAATCTCTCAATAATCTTGCTTGGATGTACTTTTATGAGGAAGAAAATGACGATAAAGCTCTGGAATTAATAAAAGAAGTTGTGAAGCTGAATCCTTCCTCATACTTTCCTTATAACATATTAGGGGACATTTACATAAAACAAAAAAAGTGGGCAGAAGCAAAAGAAGCATTACAAAAATCTATTTTGATTCAACCATCGGATGAAGCATTTCACAATGTAGCTGTAGCACATTATAACCTTGGAGAGTTTGAAAAAGCTTCAGAATTTTTCTTGCGAGTTGCAGGGGATTCGGACTATATCATGTATATCTATGTAAAATGTTTAATCGATTTAGGACGAACGACAGAAGCGAAAGAGAAGTTAGATGCTTTTAACAGGAAATCTGATGATTTTGTAGGAGAAATTAATGTAGCAGATTTATACGTTGAGTTGAAGTGCTATAAAGAAGCCATTCAATGCTTCGAAAAGGGATACAAAGAAGTTTGGAAAAGCCCCGATTGGATTGGTAGATTTGTGTATGCTTTATATAAAGCTAATAACTACTCGCGGATAAATGAAGTGATACGGGAATCTATCGAAGCGAAAACAGCAGAAATAGAAGATGTTAAAAATGAAGAAGTAGAAGAAAACTGGACAGAAGAAGATAAGAAAGAGTTAATTGAGGAATATACAGAAGAAAATAATTGTTATAAAGCAATGATAGCACGTATCAAATCTGGATATGTTCCAGAGTTAGAATTTGAAACTTATCATTTAGGCGGTTGCTATTTATTTGGTTGTAAAAGACATAATCATCTTGAATATGGAGAGTGAAAAGATTCGACTGTCAAATATGATGGTCGAATCTTTTTATTATAGGTCACTTTTTGATTCCGAATAATGATTGTGGGGAAGGAGGAAGAGCATCATCCAGGACGATTGCGAAAGTGAAAAATTACCGGGCGAAGAGAAAAGGAAGATCAGGTTATAATGTGTAATTTATAGTAGGGGAAGAAAATGGGATGGGGGAATGTAGAATATGAAAGGGACACAAATGTTAGCGTTAAATAAAAAGTGCTGGGATACAGTGGCACCATATTTCTTTCAAGTAGATTGTTTACCGAAATATGGCCCGTATACAGCGTCTGAAGATGAGATTCATTTGTTTGATTCAATTAGAAATAAAAAGGTTCTTGATATTGGATGTGGGAGTGGGCATTCGTTGCAATATATGGCAGAACGTGGGGCGGAAGAGTTATGGGGTCTTGATCTTTCAAGTGAACAAATTAAAACAGCGAATGAAACGTTAAAGAGTTGGAAGCCAAAGTTAGTATGCGGAGCAATGGAAGAGGAAGTGGATATTCCGAAAGGGTATTTTGATATTGTATACTCCATTTACGCATTAGGATGGACTTCGAATTTAAGAAAAACGTTGGAACTGATTTATTCGTATGTAAAGCCAGGAGGAAGTTTTATTTTTAGTTGGGAGCACCCAGTATATTCAAATTTACAGTATGGTACAGAAGAAATTGCTTTTAAGTCTTCTTATCATGAGGAAACCCCTATTACGTTTGAAACATTTAAAGGGGAAAATGTACAAGCGACATTATATAAGAGAAAAATAAGTACATACATAAATGAGTTAAATAGAGTGGGATTTACAATTGAGAGAATAGAAGAGCCTGAACCATCGAGCTTATTTGATGAAGAACGAGCTGAACCTTCTACGAAATATTATTCTTTATATAAAGCTAGAATGGTGCCGACTACCTTTATTATTAAGGCGAGAAAGTAAAGTATTTTTACATAAAGAAGCCTATCGTTTCAAACACATGAAATGATAGGCTTCTTTATTTTTAAAAAAATGAGGTCAGGTGTGTACTTTTCTTATAAAAATGCATTTCATATAAAAGGTGTAATTATTTTTAGGAAGGGGGATTGTTGTGCGTCGTCATAGAAAGTGCAAAAAATTTGGAGTGGCACTGCCTCTTCCACTTATAGGAGCAACTGGTCCAACTGGTAATAGTGGTCCAATCGGTCCAACTGGAGGGCATGAAGGTCCTGTTGGGCCTCCGGGAATTACTGGTCCTACAGGAGCAACTGGTCCACAAGGTCCTCAAGGTATCGAGGGAATACAAGGTCCACGAGGGACAACAGGTGCTCAAGGAATACAAGGTGCCATTGGTGATACCGGAGAGCAAGGAATTACTGGTTCGATTGGCTTACAAGGTCTTCAAGGATTAATTGGAGAGCAAGGTCCAGTTGGTGATATTGGATTACAAGGAGTAGAAGGTATACAAGGAATTACAGGCCCTGCTGGTAGTCAAGGTCTACAAGGTCCCCCGGGGATAGAAGGGGAAATTGGAGAACAAGGGCAAACGGGCGCACAAGGAATGCAGGGAGAAATAGGTGTAACCGGGATATCAGGTGTAACGGGCCCACAAGGACTTCAAGGAGCGCAAGGAATACAAGGAGAGGACGGAACGACAGGTCTACAAGGAGAAGAAGGTCCACAAGGCATACAAGGAATTACTGGAGAGCAAGGACACCAAGGTGATCAAGGAATACAAGGTGTAATTGGCCCAACTGGTTCTACTGGAATACAAGGACCTCAAGGGATAAGCGGAATAAAGGGGATAACAGGTGTAATAGGTCCTCAAGGCCCACAAGGTGGTCAAGGAATACAAGGGATAAATGGATCCACAGGTTTTCAAGGAGCAAAAGGAGCACGTGGTATAACAGGAGCAACTGGAAGTATTGGTATGCAAGGACCAGAAGGCCCTCCGGGTGCTCCGACGGGAACAACCGGTCCAATTGGTCCATCTAGTGGAGTGACTGGTCCATCTGGCCCACCCGGTCCACCTGGGGGGCCAACAGGTCCAACAGGTGAAACCGGTGCACATGGTGTAACAGGCGGAACTGGTGCAATTGGAGTACAAGGGTTACAAGGTATAACTGGTCCCACTGGCCCTCAAGGTGTAAGGGGAGCACAAGGTTCTCAAGGGGTAATTGGTGTAGCTGGAATGCAAGGTGCACAAGGTTCTCAAGGTAACCAAGGAGTAACAGGAGCAACAGGTGCAGAAGGTCCCCAAGGAACTCAAGGTCCACAGGGAGAAATTGGTCCAACAGGTGCAGAAGGTCCTAAAGGTGTGCAAGGAATACAAGGGATAACGGGTCAGGCAGGAGCACAAGGAATACAAGGGTTACAAGGGATAATCGGTCCCACTGGCACAACAGGAGCGGCAGGAGCCCAAGGTCCACAAGGAATACGAGGGGAAACAGGAGCAGCTGGAGCACAAGGGATACAAGGGCCTCAAGGAATACAAGGAGAAACAGGAGCAGCTGGATTGCAAGGGATACAAGGACCTCAAGGAATACAAGGGGTAATTGGATTAACTGGTGCGCAAGGTGCACAAGGTCTTCAAGGAGTCCAAGGAATAATCGGTCCAACTGGTGTGATTGGTTTGCAAGGACCTCAAGGAACACAAGGTATAGTAGGCCCAACAGGAGCGCAAGGTTCTCAAGGTATGCAAGGGATACAAGGAATAACAGGTCCGACAGGTGCACAAGGAATTAGAGGGCCTCAAGGGAATCTAGGAGAAAACGGGATAACAGGATCACAAGGAGTGCAAGGTGCGCAAGGTAATCAGGGACCTGAAGGACCACAAGGAAATGTTGGGATTACGGGGGAAACTGGAGAAACAGGAGCGACAGGAGAAACAGGGGCGACCGGTGCGCAAGGTATACAAGGTGCTCAAGGGATTATGGGAATACAAGGAAATACAGGAGTGACAGGACCTACCGGTGCAACAGGAGTAACCGGAATACAAGGTGTGCAAGGTATTCAAGGAATACAAGGTCCAACTGGAGTAAGGGGAATAACAGGGGTTAACGGTAGTATAGGTCCAGCTGGAGCGCAAGGTAGTCAAGGGCCGATTGGAGCTGTAGGACCTACTGGAGTAACTGGTAGTCAAGGGCCTATAGGTTTTTTAGGAATTGTAGGTGCAACAGGAGCGACTGGCTTACCTAGCGGTGGCGGTTATTTCTTTTCTACCTCAACAAGTGCAATTGCAGCGAATGCATTAGTACCAATTAATTCCGGATCTACAGTTTTTGGTTCTGATGTGAGTTTAACAAATGCAACAACTGTAACGTTAAGTACACCGGGAATATATTTAGTAAGCTATTATTTTCAAGGTGATCCAAATGGGGGGAATGAAACGATTTCCGTGAGGCTTACGTTAAATGGAACGCAAGTCGCAGGAAGTTTTATTTTTTATGTTACAGGAGGGACTTTTGTATTAGAACCAGCGATTTCTAATACGATGGTCATTAATGTTGCTTCTTCAAATGCTACTTTATCTTTGCAAAATGGCCCATTAGTTATTGGGCATGTAACGACATTATCTGGTGTGATAACTGCTAGTTTAAATGTATTAAAAATAGTTTAATACGTTAGTGATAACGGGGGAGATGCTTGTGAGGGATCAAGATAAGTGTAGTAAGTTTCAAGCACCTATTCCTTTTCCGGCGTCAGGTATTACGGGGCCGACTGGTCCAACGGGTCCGACAGGTTCTTTAGGTGGACCGACTGGCCCGCAAGGAATACAAGGCGTACAAGGACCAATTGGTCCAACCGGTCCGACAGGAATTCAAGGAGTGCAAGGTGTGCAGGGAGAGATTGGTCCAACGGGTCCAATGGGTTTAACAGGACCAAGGGGGGCTCAAGGTAACCAAGGGCCGACGGGAGAACAAGGTCCACAGGGGATACAAGGAGTTCAAGGTATTCAAGGTGAACGGGGGCCGACTGGCCCAACCGGAATACAAGGTATACAAGGAATACCAGGGCCAATGGGAGAAACAGGTTCAACCGGAATACAAGGTATACAAGGTATGCAAGGTGAAATGGGGCAGGCGGGTCCAACCGGAATACAAGGTATACAAGGAGTGCAAGGTGAAATTGGTCCGACTGGTCCAACGGGAAATACGGGTATACAAGGTGTTCAAGGGAATTTAGGAGGTAGTGGATTACAAGGTGTAACAGGTATACAAGGTATTCAAGGTCCGATGGGGCCGACCGGTCCAACAGGTTTACAAGGAATACAAGGAGAACAAGGGCTGATGGGACCAACAGGTGCAACTGGTGTTCAAGGTTTACAAGGTCCACAAGGTGATATGGGCCTAACCGGCCCAACTGGTTCTCAGGGGATACAAGGAGTGCAAGGTGTAATAGGACCAACAGGTGCAACTGGCTTGCAAGGTGATCCAGGTCCAACAGGATCGACAGGTCAGGCGGGAGTAACTGGTCCAACAGGATCTGCAACGGGTCCAACCGGAGCAACAGGTCCAACCGGTCCGCCAGGAGGCCCGACCGGTCCAACGGGTCCAGCCGGATCGCCGGGAGGTCCAACCGGTCCAACTGGAGCAACGGGGGCAACTGGGGCGACAGGAGCAACAGGCGCGACTGGAATACAAGGAGTACAAGGAATACAGGGACCGACAGGGGTAACAGGTTTAACAGGTTTGCAAGGCGTACAGGGTCCAATGGGGGCAACAGGTCCAACGGGTGACCAAGGGATTCAAGGTCCACAAGGAGTAGAGGGGGCAACCGGCCCAACCGGAATACAAGGTTTACAAGGAGTACAAGGACCAATAGGAGCAACCGGTCAGGCAGGTCAACAAGGAGTGCAAGGGGCACAAGGGCCAATTGGTCCAACCGGACCGCAAGGAATACAAGGAATACAAGGTGAGCAAGGAGTAATGGGAGCTACTGGACCAACAGGTTTACAGGGTCTGCAAGGAATCCAAGGCCCAATCGGCCCAATCGGTCCTCAAGGTTTACAAGGAGTGCAAGGTCCAAGTGGAATAACTGGTCCAACCGGTCCTCAAGGAATACAAGGAATACAGGGGCCACAAGGAAGCATCGGCCCAACCGGTCCGACTGGAATTCAAGGCGTGCAAGGTCCAGAGGGTCCAACTGGTCCAACGGGTGCAACAGGCCCGCAAGGAATACAGGGAATACAAGGGATTCAGGGTCCAACCGGTCCACAGGGCATTCAAGGTCTTCAAGGAATACAAGGTCCGATTGGTCCAACAGGCCCAACTGGACCGCAAGGAATCCAAGGAATAACCGGATCAACAGGTGCAACCGGTCCAACTGGGGCAACAGGACCGACGGGAGCAACTGGTCCACAAGGAATCCAAGGAATTCAGGGGCCGCAAGGGGTAACGGGGCAAGCGGGAGCAACAGGCGAGACAGGAGCAACCGGTCCACAAGGCGTGCAAGGAATCCAAGGGCCACAAGGGATAACGGGGCAGGCCGGAGCAACCGGAGTGACTGGAATAACAGGCCCACAAGGAATCCAAGGAATTCAAGGTCCACAAGGTGTGATGGGAGCAACCGGATCAACGGGAGCGACGGGAGTGACTGGTGCGACAGGGCCGACAGGAATACAAGGCATACAAGGAATAAGAGGAGCAACAGGGGGAACGGGAGTAACAGGCCCAACCGGTGCCACGGGCCCAACAGGCTTAACAGGAGCAACCGGATCATCTGCAATATCAACAGGGGGCGGTTATTTCTTTTCTACCTCAACGAGTGCAATTGCAGCAAATGCCAACATCCCAATTAATTCTGGATCCACTGTATATGGAACTGGTGTATCTTTAACTAGTGCCACAACGGTTACCGTATCTACACCAGGCATATATTTGGTAAGTTATTATTTTCAAGGAGACGCAAGTGCTGGGAATGAGACAGTATCTGTCAGATTATTATTAAATGGAGCTCAACTAACAGGGAGTTTTATACAAAACGTAACGACATCAACTGTAGTAATCGAACCTGCCATTTCAAATACGCTTCTTGTGAATGTAACGAGTGCTAATTCAACATTAATATTACAAAATGGTCCATTAGGTGTAGGGCATGTGACGACTATAGCAGGTGCGATTACGGCAAGTTTAAATGTAGTGAGAATATTATAAGGAATATAAAAAACACAAGGAATGTCTGTATAGACACACCTTGTGTTTTTTTCTTTATCTTTTCGGTTGAAAAATATGTTGAAAGAAGTATTTGTGATGTAAGTTATCTACAACTTTATTTGCTTGATATGTGCGGTGTTGTTCGAGTCGAAGTCTTTGCTCCATCATTTTGATTGCGTGATCAGATAAACGTAACATTATACATGTCTCCTTTTCTATAAATATAGGTGTCTATTGGTATCGATCCCATATTTATAATTAAGGAGGTACACTGTGTAACATAGGCAAAAAGCACCTTCCTCTCCCATTACGCTTACGAGGTTAGCTGTCGGACTCGGGAAGTGAGAGTTTCCCTACTTAAATAAGATTCGCCCCAAGTAGCATGGCTACAAAAATGGTTCCCCCGCTCCAAAATTTGGACTCAGCAAAAGGTTTTATAAAGTAAAAGATAACATAAATAAATTGATGAGTCAAACTATTTGTTGTTTTCTGATTTTTTTAGTGAGGTTAAAATCACTCCATCAGGTAATATGATATCCTTTACTTCAATAAATCCATGTTTTTTATATAAAGACAGAGCGGGGGTATTTTCTTTCCCTGTTTGTACAATATATGTTTGTGAAGGGGAGAACATGTCAAATACATATAGTAGTAGTTTTGTTGCAATTCCTTTATGAAAATGATCAGGGGATACTACTAAACGATGAATATCAACTTCCTCTTCATCCATTTTAAAAGAAATAAACCCGGCAAGCGTATCTTCATAAAAATAGCCGTGAAAAATTTCATCACATGATTGAATATCGGCTACAGTATCATAAAGACGAGGGATAGCCGTACTATTTATATATTTTGCTTCAATTTCATAAGCGGGTATTTGAATGTTTAAAATAGAAGTAGCGGTGTTGTGAGAAGTAGTAATTAATTTTTGAATCATAGGGTAAAACCTCCTTGTAGACTTTATTTTCATAGATTTGACAAGATTTTTCTTTATTGGATATAATAATTATAATAGTTACATAACAATTTAGTATGAAAAAGAAATACACCATAATAGAAATGGAGGGCTAAAAATGGGATGGATTATCACATTAATAGTTGGTGCTATTATAGGTGCAATTGCAGGTTCTATAACGGGTAAAAATTTTCCAGGTGGTATGTTCGGAAATATTATCGCAGGTTTATTAGGTGCTTCGTTAGGTGGTAGATTATTTGGATCTTTTGGGCCATCATTTGGTGGGATTCATGTCGTACCAGCATTATTAGGGGCAATCGTGTTAATTCTTATTGTATCATTTGTAGTGAAAGCTGCAAGGAAATAAAGATATAGATCATGATGAAAAGCCCTGAATAAGGGCTTTTCATCATTCGAAGAGGTGGTTTCGTTGGAGAAATTAAATATTAGAAAAAGAGATAAGTTGAAAAAGTTTTTTAGAGAGCAAAATTATTTAGCGGTATTACTTGGCTTTGCGTTATTGTTTATTAACATATTACTGCTAACAAAAATTTCTTTTGTGTTTACTCCGTTTATCGTCTTTTTAAAAACAATTTTCTTCCCCGTATTATTAGCGGGTGTACTATTTTATATTTTGCATCCATTCGTTTCGCTTTTAGAAAAGAAAGGTGTTTCAAGAATCGTGTCAATCGCTTCTATATATATAATAGTACTAGGATTATTTGTGTTTTTAGTTGTAACAGTAATCCCGATTATTAAAGATCAAATTGATGCATTAATAGATAACTTACCGTATTTCGGTCATGAAATTGAACGAGCAGCACGTAGATTTGGGGAAAGTAATTTACTAGGTAAAATTCAGGAGAATTTAAATATTGATGTAGCGAGTATGGTAAAAGACTATACAGTTGATTTTACGAAGTCGTTATCATCAGTAACAGGAAATGTAACTGGATTTTTAAGTACTATTACAGAAGTCGTTTTAACGTTTGTAATGGTTCCATTTATATTGTTCTACCTTTTAAAAGATGGTGAACAATTACCGAATCACTTTTTAAAGTTTATTTCAGAACAAAGACAACCAGCAGCGATGAGAATACTAGATGATATGCATTATGCGATTAGCTCATATATTAGAGGGCAAATTATCGTTAGCTTGTTTATCGGTATTATGCTATTAATCGGTTACCTTATCATTGGTATTAAATATGCGGTACTGCTCGCTATTTTAGCGATGATTGTAAATATCGTTCCGTACGTAGGACCAATCATCGCAATTACACCAGCTTTAATTATCGCATTTATCGACTCGCCATCAATGGTGCTAAAAGTAATTATCGTTATGATGATTGTACAATTAGCAGAAGGTAAATTTATTTCTCCGCAAGTAATGGGGAAAAAGTTAGACATTCACCCGATTACTATCATTTTTATTATTTTAACTGCCGGAAATTTATTTGGTATTATGGGGATTATTTTAGCAATTCCAGGGTATGCGATATTAAAAGTGTTAGTGACGCACGGGTATAGATTTGTTAAGTTGAATACGTGAAAAAAAAGCTAAAACAGGTAAGACTGTTTTAGCTTTTTTTCATTTATAGTTTTGTTATAGTAAACAAATTCACCTTATGCGTATGCTTTTAATTCAATAATAGGTAGATTGCTTTCCTTTAGTTTGTAATCAAATATTAAATCGTCCATACGAAAATTATCATCTACTTCAAGAGAAATGAAAGTACCCCCGATTTCTATTTGCTTTCCGTTCTCATTTTCAAAATTGAGCGTACCGTCAAATGTTTCTATGTACTCATCGCAGGTGTATACATATATAGCGATAGGTGTGAAATGTATAATTACCCCTAAAGTATCATCGTTAGTCTGAATAACGCTCGTAACTTTATTCATTTTTTTAGTAAACCAACCCAAAACATCACCTCGTTTTTGTAGTACAAATCGATTCTATATATATTGATTATATATCGTTCGGAATAAATTGGTAATCACTATTGCTAAAATCTAACAAAAAAAGAAAATTCAGTTTTAGATGAACGAGAAATGTGATAAACTGTAAAAAATAACGAAAAGCAATGAAAGAGAAGAGTACATATTCAAAACTTTTCAGAGAGCTGATGTGTGGTGGAAATCAGTAAGGGATGAATATGGAATGGGCTCTGGAGCTTCTAACTGAAATGAGTAGGTAAAGACGGTTGCTTCACGTTAAGAAGTTGAAGTGAGCTATAATGATAGCTAATTAAGGTGGTACCGCGGGAGTCTCTCGTCCTTTTTAAGGATGAGGGGCTCTTTTTATTTTGAGAAAGGAGGAGTTAGGATGAGTGAGAAAATAATGTTAACTGGGATTAAGCCGACAGGTTATCCGCATTTAGGAAATTATATTGGCGCAATTAAACCTGCGTTGCAAATGTCAAAGAAGAATGAAGGGAAAGCATTGTATTTCATAGCTGATTATCATGCGTTAAATGCTGTGCATGATCCGGGTCAGTTTAGTAGTTATACGAAAGAGGTAGCAGCTACTTGGTTATCACTCGGACTTGGAGAAGATGTTATTTTTTACAGGCAAACAGAAGTGCCGGAGATTCTAGAACTAGCTTGGATATTAGCTTGCCTAACTCCGAAAGGTCTTATGAACCGTGCCCATGCGTATAAAGCGAAGGTAGAGCAAAATAAAGAAGCGGGTTTAGAGGTCGATGCAGGGGTTAATATGGGGTTATATACGTACCCGATTTTAATGGCGGCTGATATATTATTATTTCAAGCAACTCATGTACCTGTCGGAAAAGATCAAATTCAGCATATTGAAATAGCGCGTGATATTGCGGCGTATTTTAATCATACATTTGGCATGACGTTTACGCTTCCAGAGTATGTCATACAAGAAGAAGGTGCCATATTACCTGGCCTTGATGGAAGAAAAATGAGTAAAAGTTACGGAAATGTGATCCCGTTATTTGCAGAACAAGAAAAACTACGAAAGTTAATATTTAAAATCAAAACAGATTCTTCACTCCCAAATGAACCGAAAGAACTAGAAACGTTATTTATGATATATAAAGAATTTGCGACAGAAGATGAAATGCAGTCTATGCGTGAAAAGTATGAGACTGGCATTGGATGGGGCGATGTGAAAAAAGAGTTGTTTCGTGTTATAGACCGCGAATTAGCTGAACCTCGTGAAAAATATGAGATGTATATGAATGAGCCGAATTTATTATATGAAGCGTTAGAAAAAGGTGCTGAGCGGGCAAGAGAAATCGCGAAGGTAAATTTAGCAGAAATAAAGAAACGGATTGGATTTGAGAGGGAACGTTAAGCGTTCCCTTGTTTTTGTCGGTAATCAGTAACAATCCTCTCAATAACAGAAGGAAGATTACTAGGTAACTCATCAAGTGGAAAAAAGCATAGTTCTTTCGATTCCGTTTGGTCGCATACAAGCTCACCGTGGAATTCATGGCAAATATAAACAACGAGTACACCGTGTACTTGATCGCCGTTTGGATAGATTTGAAAGAAATCGGGTCCTGAGTATGTCCGGAATAGTTTTTGATTTTTAATAATAAGTCCAGTTTCTTCAAATACTTCTCGCTTTAAAGCATCTTCTAATGTTTCGTTATATTCTAATGCACCTCCAATAATGCCCCAGCGGTTAAAATCTGTACGGAGTTGCAGTAATATTTCATTTTTCTCATTTAATATAATGGCGTGTGAACCTATTAAAATAAGTGGATGATTTCCTACTAAATTTCTCATGTCTTCAATATAACCCATGTCATTTCTCCTTGTTTTTAATAATAGTTAGGAAGTTCTTTTAACATTCTTTCTGTTTTACGTGATGTATAGGCTAAGTTGTGATCATCTTTTGTTCTGAAAAATAATGTGCGTAAAAAGGTTTTAATGTTGGCACATAAAATACAATACTCATTAAGCGAAAGGCGTTTTCTAATTTGAGGAAGCCTTTTTATTTTTTTATGAATAATAGAGACTAACTCATCTTGCGGGAAGTCATGATACAGCATTGCTAGTAACGGTGTAATAATGCGTTCGTCTTCGTTATTATGAAAAAGATCAGATGGGATAAAAATTTTATTTAATAAACAATGGATTAATTCCCCGTACCATTCAAAGGTCGTATAGGAATTGTGAACAATTTCAGTAAAGGCATCTGATACGTGGGCAATACAATGAGCCCATCCTTTATTTTCAATATAGCCTCGAAAATCCGTTTCTAAGTTTGTATATGAAATGAGTTTGTTTTTTATTTCTTCGATATCCTCCTCTGTAAAAAAGTAGTGGGAGTTAGCGAATTGGAGTATTAGCGCAATTAATGAAACAGTGTAAGAACGTGTGAAAACCCCATCTGTATGTGGGGAGTGAATGTCACAATATAAATACTCATCACTTAAACAAGTATGTAAAAGTAATTTCAGCTGATCATCCATAAGGAATTCATGATGAATGAAATAGGAAAAGCATTTATATATAAGTTGGTAGCGAACGTAACTATCAGTTGTTCCGACATACTGAAGCATGTTAAGTGTCAACTCATTAATATCTATATGTTGCAGTTGCGTATAGTCATTTTGTTGTATAAGCTCTAACTGTTGTTGCAATGCTGTAATATCCAATGGAGAACCTCCTCCGCACTTTAAAGATGCGATGTTTTCTAGTATTCTATATATTCAAGGACAATCCTGCTCATGCAAGGAGAACAAGTAGAAATTCGAGTATGACATAGATGAGGGAAGTATATGATGACTATAGAACAGTTAGAAAAACATTTTAAAATAAGAAGAAATGCTTCTTCTATCATGATAAAAGAAAATAATGCAGAGCCTTTTACAGAAGAACAATTAAAGGAAATGATGCAGTATTGCGTTACTGAGGCTGAAAAAGAGGGACTAGAAAATTTACATTTTGAGATTTCTTCAAAAAGCCCGAATTATGATGTGTATAAAAAATGCTTCGAAACGTATTTATTTGAATATGTTACTGAAAACATAATTGTGTTTAAGGATATATATGAAGTAGAAGATGTAGAAAGTGAAATTGATTATAAGCTTATTGAAGAGATTGGCGAAGACGTTTTTTACTCACTGTGGAATGAAGTGACGGGAAAACAAATCGATTATGATCAATTTGTAAATATGATGTTGCAAGAAATCGGTGAGCAATGGAAAGAACATTGTTTAACAGCAAGTATCAATGAAGAGCCGATAGGAATTGTAATCCCGCATATTGAGAGAGGTACGTTAGAAGAGGGGAAACTCATGTATTTCGCAGTCGCTCCAAATGTGCGAAATAAAGGGTATGAAGCAGCATTCTTTAAAGGAGCAATGTTTGTCTTAAAAGAAATAGGTGCATCTTATTATATTGGCGAGACAAATGTACAAAATGAGTGGATGAAGGATGTTTTTGAAAAGAACGGATGTCAGTTGCTGAGCAGTACTGAGCGATATGTGAGGAAGTTTTAGGTGATGAACAAATTACATACGTATTTCGAGGGAATCCGTGTACAACTTATGAACAAGTAAAAGAACTTCTTGCCTATTTGTAAGATAAAAAGAAAAATGAGAACGACAAAATAGATATTTCTATAATACAATAAAGAAAGATTCGATTATATGAGAAAGCGTTGGTGAAAGAATGGAGCAGCAAAGAAATTGGTTACAAGCGACTGTAGAAAGAAATGAAGATAATACGTTATATATAAAGTGGGAAAATAATATAGAAGAAGTTCGTATTTACTGGAGTACTTCACCAGAGCATATTGAAGAAAATGGAGAATTACTTGCAACGATAAATGGAGAGTCATCATGTACAATTGAAAACCCGAGTGAAAATGAGCGTCCATATTTTAGACTAGTAGGAAGTAATGGACAAGCAGTGACAGTAGCTGAGCGTAGATTACCATTACAAGGGGCGTTTAACTTCCGTGATATGGGAGGATATGAAACGACTGAAGGCCGTAAAGTAAAATGGGGCAAGTTGTACCGTTCTGAAGAATTAGCAGGGCTAACAGAATCGGATATCGACTATTTACAAAAGTCTGGCTTAAAGTTAATTTGTGACTACCGTACAGACTTTGAGGTAAAGCATAAGCCAAATCCTGAGATTACAGGTGCTCGTCAAGTGTGCTTACCAGTTATGCAAGATTTAGCGAAAGACTTGAATATAAATGAATTTTTCCAAGTTGGTGACCTTTCTATGTTAGGGAAACCAGGCGAGTATCTTATGAAAATGAATCAAGATTTCGTAAGTGGTAATGAAGCATTCGTGAGCTTCTTAAACTTAGCGCAAAATCCAGAAAACTTACCGTTAGTCAACCACTGTACAGCTGGAAAAGACCGTACTGGATTTGGATCGGCACTGTTATTACTTTTACTAGGTGTACCGGAAAAAACAGTAATGGAAGACTACTTACTAAGTAACGGTTTCCGTGAAAAGTTAAATGAAAAAATGATGGCCTTTTTAGGTGCAAAATTACAAAACGATGAAAGTAGAGCGATATTAGGTGCGATGTTTGAAGCTCGTGCTGAGTATTTACAAGCTGCGATTGATGAAGTGAAAAAGCAATACGGTTCAGTTGAAGCGTATGCTGAAAAAGCACTTGGCTTTACGAAAGAGTCGCTAGAAGAAATGAAAGTGTTATTGCTAGAAGAGAAATAAGAAGGAGGGAGGCTAATTGGATTAGCCTCCTGTTTCTATTATGAAATTTTTCGTTGCCTTATTATTCCTATGATAATTGGAATAACTGTCCCAATTAACAATATCGGTAAAAATAATTTTCCGAAACCGCCGCTCCAATCTAGAGCGATTGAAATGGTTTCAAATTGGATGAAAGCAAAAATAAGTAAACAGACATTTTTTAATTGATTTAGCATTTTTCTACTGTTTAAATAAAACTGTTTAGCATTCGATTCATTCAGTCTTTGTGGATAGTTATGTACTTCTGGAAAATTCTCTAAAGTTTGCATTAAAAGGAGTATGAATAGCCCTATTCCTGGCAGAAGTAAAAGTTCCCACTTTGATCCCCAGCGATCTACAGCCCCATATGCATTATAATGTGCGGGCACTTCCTCGGGTAATTTTCCCCAAATGATGATCAAAAAAATGATTGATCCAAAGAACAATGAATATCCAATGATATCTCCAATCCATTCACTTTTTGTTTTTGGGATTTGTACTTTAGGTCTTTCCCATGAATTTACTATGTTTTTCCGCCCCTTTCTATTCCTGTATTACCTTTTTAAAAATTGGATTCATTATCCAAATTATCTCAAATATATAGTGTTTTCACAATTAATTATTTTTGAATAACATGACTCGTGTGCCGTAAACAACTGTAAGATTTCTATACAGCTACTATTCGTAAAGGGAAAAAGTTCGACTTAAGAGACAATTAATGAGAAAATACAAGTTGTAAATAACGTACTAGTTGAGGAGATTATAATGAAATATAAAGTTATATTATTCGACGTAGATGATACATTATTAGATTTTCCTGAAACGGAAAGAAACGCATTACATAACGCGTTTGTACAGTTCGGGATGCCTACAGGGTATAATGATTATCTTGCAAGTTATAAAGAGATTAGTAATGGATTATGGAGAGATTTAGAAAATAAAATGATTACGCTAAGTGAATTAGCGGTAGATCGATTTAGACAATTATTTGCCCTTCATAATATAGAAGTAGATGCACAGCAATTTAGTGATGTATACCTTGAAAACTTAGGGAAAGAAGTACACCTTATAGAAGGTGCAGTGCAATTATGTGAGAAACTACAAGATTGCAAGTTAGGTATTATTACGAATGGATATACGAAGGTGCAACAATCGAGAATTGGAAATTCGCCTTTATGTAATTTCTTTGATCATATTATTATTTCAGAAGAGGTTGGTCATCAAAAACCAGCACGTGAGATTTTTGATTATGCATTTGAAAAGTTTGGGATTACTGATAAATCAAGTGTACTAATGGTTGGAGATTCGCTAACTTCTGATATGAAAGGCGGAAAAGATTACGGCATTGATACGTGTTGGTATAATCCGAGTTTGAAAGAAAATAGGGCAGATGTTAAGCCGACTTATGAAGTGAAGAGCCTGCTACAAATTTTAGAAATTGTGGAAGTGGCGGAAGAAAAGGTAGCTTCATATTAATTGTGTTGATATTTTTCGATAAGTCGATATATCGAAAAAATCGTTGATATAATTTGAGTTGCGGCCAATATATAGGTAGGATAGGTGTAATAACTAGAGGTGAGTAAAGAATGTTAACGTTTTTATTTGAGTTAGACAAGGCTATTCCGCAGAAGGATGAGCCAAAGTATGATGCTTATACAAAGGGCTTTATTGAAGGGGATTTAACGATTCGTGCGAGTGACAGCGTACTTTTCCAGAAGTCATGCATGAAGGTCGCAGAGCTCGGCATTTATTTAGGACAGTGGATGGAACAAGTACAATACGGTCAAAACGTACATATGAATTATGAAACGAGTGACCGTGAGGAAGTAATTCTCGGCTTCGTATACGAAGAGGAAGATCAGTGGAGAGTTTCTTCTAGTTGGCAACAATTTGAACTTCAAGAGCGTATATCCACTACAGCATTAGTAGAAAGCGTTGGGCGTTATTTGAATGAGCTAAATAAGGAACTGCGAGCGATAGAATATCCCGTAACGTTTGATCAGTACTTAAGAGGAGAGCGAATGATGCAGCTTTCTTACAAACGACTGTGTGATAGTAAAGCGGATACGACGTCGATAGAAGTTTACAATGAAAGCGAAAGAGTAGGCGCAGTACGGGGCTATTATAAAAATACGTTGATGAAAGTGCTAGACTTTATTCCGAAGGTTGGTAGTAATATCATTTACGAAATAAAGGATGGTAAAGACAATATTCGCGTCATTGCAAAGGATGTAAGTAGGCAGCGTCAAAGAAGGATTTTAGTAACGTACATTGATCATAATGATGCGAAGCATGAAATACTTGTATGTGACGGAAAGTTACTAGATGCAAATTTCCTATTTACCTTTACATATAAGACAGAAGAATATGTTGTTCATAAAACTACAATTGGGCTTGGGAAGTTATTACGAAACGGCTATGTAATTGCAGATTGGAATATTCGTCTTGAGGAAGATATGTATGATATTGAGATGAGTGTATATGATGAGGGTTATATAGAGGATCAATACTTATTATTAGGTGTATTTCATGCTGTTTTGTATGGGTGATAAATGAAAAATACCGGTATTCTTTGTGAAAAGAATGCCGGTATTTTTTATTTATCCTCAAAAATAAAAATCTCATCAATCGTACTATGAAGTGCCTTCGCTATATCGTGAGCGAGTTGTAAGGAAGGGTTATATTTTCCTTTTTCGAGATGGCTAATTGTTTCACGGCGTACACCAACAGTTTTCGCTAAATTTTCTTGTGTCATGTTCGATTTGGCGCGGTATTCTTTTATTCTCGTTACGAACGCCATGGCGCATCTTCCATTTCATCAACAGGTTTATCGTAAAAGAACATAGAGAAGCCGAACGTAAGAATGAGTGTGCTGAAAATAAGAGCGATATCAATCTCTTGTAGTGTAGGATTTGGAAATAACATTTCAATAAACATAATGATAGCGGTAGTAAGTAATGTAACGATAAATGCGTTGCGGCACGATTTATTGACAATTTGTTCAAATAATTCATCGTGTTGAACCGTTCTATAAGTCGTGAAAAAGGAGAAGAAACAGAACATAGTAAACAATCCTTTTTCATAAAAAAAGCCGAGGAAACCGAAGAAACCGAGAAATCCTAAATATTTAATCCAAGTTGTTTTCACGATAGATTCTCCTTTCAATGTTAGAAATAAAGTGAAACTTTAATCAGTGGGGGTTTTCTTCATCCCCCACTGATTATCAGCCCTCACCAATCGGACTTTTATGGGCAGTTGATCCCCCACCTAACTTCTTTGCTTTCGCTGAATTTTGAGGTGGGGGTCTTACTGCCCATTAAAGCGGGATAAATCACGTTATGTTATAAATATATCACATATAGAAATGTGTGGTAATAATAGTTTTCCAATTCTTTTCATAATAATAGTAAAAAGAGGAAAAATACTGCGAAATAAAGAGGATAATATTGTAAAATGGTTGTAAGGAGGGGGAGGAAGGAATGCTAACTGGGATCATGATCGTTGTATTACTTGTAGTGATTACTGTAGTGGCAACGGTGTTAATTGGGCGGAATGGTGATGCGAATTATAGTAAAGCGACAAAAGGGAATATTAAACGGCTGACGATGATCTATATTTTACTAGCTGTCGTTTTAATCGTTGGATTAGGCGTGTATATTTATTTTAAAGGTTAAAAAACTGAAAAAATATAAAAATCTAAAAATAGAAGTATGCTATAATATTGATATAGTTATTTGGTAATTAAGGAAAGGATTGGATGGAATGATTGAAATTACGAATGTGTCAAAAAGTTATAATGGGTCTACCTATGCAGTAAAAGATTTAAGTTTATCTGTGCCTAGTGGAGAAATCTTTGGATTTTTAGGACCGAATGGTGCGGGTAAATCAACGACGATTAAGATGATTACTGGTATTCATGGGGTGGACAAAGGAACGATTACGATTAACGGTAAAGATATTATGAAAAATCCGATGGAAGCGAAAAAGACGTTTGGTTATGTTCCAGATAGCCCAGATATGTTTTTACGATTAAAGGGAATTGAATATTTAAACTTTATGGCAGATATGTATGAAGTGCCGAAAGAAGTACGCCAAGAACGAATCGAGTCTTTAGCGAAGAAATTTGATCTTTACAATGCGTTATCGGATCAAATTCAAAGTTACTCGCACGGTATGAGACAAAAAATCGTTATTATTGGTGTGCTCGTGCATGAGCCAGATGTATGGATTTTAGATGAACCATTAACAGGGCTTGATCCGAAATCTGCATATATTTTAAAAGAAATGATGAGAGAACATGCGGATAAAGGAAAAATCGTATTTTTCTCGACGCACGTATTAGAAGTTGCAGAAAAAATATGTGACCGCGTTGCAATTATTAATAAGGGAAATCTTCAGTTTAAAGGAAATTTAGATGAAATGAGAGATCATTTTAAATCCAATGAATCACTTGAAAAAATGTTCTTGGAGATGACGGGCAATGAGTAAAATTTGGACGTTAACGAAAGTATTATTGAAATTAAATTATGCAGATTTTATAACAGATAAGAAGAAGCGATGGGCGTATGTCTTTTCATTTGCAGCCATTTTATTTGTCGGCTTTTTAATATTTGGTTCGATGACGCACGGAATGTATGAAGGGATGAAACATTTAGGGCAAGACCCAGGAATGATTATCGCAATGGGACTTGCGATTGCGAGTATATGGGTATTTTTAATGAGTATAACGAACATTTTAACTGTATTTTACTATAGTAATGACATTGAAATGTTATTGCCATTACCATTAAAACCAGCTCAAATTATTTCGGCAAAATTTTTAACGGTATTAATTACACAATACGTAATGAGTTCATTTATTTTATTACCAATCTTTATTACGTACGGGTTAAAAAGTAGTGCATTTATTACATATTACATATACATGATTTTTATTTACTTACTTTTCCCGATTGTGCCGTTAGTATTAGCTTCGTTACTGATGACAGTTATTATGAGGTATACGAATATAGCGAAAAATAAAGACCGAGGCAATATATTTATTGGAATCGTAAGTATACTATTTATTGTAGGAATTAATGTATTTTTACAGTGGAAAAATAAAAGCTCGTTTTCTGAAGATGCACTTACGAATTATCTTGCGAACAACCAATCTTCACTTTTAGTACAAATGACAAATTATTTTCCAACTACATATTTTGGAGCAGTAGCATTAGTAGAAAATGCAAATTGGAAGGGTCCATTATACGTAATTATCTTTGCACTTATTTCATTTGTATTCTTTGTGTTGTTTTATTACATTGCAGAGCGTACATATTTAAAAGGGGTTATTGGACTTTCAACGAGTACAGCAAAAAAAGAGGTTATTTCAGCAGAAGGTTTACAGAAATCAACGGTACAAAGTTCACATTTAAAAGCGTATGTGAAAAAAGAATTTAAAACGTTATTCCGTACACCACAATTTTTCTTAAATTGTATCGTACAAACTTTCGTTATGCCGATTATGTTATTCTTTATTTTATTCGTGCAAGATGGAAATTTAAAGTGGATTACAGGGTATATTGATAATCCAAAATCAGCAGGTCTTGCAATTGGCGTTGGTCTTTGTGCATCGCTATTTTTAATGGGAAGTAATGTTATCGCAACAACATCATTTTCACGAGATGGAAGTTCATGGTTTGTGAATCGTTATTTACCAGTAAAAGCTTCGGATATCTTTTTTGCAAAAGCGATTACTGCTTGGTTAATTAATGTGATTATTTTAGCGGTATTCGGTATTACGATGGCAGTTGTAGCGGGGATTTCTCCTGTATTCATGTTATTGTGGTTTTTACTAAGTGCGAACGGGTTACTGTTAATTAATTTAATCGGTACGCGCTGGGATGCACAAACTGCGGATATACATTGGGATACAGAGCAGAAATTATTTAAGAGTCGCTATACAACTTTGTGGAATTTTTTAGCGAATATCTTTATAGCTTTAGTTATTGTAGCGGGAGTAAGTTTATTGTACTTCTTCCTTCAAGTAGGACTATGGGTTATGTTTATTGTTTTATTTGTATTGTTTACCATTGCCAACTATATTTTAATTAAAATGTTAAAAATAGGTGCAGAACGCATATTGGCAAATATTGAATAAAAAGATAGATCCTCTGTATTCGTGCAGGGGATTTATCCATAGATGGAGGAGAAAAGGTGAAGAAAATAGCAATTGTAACAGGGGCAACTCGTCTGAATGGAATTGGTGCAGCTGTATGCAAGGTGCTTGCTCAAGAAGGGATAGACATTTTTTTCACGTACTGGTCTCAGTATGATAAAGCGATGCCGTGGGGAATGCATGACAAAGAGCCCTTTTTGTTAAAAGAGGAGATTGAAAGTTTAGGTGTTCGTTGTGAAATGGCAGAAATCAATTTATCGCAGTCGTATTCGCCAAATCGTTTGTTTTATATGGTCTCAGAACGTTTAGGTGATCCATCTATTTTAATTAATAATGCAGCGTATGCTACTCATACGAGAATTGAAGAATTAAATGTAGAACAGTTAGATAAACATTATACAGTGAACGTCCGCGCTACTATGTTATTAAGTTCATTATTTATAAAACATTATGCACTGAAAACGAGTGGCAGTATTATTAATCTTACGTCAGGGCAGTCGTTAGGCCCGATGCCAGATGAATTAGCATACGTAGCGACGAAAGGAGCAATTGAAGCATTTACAAAATCAGTAGCACCGGTTGCGATGGAGAAGGGGATTACAGTAAATGCAGTTGATCCTGGGCCGACAAATACAGGATGGATTACAGAGGAGCTGAAGCATCATTTAGTATGGAAGTTCCCGCAAGGTAAAGTAGGGGAACCGTCGGATGCAGCACGCTTAATTTCTTTTTTAGTAAGTGAAGAAGCAAAATGGATTACAGGGCAAGTCATACATTCAAATGGTGGTTACTCATAAATATATTATGTTAACAATTGTTGAGAAACAAAAAAATGAAAGAAAATTTTATTTTTTTGTTTAAATAAAATGTCAGTAAAGATAAAAATTTGATAGGAGAGTATATCGTCATATGAAGATAGTAATTCTTCATGTGACAATATACTCTTTTTCTTTTGCTACAGAGAAGAAAAATGAAGTAGAAGAAACTCGAATGTTCAAATAGGTTTATCGTTTTTTGTACGTATTATTATGAAGATTACTGTCGGAAAGATGGTAATTCGTATGAAAAGGGATTTTTTAAGGGGAAATCGAATCGTAAAGGGGAGGATAAATTATATAAACATAGGGGGATTTATATGAAAATGAAAAAGGTCGCTATCGCATCGATAACAATTGGTACAATGCTTACTATGGCAGCTTGTAGTCCTTCAGCAGATAAAGAGAAAGACAAGAAAGAACAAGTAACAGCGCAAAATGAAGGAGAAGCAAAAACGACAAGTGCAGATGAGACGTCAAAAACAACGAAAGATAATGAAAAAGAAACAAATACTTCTTCAAATGAAAAAACAGATAAAGATGCAAAAAATACGAAAGAATCATCAGGAACAGAAAGTAACGGTAAAACGTCATCTCAAAATGAGAATGTGAAAACAAAAGAAAAAGAGACGACAGGAAAAACGAATGATCAAACGACTAGTGGAAAAACGACAGATCAAAGTACAAGCACAAACTCAAATGGAAAAACAACGAAAGATCCGAAGAAAAGCGTAGCTGTGAAAACAAATGTTAAAGAAGTTGCTGCATTAATTGAAAGCTTAGACAAGCAATTAGCTGCAAACCCTAAATTAGAAACAGTAAATAAACTTGGAAAACAAATTAATGAAAAGTGGGATGTAATCGAGAAAGAGTTAGAAGCATCACATCCAGCTGAATCTAAAACAATCGGACAAAGTATGTATCCGTTAATTGTAGGAGCGGAGAAAGAAAAAATTGATATTAATAAAATGAAATCATTAACGACGAAAACGAAAAAAGATTTAAATCAGTTATTGACGAAACTTTCGTAGTTTCAAAAGCCTACTTGTCGGAGTAGGCTTTTTTATGTTGTTTAAAGGGGGAGATGTATACTTCTCCAGAAATTATCGAATGAAATTTAATAACAATTATTGTTAAATATAGGTTAATATAATGATAAAGTGATATAAGAGAAAGAGTCGTATTCATTATTGTTATAAAAGATGTAACGTATTTAATACAATTTATATAAAGTTTTTGGAAAACGGGGGCAGTTTTGAATGGTAGGTAAAAGTTTAGCTAATGGATTAATGGCGGCAGAAGGGGAGCAATTACGTTTAATTTATGCTTTAGTTATGGAGACTGGAATTTTTAGTATGATAGCAAATAAAACGAAAGACTTTTTTGATAAAGATGTAGATCATTCAAAGCAACAGCTAGATTTAGAAATTGCAAAACTAAGGAATATTGATGACAATACATTACGTTTACAATTATTTTTATATATGACAAAAGAATTTGACCTAGCAGGTTCGCATTATAATACATCTTATGAAATAGAGAATAAATGTGGAGAAATTCTTCAAAAAGCACATGTATTTCAAATGAAAAAAGATAAAGGTTATAGTGCGTTTGTATCACGCAATGAGCATTTAACAATCGATAATCAATTAGCATTGTATCAAATGCAAAAAATATTTGAGTCAATTGGCGGCGAATTAAAAAATCTAACTGCGGATCAAGAAGAGCATTTTGCTAATCAAATTGAGCAATTTATTGAGTCTCTACCAATAGAGCAGCAAGAAAAGATTAAAGATAAATTAAATATTGATGCGATAACAAATGCTACGATAAAAAAACTCATTGCGACGCAAGGAAGTGCTGTATTGTTGGCTGTTATTGTAGAGATTGCAGGATTTGCGGCATACACAACTTTAACATCGTTAATTGCTGGGACAGCTAGTTTAATTGGATTGACATTACCCTTTGGTGCTTATATAACAGCAACATCTGCATTATCAGTTTTGACAGGGCCAGTAGGCTTTATCTTGGTTGCTGGATTAAGTAGTATGATGATGTTAACACAAAGTAAAAAAGTGAAGAGAACATTATTACAGATGGGGATTGTTCAATTCATGCTACCAGTATTTTTAGGAGATTCGAAAGTGTATGAGTATGATACTTTTATTCAAGAATGGTCCCGATATTATAACGAGCAAACTAAATTGTTACATGTAATTTCTAATAATAAAAAAGAATGTGTAATGATAACTCAACAATTAAAAACGAACAAAGAGAGTATAGTGTATTGCGATAATCAATTAACGGAAAGTACAAGTACTTATAATAATATAGTGAATCAACTTATTCATTCATTAATTCTAGTAAGTGAAGATGAAAAGACAGATTCTTTCAAACAGAAGAGTATGAAAATCGCAAATTTAGAAATAGAAGTGCGTAATAAAGAAGAATCCATTAGAAAAAATAAACAGGTAGATTCTTTTTGGGGCAAAGTTAGTGGGATGCTTTCGAATGTTTCATATGAAAGTGACATTTCAAAAATAAAAAAACAAATCCATGAATTGAAAAGGGAGCAGGCAATTGAAGTGATTTCTATTCGTCCTATAATGTTAAACAAAATGTGTAATGAAGCTCATTTTGTTATGGAGGAGAAACGAAAAGTAATTGAAAAATTGACTAAGTTAAAAGAGCAAAAAAGAGAGATTGAAAAAAACTTATCAGCCGTAAATAGTATGCTTTATCAAAAACAGGATGAATTACGTACGCTACAAAAAGAAGTATATGGTTTAGGTGATATCGTATGATTCAAAATGAACATTTTTGGAATTATTGGCGTATTGGTGAATTTGAACAGGCGATGAAGTGTACAGTAGGTAAGAAAAGTCAAAGAAAAGGCGCTAGGTTATTTGGAAATACAAATCAATCCGAAGAAACGAATAGTATTGCTGGCATTAGTGTAGGTGAATTTTTATATGATTACTTCATGATAAATCCGACGGTTGTTGAAGGGATTGATTTTGCACGTAGTGAGGATGTAAGCTCAATATTTTCATTGGCTCAGTTTGCAAAAACGATAGATTTAGATGTAGCGACTGGAGATATGGCTCAATTGCAAGGGTATGTAGCTGAACAAATGATTGCCCAAAGGCTAGAAGCAGCAGGATACGACGTACAGTTTCCAGAAACCTCAAATCAAGCTGGGTGGGATATTCTTATTGATGGGAAACAGTTTCAAGTAAAATGCGGTAGTAATAAATCAATTGTTGATGAACATTTAAAACGTTATCCTCATATTCCTGTATATGTGAACGATGAATTGGCGGTACATTATCCAGATCATCCAGATGTTTATAGTATTGGGGTAACGAGAGAAGAAGTTCTTGAAGCAACACAATCTACGTTATCTCATGCAGAGGGGATACTTGATTTTGAGTTACCATGGATTTCAGCAAGTGTGAGTTCGTTTTATAATTTAAGGCGAGTTGTGAAGGAACAATTACCTTTACAGATTGCAGCAAGAAATGTGGCTATTGACACAACGAGTCGTGCATCGTTAGCTGCTGCAGGACAAGCAGCTTTTACTTTTGCTGCAAATGCTATATTTGTATCAGGAGGAGCATTTGTTATAGTATTGCCTCTAGTAGGTGCTTTTGTCGGATTAAAACAGAGCTGGCGTGTTACGAATAAATTAAAGAAAATTCTTGCGAAGAAGGAATTTAGTCAATTAGAAAAAAGTTTACATGATCTAGTTATAGTTATGAAGAAACAACTAGGTTTGAAAGAAGAAATAAAGAAAGAAAAGTGGCAAGGAATTTTACACAAAATTTTTAATAAAAAACCTATAGCTAATTTAGAAGCAATTCATCAAGAAAGAATCCAATTTATCGGTAACATGAACAAGGAACTAACTGCAATTGAACAAGAAATAAATAAAGATGCTTTACGTGCATTTGAAAGGTTATTTGCGGTATTAACAAAATCAGGAATTCATGTACACAGTATTCGTAATGAACTTATGAATATAGAAAAAACGATGAAGGCATTACATAAGAAATTATAGTGCTTTTCTTAATTGAGTAATGATAAGCTCTAAGTAATAACTTCATTTTGTCATCCGATTTATATTTTGGGACAACATCTATAACGAGAATGAATCATTTTTTAGTGGGAATCCTAATGAAAAAGGATGGTGATAAAATGACAATCGATCGAGTTTGTACAATTGGGCCAGCAAGTAATAATCAAGATACGTTAGCGCAGTTAATAAACAATGGTATGAAAATAGTACGGTTGAATTTATCACATGGCACGCATGAAAGTCATAAAGATATTATTCGTTTAGTCAAATCGCTAGACGATTCTATTAAAATTTTAGGGGATGTACAAGGTCCTAAAATAAGATTAGGTGAAGTAAAAGGAGAACAAATTACACTTCAGGTGGGAGATTCTTTTACTTTGCATACGCAGCCAATTACAGGGAGTAATAAGGAATCAAGTGTTGATTATGCAGGAATCGCGAATGATGTGAAAGTTGGCAGTAGAATTTTAATTAATGATGGCGAAGTTGAATTAATTGTTGAAAAGGTAAGTGCGGATAAAATAGAAACAAAGGTCAAAACAGGTGGTAACATCTCATCTCATAAAGGGGTGAACTTACCAGGGGCAATCGTTAGTTTACCAGCTATTACAGAGAAAGATAAAAAAGATATTCAGTTTCTTTTAGAAGAGGATGTTGATTTTATCGCATGTTCTTTCGTAAGAAAACCTAGTCATATAAAAGAAATACGAGATTTTATACAACAGTATAAAGAAACATCACCTAATATAATTGCAAAAATAGAAACGATGGAAGCGATCGAGAATTTTCAAGATATATGTAAAGAAGCAGACGGAATTATGATTGCAAGGGGCGATTTAGGAGTAGAGTTGCCGTATCAATTTATTCCGCTCTTGCAGAAGATGATGATTCAGGAATGCAATCGAACGAATACATATGTTATTACAGCGACACAAATGCTTCAATCTATGGTAGATCATTCTATTCCAACAAGGGCTGAGGTAACTGATGTGTTTCAAGCTGTGCTGGACGGAACGAATGCTGTTATGCTTTCTGCTGAAAGTGCGTCAGGCGAGCATCCGATTGAAAGTGTAAAAACATTACGTCTCGTTTCTGAATTCGCTGAGCATGTGAAAAAAGACGGGCCTTTTGTGATGAAAGATGTACTGGAATTGCTGCATGAGTCTCTAGATGAGTGATAAATAAAAAGAGGGCGGATATGTATCCGTCCTCTTGTTTTTCATTCCTATTCTTCTTGCTCTTGCTCATCCAAAATTTTATCAAAAGCAGCAGATACTTTATCAAACTCTTCATCATTTTCAATGTATGAAAACTCATTATCTTCTTCTACTTTTAAAAAGAAAATATCAATGTCTTCCTCAGATTCTGTTTGAATGTCCTCTACGAAGGCAACTGCGATATATTCAGCACCTTCGACATCCATCGCTCCAAGTACTTCTACTTCCTGATCCTCATTATTCTCATCACTAAGTGTAAACACTTCGCCAACTTCAATATCAGACATATTCATTCTCCTCCTGTTCAACTCTAAATAATAGAGCGTTTAAACTGCATACATACTAATATATCTTTCCATGAAAAATCAATTTCATACATAAGAAAAATCAAATTCTATGTCTTTAGTATGAGTATCCATCAATAAGGATTATTTTTTGTATGCTATATGATGAAATTCATTCTGTCCATAGCTTGTCTTGTTATATCTCACAGTCACTACCTAATTAATCATTTGTTCACACATTCTAATCAACCATTTCCCAAAATTGAGTTGCTGCAGTAGAGATTCGTTGGTTTTTTAACTTTACTATTACAGGCTCTAGATGGAAATCAAATTGTTCCAATTCTAAAAGCTTTGTATGTGCTAAAAATGGTGATGTATAATCCATTCTTGGAATAATGGATAAGCCGAGTCCTTTACTAACAAGTGCTACAACCATACTTATATCTTTACACTCGATAATGATATTAGGCTGGACTTTGTATGTATGAAACGCTTTGAGTAGGTTTTCATTGAATGAGAGTCCTTCCATTGCTCCGAGCATAATAAATGGGAACTGCGTAATTTTTTCAATTGTTACATGTTGTGGTGGAAATGATGTTTCCCAACTTGCAGGGATAATTACAGCAATTGGTTGTTTTTTTAATGATTTTAGCTCATATTGTTCACTATTTCCTAATCGCAAAAGTAGGGCGATATCAATTTCTCTTTGCTCTAGTTTTTTTAATAATTCTTCTGAATTTCCTGTTACTATATTTATTTTAACATTAGGGTATTGTGTTCTAAACGTACTAACATAGTCAACGAGCATATTCGAGCATGTAGAAGAGACACCGATATTTACAGTTCCGCCTATACCTTGTTCAATTTCTTGAATTTGCTGCTTTACATCTTGCACTTGCATTAGCATTTGTGTGGCATACTCGTATAGTATTTCACCTGTTTCTGTAAGCTCCCATTTTTGACGATATCGATGAATTAAAGTTGTGCCAAGATCAGTTTCGAGTTTTTTTAATAATTGACTAAGTGGTGGTTGCGCGATATGGAGCACTTCTGCTGCTTTCGAAATACTTCCTTGTTTCACAATTTCTTTAAAGTAATATAATTGCCTGAAATCCATTGTATCTCTCCGTTATATGTTTTTTCATATGATTAGTTTATCACATATATATTTTTCATATGTTGTATTTGACGTTATATTTAATTGTATATTAATAACGTCAACTAGGAGTGAGAGATAGTATGAATCATTGGAACAGAACCTTGAGGCGCATCCTCATGTATGTGCTCGGGTTATTTTTTATGTCAATTGGCATTAGCATGTCGATTCAAGCAGGATTTGGTGTATCGCCTGTATCATCATTAGCATATGCAAGTACATTAACAATCGGTTTATCGGTTGGTGTGACAATGGTGCTTGCAAATATTTTATACATTATTATTCAAGTCACATTAAGTAAACGAATGGAGTTCAATGAATTTGTAAGTCAATTTATTATTTCGTTTTTATTTGGATTCTTCATGGATGCAACGCTCTACCTTGTACAACTTTTTCCGCTACCGGAAACAATCTTTGCTCGAAGTGTATATTTGATTGTTAGTTTATTTGTTATAGCAGTCGGTTTAATGGGCTATACAACAGCGAAACTGCCATTAATGCCATATGATGCGTTAACGTATGCTATTAGTGAAAAATTCAATTTGAAATTTGGAAAAGCAAAAATTTTGAGTGATGTAATAAACATTGGTGTAGCTGGTATCATCTGTATCGTTTTCATTCAATCGTTAGGTTCAATTGGGATCGGTACACTCATTTCCGCCTATTGTATCGGAAAAATTTTAGGGTGGATGATACCGTATTATCAACCGGCTCTTCATCGATGGGTATTTAAAACAGAGAAGGCTGCTTAGACTAATCTGTAAATGAAAAAACGCAATTCTTTCTAGAAAATGATAGGAAAGAATTGCGTTATATATGATCGTTGTGACAAAAAGAGTGATTTGTTGAAAAACATGTACTTTTAATTTTTAATTTACTATGAATTACAAACTTCTTTTTTATTTGTGGAAGCAGCATCTAATAAAAGGAAAATGGCTGCTATAAAATGTAGAACCAGTTCTATATAAGGAAAGAAGGCAAATAGGGTAACGATAATACCGATATAATGAGGGTGCGTATTCATGCCTTCTTTTTTAGCCAATAAAATAGTAGTGATATGTAAAGCAATCAATAGGAATAAAGGTATCCCATAAAGGTTAAAACGACTTAGAAATAAAAAACAAAAAGGAATCAATAAAAGATGAGAGATCCCTGTGGTCCACTTTAGTGCTTGTATGTAAGTTTTCAAAGTAAATCCTCCTAAAATCATTCATATCTATATATTACCAAAATTAATAGGTGATTGGATATTAAATGTTTATGGTTTTTTAGTAGAATGTAATTATTTTATGTAAACTACTTGTTTCCTTATCTTTAAAATAGAAAAACCACCCAAACGAGGGTGGTTCGTATTATAAATAACTACTTAAAGAAGAAAGGGGAACCTTTACCTCATTACCTTCCTTCATATTTCGCAGCATAACGGTTTCTGTATTAAGTTCTTCTTCTCCAATAATAAGCACATAAGGGATATTTTCTTTATTGGCATAATTAAGGGCACGTTTTAATTTGCGTCCTGCTAGTTCGAGTTCGACTTTTAAGGAAGTTGTAGAACGTAATTGCTGGGCAATTTGTAAGCATTGTAATTCTGTCCCGAGTGGGATGATAAATACATCCGTTGTAGATGATATCGTTTCTTTCTGTGATAGTGCTGTATAAATAACGTCTAAACCGAATGAAATACCGACTGTTGGATAGCTTATATTATCACCACGGAATGCCCCAATAATATTATCGTATCGACCGCCGCTACCAATGCTGGATGTAATTGAGGCGTCTTTTAGAAAGATTTCATATACGGTGCCTGTGTACATTGTAAGTCCTCGTGCTAAAAATGGATTGAATATAGCACTTTCATTTATTCCAAGGGCAATCAAATATTGCTGTAATTGTTGTAGTTCGTTTACTCCTTCGGCAACGAGTGGAGTATTGAAAGCTTCTTTAAAGTCAGGAATTGTAAGCTTTAGAGAAGATAAAACGGTATTACATATCGTATCAGCCATTTCTTCAGAAATTCCGCGCTCTAATACATCTTTTCGTACACCATCAATCCCAATCTTTTCGATTTTGTCTAATGATAAAATGACGTCACTCGCTAGTTCAGTAGGGATGTTAATAGACTCGAGAATACCATTTAACAATTTTCGGTTATTATATTGGATCGTTACTTCTAAGTTTAACGTTCGGAACAGTTCAAACGCCATACTCATAAGTTCCGCTTCTGCCATAACTGATTCTACACCGACTATATCCACGTCACATTGAATGAACTCCCGAAATCTTCCTTGTTTAATGGGCCCATCTCGAAATACTTTCCCAATTTCATACCGTTTAAAAGGGAGGCGGATGTTCGGGTTCATTGCTACGACTTTTGCGAATGGAATTGTTAAATCGTAGCGTAAGGCAAGTTCGCGTTTTCCTTGATCCCTAAGCGTATATATTTCTTTTAAAATTTCATCGCCACCGCCGTACTTGTAAGACATAAGCTCATACATATTTAACGTTGGTGTTTCTAACGGTTTGCATCCGTATCGTTCAAATGTATCTTCACAAGCTCTTTTAATTTTATTTCGCAGCACTTGTTCCTCTGGTAAATAGTCTTTCGTTCCTTTTACATTTTTCATTTCCATTATAATCACTCCTTTTTAAATTAAAAAAAGCTATGCAGGTATAAAAATACCCACATAGCTTTATGAATGCTTCGTGGGTCAACAGGAAAAGCCCTGTACCCACGAAGAAAAATTTTTCTTCGGATACACGGCGTTACGTATGATGATGAAGTTGGAAAGAAGTATTAATATTTCGCATGACAAATCTCTCCTTAACATAAGTTTTTCCAAATTATATCAGACGATTTTTGAATTATCAATATTTTTAGTTTTGAAATATACGTGAAGTTATGTAGGAGAAATGGAAAAGAGTGTATAATAAAACTTAATAATATGAAATAACCTTTTAAGGAGATTACTATGAAAAAAGATAAAACAAATGCGATGCGAATATTAGATAAAGAAAAGATCGAATATTCGATGATGTCATATGATCCGGAAGATGGAAAAATTGATGGTGTATCAGTAGCTGAGAAAATTGGACGAGAAGTGAGAGAAGTATATAAAACGTTAATTGCTCAAGGGAATAGTAAAAATTATCATGTGTTTATCATTCCAGTAGATGAGGAACTGAACTTGAAAGCTGCCGCAAAAGCGGTAAGTGAAAAGAAAATTGAAATGATTCCTGTAAAAGATATTACGAAAGTGTCAGGATATATTCGCGGTGGTTGTTCACCAGTCGGAATGAAGAAGTTATTTTCAACATGCATTGATGAGAGTGCTCACTTGCTTGAAACGATTATTGTAAGCGGCGGGAAGATTGGTACACAAATCGAGCTGAAAGTGGATGACTTGGCGAAAGTGACGAGAGCGCAGTTTGGTGAAATAACGAAGTAAATATACATAGGAAAAGAAGTTCTTGTTTTATTAAATTTAGATAAAGATTTATAGGATAATTAGTCCATTATGAGGACGGATTATCCTTTTTTCTTGCTACTGATAATGAGACGTTATGTTAACCGAGTGTGTATACAATATTCAACCGAAAACAAACAACATATCAACTCTATAAAATGGTAAAATAGGGAAAAGGTCATTCTGAATAATACTGTTAGAAACCACTATTTATCACATAGGGGGTTTCAAAAAGTAAAGGGGGGGGATAAATGAAATATATTAATGGATTGTACATATCACTTATATTGATGATGTTCATTAATTTACTTAATTTCACAATTTTTGATAATAAATACTCAGGGATAACAATGTATCTTTCTTCCGTTATATTCATAATTGGGAGCGCATTTTTTGGAAGTGCAAAACGGCTTAAAATGAGTGAGAAAAAATAAATCACTTAGGAGGTGACAATCATTAATGAAACAACAAGAACAAGTTATCTTTCGTGAGGTTCAGCGATCCCCAATTTGGGTATGGATACTCATATTAGGGATCTCCATGCTGATGTGGTATGGATTTATTCAACAAATAATTCTTGATATCCCGTTTGGAGATAAACCAGCTCCTAATGGTGTCTTAATTGTTATGTGGTTGTTGTTCGGGATTGCCTTTCCTGTATTAATGCTTGGAGTATTGAAACTGATCATTGAGGTCCGTGAAAAAGGTCTTTATGTCCGCTTTGTTCCTTTTCATTTTCAATATAAGCAGTACCTTTTCAAAGATATACATCATTATGAATGCATTACTTACAGTCCAATAAAACGATTTGGAGGATGGGGAATTCGTTTTAACCTTAAGAACGAAAAAGCCTATAACATGAATGGAAATAAAGGAATAGAGTTAAAGTTGCAATATAACACAGTAGTAATCGGCACTCAAAAATCAGGCGAATTAAAAAAAGCACTGGACTCAGTACAAAAAGTATAATGAAAATTAAACTTTAACAAACGGGCACAATTCAACAATTTCTACTAGGTATACCTACTTTAAAAAGAACTTAAATTTACTTCCTATATTGAAAATTATGTAAAAAATCTGTGGTGAGATGAAATGTTTGATTTTAAAGCACTTCAAAATCTTAGCTAGATGACCACGTACCGGTACCCCACAATAAAAAGGCAGGAACATATCAAATATGTTCCTGCCTTTCATTGTAGAGAGATGTTTCCTAACAGTTGATTTTGTTAACGAAAGTCGACTTTAAATCCATATTTTGTATAGAATAAAGTACATATAATAAAAGTATGAGGTGATACAGTGAGAGAGATTCAGATTCATAAAATTATTGCGGATAAGAGAAAAGAAAAGGGAATTACACAGGAAGAGTTAGCGGCGTATATCGGTATTACGAAGGCATCTGTTTCCAAATGGGAGACAGGGCAGAGTTATCCAGATATTACATTTTTACCACTGTTAGCATCGTACTTTAACATAAGTATTGATAAACTCATTAGTTATACACCACAAATGGAGCAGGAAGATATTAAAAATTTATATCATCGACTAGCGGAAGCTTTTAGTGAAGAACCGTTTGATGAAGTAATGATAAAGTGCAAAGAAATAATCAAAAAATATTATTCTTGTTTTCCGTTATTACTTCAAATGGGACTACTTTTTATAAACCACCATATGTTAACAGAGGATACGGATAAAAGAATTGAAATTTTAGAAGAGGCAATGTCTCTTTTTAGCAGGGTGCAGGGAGAAAGTGACGATGTTTCTCTTGTGAAAGAGGCGGTATCGTTTCAAGCAACTTGCTATCTTATACTCAATAGACCAAATGAGGTGCTTCAATTACTTGGCGAAACGATACGTCCTAACGTTCCAGCGGAAGATCTAATCGCACAGGCGTATCAAATGCTTGGAAATACTGAAAAGGCGAATGAAATTATGCAGATTAGTATGTATCAACATTTAATACAACTCGTTGCAACAATACCGAATTATGTAGTAGTAAATGCTTCAAACGCTGAAAAGGTAGAGTTAATTTTAAATAGAGCTTTCATGTTAATAGATATATATGAAATAGAAACATTACATCCCAATATGACTTTAAAAGTATACTATGCTGCTGCACAAGTATATTGTATGCAAGGGAATTTTGAAAGAACATTAGAAATGTTGCAGAAATACGCAACAGTTTGTGCAGCTAGTTTCACAGTAAATAGCCTTCATTTACACGGAGATTCCTATTTTGATGCGATTGATGGATGGTTTGCAGAATTTCCACTCGGTGCTAAAACGGTTAGAAGTGAAGATATTATAAAGCGAAGCATGTTACAAAGTATTGCAGAGAATCCAGTTTTCGCTCCGATGAAAGATATAAGAGAGTACAAAAATATAATAGCGAGTTTGAAATTTAAATTGGATATAAAAGATTAGAGGGAGGACGAAATTATGGCCTTTGACGAATATGAAGTAGCGATAAATAGTGAATTTACTTTGCAAGGTACAATTACTAAACCGAAAGCTGACGGGAAGTATGCTGCTGTTGTTATTATCGCTGGATCTGGAGAAATTGATCGTGATGGAATGATTGTACCGCTAAAGATTGAATCGAATATATATAAGGATTTAGCGCATGTAATGGCGAGGCTTGGAGTAGTGACGATCCGTTTTGATAAGCGAGGAGTAGGAAAGAGTGATGGAGAATTTCAGAAGACTGGAATGTGGGATTTAGTTAGTGACATAGAGGCTACGGTTACCTATTTAAAAGAACAACCATTTGTTGATTCGGAAAATATCATTTTAGCTGGCCATAGTGAAGGGTGTATGTTAGCGACAGTAGTAAACGCAAGAACACCAGTTAATGGACTCATACTTCTTACAGGAGCTGCGGAATCATTAGAAGAAGCTACGAAAAGACAAAGAGAAATTGCTTATAAAGAATTAAAAGAACAAAAGGGAATAAAGGGAAAATTAATGCGTCTTCTTAATGTGGAGAAACGTGGAGAGAAGCAGATGGAAAAAATAAAAGAGAAAATGATGAACACAGAAAAAGATACGATTAAAGTTGGTTTTAAACCGATGAACGCAAAATGGTTTAGAGAGCATTTTCAGCATGATATTTATAAAGATTTACAACAAGTAACATGTCCAGTGCTAGCTATTGCTGGTGACAAAGACATTCAGGCTGATCCTGAAAAAGCGAAGAGAATTGGTGATTATGTGCAAGGTGACTCTGAAGTATATGTAATAAAAAATATGGATCATAGTTTGAAACATTTTGAAGGGGAATTTAAAGTATTGGAGCTTCAAAAGAACTATAAAGAAGGAGCGGGAAAGCCACTTCACCCGATGCTGGAAGAAATGATTGTGAATTGGATAAGTGCGAATTTTATCTCGCATAAGAACCCTTCATCAACATTAAGTGAATATGAGGGAGATGGAATTGAGAGTAACTGCCTGTAAAAGACGGATTGGTTTAGAATAATAATAGGTATAAGTTCAAGCACATCTCCCAGATTGTACATTCTATAGTAAGATAATAAGCTTTTATTATTAGATTGCTATAGAAAATCCTCTTATTCAATCTAATATGCTACTAAATTTAGTAGAGAGGCGTTTGTATAAGGTTTGAAGTATAGATTCATATTCCGCTTCAGAACTTTTATCTAAATCAATATAGGTGTAGGCTTACAATAAAGTTAGAACAATTATACAACACCCTATAAATAATCCAGGCTATTTATTATTAGCAGGAGGCCCACTATACACATAATCCATGACAGAGCAGATCCCGAATGATTAGCGATTTTCATTCGGAGTCTCTCGAGAGGTTTTTGCATCCATCGGCCAAACAGGAGATAGAAGAGAAGCAGCACGAGAGAGGGCAATACCATAATAAAGTTGTATCCAGCTAAAATAGAAAACCATTCTACCCATGATAGATTAGAAGTAGTCAGTATACCAATTGCTGCAAAATAAGGAAATGCAGTTCCCGCTTCAATTAATGTAGTAGTGAATCCGAGCGCAATCATTGAAGAAATGCTATTTGATTTTGGTGAAGGGAGCTTTGAATTTTTCTTTGGTGGAATATAAAAGCTTTCGATGAATAATAGGGCTCCAATAATAAATAACGTCCAGCTTACGATTCGGTTTTGAAATACGCCAGAAATGATCTCAAACAAAAAATTTAATCCTAACATGAGAGAAACTCCAACAGCAAAATAACATCCAGCTACCGTCAATAAATAAACGAATAATCGTTTCGTACGACTCTCATTATCTGTTAAAAGTAGATATATTGTTACTCCTATTGTAGTAGGGCTTAGCGTGTCCAATATAGCCAATCCGCCTATTAGGAGAAGTTGTTCTGTATCCATTGCTCATTCCCCCTTTATTTCGGATCAAAATTATTTTTTTCAGTCATAAATATGGCATATGCCTCGTCCAAAAACTGAAGCACATCTTGGTCGATTGGATATAAACTGAGTTTCTCTGATTGTTTTGGAGACATCCGTATCTCCCAAAGTTTATCTAAAAATTCATCCTCACCTTCAAATTCTTCTAAGCGTTTTTCATCCATTCTTCTAATGATATTTTGAACTTTCGTTGCTTTTGGGCCATCATTCATATAACGCTTTAATTGGCCGATGAGAGCAATCCATTCAAGTGAATCAGAACAGTCACTTGCCATTTTAGGAACCTTTTCCAATAGTTTTATTTCTTTTTCTTTAAATACAGATTCGCGATAATACTGTTGTATATCTTTATCTTTGCTGGATAATTGCATAATCTTCTGAATCGCAATCCAGCTTTCTTCTCCTTCTATCGCAATGCCATTTATTAATTCCCGTAAGGATAATTCTATTTTCTTTAAATGTTCCTGCTCTTTTATTACATAAGATAATTGACTCTGTAAACTATCCGACCAATCCCATTCATTGAAGTCGAGCATATTTTTAATTTCTTGTAACGGAAATCCAACTTTTTTTAAAAATTGAACTTGCTGTAGTTTTTTTATTGCTTCATTTGTATATAAACGATGGCCACCTTCTGTTTTTGATGCTGGTTTTAATAATCCGATTTTATCGTAATAACGCAGTGTCCTTACTGTAACGCCTGTCAGTTCTCCAACTTTATTAATGTGTATCAACTGATAAACCTACCTTTCTGAACGTTAAGATTTTATCGTTAACGATTATTTTCTTCATACCACATCTATTCTTCTTTACTAAAAAGATTTTTAAGTAAGTAACCTGATCCTAATCCAATTAATACACCAGGAAATGCATGATCCAATGTCAGTCCAATCCCTGCACCTATAATGACACATCCATAAATAATAATATCGCCTTGTTTCATCTGAAAACCTCCTATTTTTCTAATTTCTTTTATGAAATTGCTAAATAGTAGCTACTTAACAGTATATAAAATGACCCAACGTCAACTTCAAGTGTTTTTGATTTTTATTAATACATTTATATAAACCTTTAAAGCGCCCTCTAACGGAAGATTTAATTTCAAAATATTTTGCGGGCTTATCGTTCCAAAATATTTATACTAAAATATATAATACGGGGTGTGGTTAATGGGTAGAAAGATTAGTTTTAATAAAGAGCAAGCTTTAAATAAAGTTATGCATTTATTTTGGGAGAAAGGTCATGATGCTACAAATATCAGATCTTATTGAAACGAAGGGCATAAGCCGAGCTACTCTCTACGATAGTTTTTGAGGTAAGGATGCACTATTTAAACTAGTTTTGGAACATTATAAAAACTTTGGTGCCTTAGCATACAGAATTCACGTATTGTTCTTGCTATCCTGAGGTGAAATGGGAGGGAATGTCTTTTGGGAAGCATACCTGTAAAGTTATTTTTTAAATTAATCCTATTTTTTTTCTTATGCGGTATTGTTGTTTATTCTATATTTCAGATTATGTTTGTCTGGAGTGTTTCGACAGGATTAGGGAGGGATGATATAGTCGGATTTTCTAATAATAAGTATGTAATTGGTCGTCCACCTGTTAGCTATAATTTATATAAAAAAGATAGTGGGGAAACTATATTAGATAATATTATTGGTTATAAAAAAGGAAAAACGAAAAGCTATGTTCGGAATGAAATTGAATTTGTAGTGATAAATGAGATAAAGGGTAGCTATGAATTGTATAAAATAGAAAAGGCTTCAGAAAAGGATATAGAACGGCTGAAAGAAATGCAGAAATTAGAATGAAAGAGACTATCTGAAGGATAAAAATGCAGTTGGGTTAGACTTCGCAATGGCTGAATTGTACGTGAGTAGCGAAGATGAGAAAGCCAATTATCCTTGCTTTTATCGTCAGATGTTAGACAGATTAGCAAAAGCGCAACGAGTATTAGCAAGGCGCGTAAAAGATTCAGCTCGCCGGAAGAAATAATTGTGAAGTGGATAGAGGCGCATTGTATCTCGCAATACGAGGGGAAAAAGACTTCCAGCTCGATATAAGGCGGAAGTAAGAAAGCTTGATTGTTTGTAAAAGCTCGGTTGTTGTAGGTGGATTTATTTTAGTATTTAGAATATAAGTTTTTAGTGGTATTTTTCGCTTAGAAATGTATAAAAAATGAATTTATCATTTAAAAAACGAACATTAAAAATTAATTTAATTAAAATGTTCATATTTAGATTGCGTGCACACTAAAAGTTTGATATATTACCAATATAATAATTTTACACATCATCACTCGTATATACTCGGTAATATGGTCCGAGCGTTTCTACCTAGTTCCCAATGAAAGAACTGGACTACGGGTTAAAGTACTCGGCCGTACTATGTAATGTACGCTACCGATTTATAATTTTGCATGTGCTTAATTAACTTTGACTACCGTAGTTCTAGAAAGTAGAGATTCTTCTACAATTTCTAGAACTTTTTTGTTTGGACCAAAAGCATCGAGTATAGAAAACAACAAGAGAAAGAGGAGATTATTTATGAAGAAGAATACGTTGAAAAAGTGTGCGGCGCTAGTAACTACTACTGTATTGTCATTCTCAATACTTGCAGGGTGTAATGCGAGTCCAAAACAAGTAGTCGAGGCAAAAAGTAATCAACAACCTATTTTAATTCAAGGGCCAATGCCGATAGAGGCTGAGAAGTTTGCAAAAAGGTTAAAAAATGTGAAAGAAGAAAAGTCTGGAACTTTCGTATTTTATAAAGGCACTGTCGACAATTATCCTGTAATCGTTGCGAAAACAGGTAAAGGAATGGAGAATACAGCAGCCGCTACAGCAGTGGCTATTGAAAAATATAAGCCTATAGCGATTATTAACCAAGGAACATCGGGTGGACATGATCCGGATTTAAACGTATTTGATATTGTTTTAGGAAAACAAGTAGCAAACATAGGTTCATTAAAAACATCAAATATGGATGAGAATCAAGGGATTGAACCGACAAAATGGATTTCAATGGACTTAATGGCTTCTGAAGGAAGTGCAGGAGAAGATCCAAATGCTGAGAAAATCCGATACTACGAGGGAGATAAGGATTTACTTGCAGCAGCTAATGCGGTAAAAGATAAATATACAAAAGGTAAAGTGGTGGAAGGGACTATAGGTTCAGCAGATCTTTGGAATAATGAAGTGGATAGAATTAAGTGGTTCCATACAAAATACGGTACATCTGTAGAAGAAATGGAAGGTGCTGCAGCAGCGCAAATCGCAAAAGCGTATGACGTACCATTTTTAGGAATTCGAGTGTTATCTAACAATAAAACAAACGGCGGAAAGTACAATCCAAACACAGCAGCGGCAAATCAAGAATATGTTTATGAAGTAGTTAAAAAATATATAGATTCAATGCAAAATAAATAGTAGTAGTTCTGTCCCAGTATAAAAATGTAATCATTACTGCACAATGTGTTGTGAACTCAGAATTAACAAAGTTTCTTTCATTAAAATAGATTGGTGCCTTACATGGTATCCAATCTATTTTTGTGCTTATTCTTCAGAGGAAGAAGGGTTTTACACAAAAAATAAAGACAGTTATAGAAAAAGGAAAAGTCGATTTATCAAATATGCATAATTGCATAAAAAAATTGAAATTTATAAGTTAACATTAAACTACTTTTTAATTGTAAAGAATATTTTAATAATCTTTACTAGAGAAGGATATTCCTTGAAAAGTAGATAAACCAAAAGTGTGGAAATAATACAGACTCAATAGAGTTTTGTATTAAATAAAAAGAAAAGGATGGGTATGGCTTTCTAAAAGTTATTTGGGGTTAGAAAGCATTTTTTAGTTAATAGCTTCAAAATATATTTTAAAGGGGAAATGGGTATATGAAGTTTCGAAATACAAAGCTTGCTATGATTACACTATCTTCATTTTTTATTTTAGGTACTGCATCTTTATCATTCACAGATATCATACACGGTGAAGTAGCTTCTGCATCACCACGAGAGATTACTGTAAAAAGCTATGACGATACATATTATAATAATGCAATAGGAAAAACGGGTTTAGAATTAAAGAAGGAACTTCATAATATTATTGATGATCATACAAAGCTATCATACAGTGCGGTTTGGGAAGCACTAAGAGATACTGATGAAGATCCAAATAATAAAAACAATGTGATACTCTTATATACTGGGCGTTCGCAAGGGAAACTTACGAATGGTTCAGGAGTTGATAATTGGAACCGAGAGCATGTTTGGGCAAAGTCTCACGGTGATTTTGGAACGACTGCAGGAGCTGGAACAGATTTGCATCATTTAAGAGCGACGGATGTATCTGTAAATAGCTCACGTGGAAATCTGGATTTTGATAATGGTGGTGTGAATCATTCGGAAGCGACAGAATGTAAATACGATAGTGATTCTTGGGAACCTCGTGATAGTGTAAAAGGAGATATCGCTAGAATGCTATTTTACATGGCTGTTCGTTATGAAGGAGACAACGGCGAAATAGACTTAGAATTAAATGAAAAGGTGAATAACAATAAAGATCCATACATGGGCAAACTATCCGTTTTATTAAAATGGAATGAACAAGACCCGGTAGATGATTTAGAGCGAAAGCGTAACGAAGTGATTTTTACGAAATATCAACATAATCGTAATCCTTTTATTGATCATCCGGAATGGGTAAATAAAATTTGGAACTAAAATACATAAAGGTATTTTACTTTGAGAGAAGGGATTGATCAATATGATCAATCCTTGTTTATATCTATACTAGAATAAGTAATTTTTATAGGATTGGAGAATAGAAATTTTATCAAGTTAAATATAACATGAGTTTTTTAATACGGTCCCCACTCAATATTTACACCAACAATAAGAAAAATAAGTCCAATGATAAACCAAATGAATGCAAGTGGAGCCATAAATCGAAGCCATTTTCCATAAGAAATGCCGCTCGCTGCGAGAACGCCCATTAAAACACCGGAAGTTGGATTAAGGCAGTTCACTACACCTTCTCCAAGCATAACAGCTTGTACTGTAACTTGGCGTGTAATGTGCATGAAATCAGCTAATGGAGCTAATATTGGAATGAAAATAACAGATTCTCCTGTCCCGGATGAAATGAGGAAATGTAATGCGGCACTACTTACATACATACCGATAACACCAAATACAGGGCTTTGTCCTTCGAGAGATTGTGCGAGCTGATTCACAATTGTATCAAGTAATTTGCCTTGTTCTAGAATGACTGAAATACAACGAGCCATTCCGACGATCAAAGCACCGTAAATGAGATTTTGGCAGCCTGCTAGAAAAGTAGAAGCAATATCATTCGCTTTCATGCCACCTATGATTCCCGCTGTAATTGCGATGAAAATAAAAGTAGCGGTCATTTCTGCGTCTGTCCAATGTAGACGGAAAGCGCCTATTAAAAATGCAATTAATGATAAAGCTGAAACGAGTAAAATTAATTTGTGACGTATTGTCCAAGGAACTTCAGTTTTCTCTATTTCTTTCTCACTTGTAAGAGCATTACTTGGAAACCAGTTATCTCCGAGTATGCTTCCTTTATTCGATTTTTTTAAACGTTTTACATACCAATTAATATACAAAATGGTGGCAATTAAAAATGAGATATAGATTGCTGTACGTAAACCAATCCCTGAAAACATCGGTAGTTCTGCGATCTTTTGTGAAATGCCTAAAGGTGAGGGAGATAAAATAGTAGCATTAAAACCAGCATAAGTGCCTAAATAAATAATTGCTACGCCGACGATAGCGTCCCATTTCAATGTGCGTGCAACGATAATGCCGATGGGAATAAAGCCGATAACTGAGTTTACGATAATGCCAGTCGTTCCGAGAATAGAAAAGAGTGCGGCGACAATGCAAATGAAAAGTAATTGCTGATTACGAAACTTGTTAATCACATGATAGATTAAACCGTCAAGAGCACCTGTTTTTTCAAGAATGGCAATAGCTCCACCTGTAAATAAAATTAAGAAGATGATAGGAGCAGCAAGCGTCATTCCTTTTTCAATAGCGGTAAAAAAAGAAACAAATCCTACTGGCGATTGTGGAACAGAATGATAACTTCCTGGTATTGTCGTTGTAACAGTACCATTTGTAACTCTTTTAAACTCTCCAGCAGGAACGAAATATGTAGCTATTGCACAAAGTAAGGCAATAAAAAATAGTAGTACGTACGCGTCAGGCATTTTAAATTTTCGTTTGCTCGGCTGCTTTTTTACCTCGGTCTGTAGTTGCATAAAATCCCTCCTTTTTCACTTGGTTAATTTTTAATATTCTGAAATTTATCTGTGAAATAGATTATAATAAAGGTGGCTTCTTAAGGCAATAGTTTTTCTGTCCTTTTCTTACATATACAAATTCTTGCAACATTAGACAGGGAAACGAAAATAATCAAAGAATATGTTATATAGAAAGAATAAGGAAAAGAGGGAAAAAGATGTGGAAAACTACCGATCTATGTGATGAGTTTGAAAAGGAATTACAAATATGTCGCCAGTCTTTTCGGTCGTTTGGGAAGAAAGAACAGTTTTACGGGAAAATTGCAACGGTAAAGGTGAAGGATGATAATGTACTAGTGAAGGAAGGATTGCAAACACTACCAGAAGGAACGGTATTAGTTGTTGATGGCGGAGCGTCTACGAATTGTGCGTTACTGGGCGATAATTTGGCAGCTATTGCGGAGGAAAGAAAGCTGGCAGGGATTATTGTAAATGGATATGTTCGTGATTCTAGTGAACTAAAGAATATTAATATTGGTATTTTAGCGTTAGGGACGATGCCAAATAGAAGTGTAAAAGAGGGAAAAGGAGAGCGGAATATTTCGTTGCAATTTGGACAAGTAGAATGGAAACCGAATGAATATGTGTATGCGGATGAAGATGGCGTTATTATTAGTGAAAAGAGTTTGCATCGTTAAAGGTTAGTAAGTTACTATTCTTAGAAAATAAATCCGATAAATCATGGACAAAATTCTTTGTCAATAGTAAAATAATACAGAAATTTAAAATTAACAGAATGTATAGGTTTATCGTTTTACGATAACTGAAATGGAAGTCAGTTGTGCCTAGAAAAGTGAATGTTATCACAATGATACGTTCATAAACAAAATTATTTTTCCTATACAAATATAGCCGCGAATGATGCGGGTCGGAGGTGTTGCACAGTTTGTTCGACACTTACAAAAAAAGAGTGTCAATTGCACGCCCTTGAAGGGCCTTTTTTTGTGTAAATAGTAGTAAGGGAGGAAATTTTGGGATGGCAATGTTGAAAAAATGGCTGCTTACGTCGTTAATGGCAGTTACACTTGTATTTGTTTCTTTTGCGAATACAGTACATATTACGTTTGCTGAAGGAAATACAGCAAAACTTGCAATTGTTGGTGAATCACAAAAGGGCATTATGTTATGTCCGAAAGAAGAGCAGATTACAGATGGGGAAACAGCTTTAAGTTTGCTGCAAAAAGTCATGGGGGACAAAGTAACAGCAGAGACGATGTCTTTTGGAACGTATGTTAAAGGCATTGACGGCTTAATGGCTGGGGACACAAGTGGCTGGTTGTATGATGTAAATGATAAATCTGCAGAAGTTGGAGCAGATAGTTATAAATTAAATGCTGGAGATGTTGTTGTCTTTCGTTTTGTTGCAGACTGGAGCAATATGAGCCAGGAAACATTACAGCAAACATTAGATAAATTTGGTACTTGTAAAACTGTAGAAGAACCAAAGACAGATGATCCAAAACAAGAAAAACCAGAAGAACCAAAAACGGATGATCCAAAACAAGAAAAACCAGAAGAACCAAAAACAGATGATCCAAAACAAGAAAAACCAGAAGAACCAAAAACAGATGATCCAAAACAAGAAAAACCAGAACAACCAATGCAAGAGAACATTCAAATTACAGCAAAACAAGTAAATGATGCGATTTCTAAGACGTCTGAAAAGATGTTACAAGATGGAATTGAAAGTGATTGGGTAGCTTTAGGTCTTTCACGTTCTGGAAAGAATGTTCCAATTGATGCGAAATTAAATTATGTTAAGTCGGTAACTGAAAAAGTAGAAAAACGCATTAACCGTTTTTCAGCGACAGATTTAGCTAGAACGATTATTATGATGAATGCAATGCATGCAGACCCTACAAAGGTAGGCGAACATAATTTAATTCAAAAATTGTACGAATCAGATAAAGTAAATTCTGTTACAGGTTATACATTTGCTTTACTTGCATTTGATACGAAGAAATATGAAGTTCCAGTGAATTCAAAATGGAATCGAGTTGCTTTAGTTGATGCGCTTTTAAACGCGCAACATACAGATGGCGGCTGGACTTACGATAGCGCAAGCAGTAAAGACAGTGCTAGTAGCGTTGATGTAACAGGTATGGTTTTATCAGCATTAGCTCCTTATCAAGATCGACCAGATGTGAAGCCAGCTGTAGAAAAAGCTGTTGCCTATTTATATAACGAACAACTAGAAAATGGTGGTTTTTCTGCTGATGGACAAGAGAATTCTAATAGTGCTGCGCAAGCGATTATTGGATTATCACTTGTTAAAGATGCAGATCAACATCGTCTACATAAGGCAATGCAAAATCTACTATCATACCAACTTCCAAATGGTGAATTCAAATGGTTACCAAGTGATCAAAACGGTAGCGGAATGGCTACAGAGCAAGCATTCTTAGCTTTACTTCAGTTTAAAGACCTTGGGAAATCGATTTATGACTGGTCAAATGTATCTGTTCCTGAAATCGATAAGAAACCAAATGTGGATTCAGAAAATGTTGTAGTAGAAAAAGAAGTTACTGAACAACCACAAGAACAAAAACAAGAACAAAAACAAGTACAAGAAGAAACGAAAGATGACACGCTAAAAGTTGTTGTCGATAACGAACCAGTTAAAAATAAAAAATCCGGAAACGGTAGCACGTTACCACAAACAGGAGCATCTTCTCATAGTGCAGCTACAGAAGTAGGTATGGGTGTATTATGTCTTGCTTCTGCATATGTATTATGGAGACGTAAAGCAGCTTAACAAAAATTAGGAGCAATCATTTGCTCCTAATTTTTAATATGAAAGGTGAGAGACAACATGAGTAAGATGAAGTGGTTTATTTCTTTCATGCTTTCACTTGGGCTACTTGCCGGATGTGAAGAGGCAGCTGTAAAGCCTGAGAAGAAAGTAGAACCAAAGCAAGAAGAGGTAGCAAAACAAGAAGAGAAAAAAGAAGAAGCGAAACCGGAAGAAAAGCCGGAAGAAAAACCGGCTGAACAAGAGCAAAAGCAGAAAGAGAAGCAAGAACAAAAAGTAGAAGAGAAGCCAAAAGAAGAAAAGCCACAGGCACAACCGGAAGTAAAGAAAGAAGAGAAACCTCAGGAACAGCCTGCTGTTAATAAACAACCAGAACAACAAAAAGCACAAGAAGAGAAACAACAAGAGCAACTAAAAACGCAAGAAGTAAAAGAAGAAGCGAAGGTTGTGAATCAGCCGAAAGAAACACCGAAGCAGGAGCAAAAAGTTGATCCGAATAAAGAGGAGAAAACGATACCGACTCCGACCGTTCCAAAGCCAGTACCACCTAAACCAGATACAGTACCAGAACCACCTAAACCACAAGCAAAACAAGTTACTATCTCAGTAAAAGGTAATGAAGGATACTTATTAGGTGCGAAAAAGGTTGATGTACAAGAAGGCGATACAGTTTATAAAGTATTGCAACGTACAGGTTTAGATGTGGATGCAATGGGTTCTAAAGGTGATATTTACGTAAAAGGTATTAATGATTTATATGAAAAAGATATTACAGATACTAGTGGATGGAAATATCGTGTGAACGGTGCGTTTCCGAACCATAGTGCAGGTATAGTAACAGTTAAACCAGGAGATACAATTGAGTGGGTGTATGTATTAAAATAAGAAAGGCATTCGGTAAAGGACTATGAAAATAAGTTTTTCTTCTTTACATCCTTTTGTGAATTTTTTCTATTATATCGGGGTGATGATACTATGTATGATGTGTCTTCATCCTCTTTTTTTAATTGGGGCAATACTATTAATCGTTATAATCAATGTGATGCAAGGGAATAGCGAAAAGATAAGAAAGATGTTACCGAGCACAATCGTTTTCTTTTTTATGGTCATTTTATTTAATTCGCTGTTAACACATAGAGGCCGAACTACGTTATTTTGGTTAGGTGATAGCCGTATTAAGCTTGAGGCGATTATGTATGGAGTAGTAATGGGGTTATTATTAGTTGCGATTATGTTTACGTTTGCTTCGTATAATGATATTATTTCGAGTCATAAATTTTTATATTTGTTTTCTAGAATTTCACCGAAAGTAGCATTGTTAACGATGATTACGGTGAGGTTTGTTCCTTTGTTTATGAGGCGATTACAGAAAATAACACTCGTCCAAAAAACGAAAGGTGTAGAAGTAGATGCAGGTTCCATTGTGGAACGGGTGAAAAATGGTATGCAATTATTGCAAGTATTATTAATTTGTTCATTAGAAGATGCGCTGCAAACAGCAGATTCTATGCAAGCTCGTGGGTTTGGTGTGACGAAGCGTACGACATATATTCGGTATAGAATGGAAAGGCGAGATTGGTATACGCTCAGTTATTTAAGTATTCTACTTATCATTGCTATTGTATGTAGTACGTATGGCGGAGGAAAGTTAATCATTTATCCGAAAGTCGAATCTATTTTATTTCAGCAATACGATGGAATGATGTTTGTCATATTTACGATGTTTATTAGTCTACCAATTATAATGGAAGGAAGTGAGTGGATATGGTGGCGCATGCAGAAATAAACAATTTATCATTTGTATATGCTGATGAAAACGAATATGCGTTACAGCATATTTCTCTTTCTATTCAAAAAGGAGAGTTTATTGCACTTGCTGGCGGATCAGGCTCTGGGAAGACGACTTTATTGAAACATTTTAAAAAGGAATTACTTCCAATCGGTACACGTTCAGGAGAAATTTTTTATGATGACGTTTTATTAGAGGAAGTACCTGATTTATTATCTGCACAAGAAATTGGCATGGTATTTCAAAATCCAGAAAATCAGCTCGTAATGGATACAGTCATTCAAGAATTAGCATTTTCTTTAGAAAATATCGGATTACCATCACATATTATTCAAAAGCGAATAGCAGAGCTTATTAGCTTCTTAGGATTTCAAGATTTATTGCATCAATCTGTTCATACGTTATCTGGTGGGCAAAAGCAGCTTGTCAATTTAGCTGCGGTATTAGTTATGCAGCCGAAATTATTATTATTAGATGAACCGACGGCGCAATTAGATCCCATTGCTGCGAAAGAGTTTTTAGGATTGTTAAAACGTATTAACGAAGAACTTGGCATTACGATTGTGTTAAGTGAACATCGTTTAGATGAAGTAATACCACTTGCTACGCGCGTTATTTGTATGAATAATGGTCAAATCGTGTATGACGGTAGTCCGAAAACGGTTGTAGCGAACATGTGGGAAGTAGAAAACTTTCGTCCATTTATTCCGCAAATTCCAAGATTGTTTTTAGAGTGGAACGCGGAAGATATTCCGTTTACAGTGCGAGAAGCGCAAATGAAACTGAATAACTTTTCAGTGATATCATATGTGAATGAGCCAATAGCACAAAATGAAAAGCGAGAAGTCATTTTAAGTGCAGAGCATATTTCGTTTCAATATGAAAAAAATAGTCCACTTATTTTGAGAGACTTAACTGTATCGATTGAAAAAGGAAAATGGGTAGCTCTCGTTGGAAAAAATGGTACAGGTAAGTCTACACTGTTAACGATTTTAGCTGGATTGCAAAAAGCGAGAAGAGGGAAAGTAAAGTGGAATGGGAAAGTGATACATAAAATTGATTCGAAAGAACGATTTAAAAGGATCGGGTATGTATCGCAGCATCCGTACTATCATTTTACATTTGATACAGTGTGGGAAGAAGTGTATGAACGTGCACGAGAGTTATACGGGGAACAAGGAAAAGAAATAGCAGAAGATATGCTCAAACAGTTTTGGTTGTACTCGCTTAAAGAACGCCATCCGCACGATTGTAGCGGGGGAGAACAACAATTACTTGCGTTATGTACTACGTTATTATCAAAACCAACTTTATTATTACTCGATGAACCGACAAAGGGGTTAGATCCATGGAAGAAAGAAAGAGTAGGAGAGCTATTTAGGAAATTGCAAAAAGAAGGTACAACAATTGTAATGGCAACGCATGATATTGAGTTTGCAGCAAAATACGTTGATCAATGTATGATGTTATTTGACGGAGCGGTTATTATGAATGATGCACCGAAAGAGTTTTTTAGTGGAAACTTCTTTTATACAACATCTATTAATCGATTCATTCGAAAAGAGTTGCCATATGCATTAACGTGGGAGGATGTGTACGAAGCGTGTCCAAGCGATATGTTGCATTCATAATATGTATTTTTGCAGTTATTATAGGCACATTACTCTTTACCACACTTATCATGGATGGCTATTACATGTTAAGTAGTTTGTTTTTATTAGTTGTTATTATGTTACCGTTTTATATCCGGTTTGAAAGAAAGGCGTTTGTTTCACGTGAAATTGTTCTCGTTGCTGTGTTAGCGGCAATTGCAGCAGTAAGCAGAGTACCATTTTCTATTTTACCAAGTATACAACCGACTTCTTTTGTTATTATCGTTTCTGCAATCGTATTTGGAAGTGAAACTGGTTTTATGATCGGTGCAACAGCAGCTATCGTATCTAACATCTTTTTAGGACAAGGTCCGTGGACGCCGTGGCAAATGTTTTCATGGGGGATGATTGGTTTTATAGCAGGATTACTTCGAAATACATTTTTAATGAAAAAGCTATGGGGAAGACTACTATACGGATTGTTTGTTGGATTTCTATTTGGCTGGATTATGAACTTCTGGGGGCTTCTCGGTTTTATACGTGAGGCAACGTGGGAAACAGTCGTTTCATATTATATTGCAAGTTTTTATTTCGATTTGAGCCATGCGATTTCGAATGTTATTTTCTTACTATTATTTAGTACGTCTTGGATTACGATTCTTACGAGATTCAAAAAGAAATATGGCATATTAGATAAGCATAACATGGCATAGAAAAGCATATTCATATAAGGTAGGGTCGCGACTTACATATTCGTTTGCCTCTTTCATGCTTCTTACATATTGTAAGGAGCATTTTTTATTGTCAAAAAATCGATTCAATATATGTCCGTTATTATATGAAATTATTTGTATAATAGTAGGTGAGAACTATTTTCAAAAGGGAGGTGTATAGTTAATGAAGTTAGTTATTCCGAAGCAACACGGTGCATGGGCCATGCTCGTTATACCATTTCTATTAAGTGTCATACTTGGGAAACCTACTATGTATCATATTCCATTGTTTGTAGCTTGGTTCTTTATCTATTTAGCTACATATCCATTTCTTACGTACATAAAGCAAAGACGAAAAAAAGAGTATTTACATGCAGCGATTGTATATTTTATCATTGCTTTCGTATTTGGGATGATTTCTCTATTATATGAATGGCGCATTCTTTTATTCGTAGCAGTAATGATTCCATTATTTATAGTAAATATGTATTACGCTCGTCAAAAAAATGAAAGAGCGTTACTAAATGACATTAGTGCGATTGTTGTTTTCTGTATTGGTGGTTTAGTTAGTTATTATTTTTCAATGAAACTTATAGATAAAACAGCACTATTTATTGCGCTTATTTCATTTTTATATTTTTTAGGAAGTACGTTTTATGTGAAAACGATGATACGTGAGAAAAATAATCCGAAATATCGTTTTATATCATGGGGGTATCATATTCTATTAACAATCATCGTATTTGCTATCAATCCGTGGTGTTCTCTTATCTTTATACCGAGTGTTATTCGGGCAATTATGTTGTACGGCAAAAAGATTTCTATTATAAAAGTAGGAATTTTAGAAATTGCTAATTCTGTATATTTTTTAATTATAACGGTAATAATTATGAAGTATGCCATTTGAAAAAACTTCCCACCTTATGATGGGAAGTTTTTTCAATCTTGTTCTAAAATGTGAACCGTGTAATCACAGCGTTGAATAGCTTGTTCAATCGCATAAAGTGATTGTTCAATACGTGCGCGATTAAAATCTTTTTCCACAGTTTGTAGCGCTTCTTCTAAACAATGTTTTGCTTCTTGTAATGATTGAAAAGAATTTTGGACATATCCGCGAGCATTTTCATGCATTTCATAATCCTCCTTGCATATTCATATATGTGTAGTATGAACAGTAAAGAAGAAAATATTATTTGTTATATTTGTTTGACAATTAAAATGAAATTACGTATAGTAAGAATTAAGTGAATATTTTCTTATCCAGAGAGGTGGAGGGACTGGCCCGATGAAACCCAGCAACCGCGATGCAGGTGCTAATTCCAGCAGAACATATTTGTTCTGGGAGATAAGACGAAGATATATACGTAACTTCTTCTTATCGGAGAGGTTTTTTTGTTGCAAAAAAACCGATTACGAAAATTTATAGTAAGAAGAAAGGGGTTGCGAAGTACTGTGACACTCGAAAAATACGTAAAACTGCGTAGTACAGTTTATGAATATATGATAGAGCAGAATAAGCCAATATCATTGTTAGATATTCAAGAACATATCGTTTCGCATCATGAAGGAAAATTCACGAAAAAGATGTTACATCAATTTTATTTATCAAGACTATTAGATGAACTAAAACTGGATGGGAAAATTACATTAGCTGATGAATATCTCTATACTGAAAAAGGGGTATTTTATAAGGCGAGAAAAGGGAGCTAAGCTCTCTTTTTTTTGAAGTATGTAGAGTAAAAGACTGCTTAAGCAGCCTGATACAAGGGAATGGTGTTGAGTGTGTAGTGTCAAAGATTGAATGTGCCTGAAAGAGGCACTTCATATCGGCTGCAAATGAAAAGAGACACCTCCGCCGAATAGGTGTCAGTCGTTTTGTCATATAGACTTGCTATTTGACAGTTATTAGAATAACATGCAGGGGTTATGGAAGTCAAAAGGGAATTAAAGGAAGAGGTGTTGTTATGTACGCTTACTTATTACAGGATATAACAAAATGGATTCCTAAGTACATTTTGGATAAAGGGTATGAATATTATGAAGAGGGACATGTAGAAGATGTGGAAATACAAGACAAGAAAATATTTGCTTTCGTTACTGGAAATGCAGGAAACTATGAAGTAATTATTGATCTTGAAGATTTTACAGAAAGTAGCTGCGAATGTCCATATGAAAACTATTGTAAGCATATGGCCGCAGTTGTTTATGATATTCAAGGTGCTGGTGAGAGTACGGTGAAAGAGAAATTGAAAGCTTTAGACAAGGAAGAGTTACTTACCGTATTAAACCGTTTATTACAAAGTTCAAAAAACGTGCAAATTGTAGAGAAGATGTTAAAGAAGGGGAAACTTTAACTTATAGAGGGAGCTGTTTTGTAGTGAATGTACTAATTGTATACGCTCATCCTAGTCCTTCCAGTTTTAACGCGGCGATTTTAAAGCATGTGCAAAAAGGATTACAAAAAACTAATCATTCGGTTACGGTACTTGATTTATATAAGGAGCAATTTGATCCAATCCTTGTATTTAATGAGGAGAAAAAAAGACGTGATTTAGTAAATGAAGAAGAAACAGCTCGGTACAGAACGTTAGTGGAAGAAGCAGATACGTTTCTCTTTATATATCCAGTATGGTGGTGGGGGATGCCTGCTATTTTAAAAGGGTTTATTGATCGCATTTTCGTTGCTGGATTTGCTTATAAATATGAAGGTGCTTTGCCGAAAGGCTTATTGAAAGGTAAGAAGGCATGGGTAATTAATACGTTAGATTCACCATTATGGTACGTCGCACTATTATATCGATCAGCAGATTGGATTATGATGAAGAGAGGTGTGTTACGTTTTTGCGGCATTCGCGATATTAAACGATCTGTTTTTCAATCTGTGAAAACGAGTAAAATAGAGAAGCGGGAAAAGTGGTTATTACAAATAGAAGAAAAGGCTCGTACATTATGAATGAAATGGAACGTATAATAAAGTGCTGCAAGTATGATAACGAACTTTTTCGTACATATATTAATTGCTTACTTCAATTGAAGAAATGTAGTGAAACGTTTCAACAAATGAAGATTCAATTAAGAAATGATTATTTAATAAGAGGGATTTGTGAAAGAGAAGTGGATGAGGTAGTAAGAGGAAGTAAAGAATATGAAACGTATTTTCTTCCTAAAGCGTTACAGTGGAATTTCCTTAAAAACAATCCACATTTAATTGAAAAAGTATGTGAAGACTTTTTTGCATTTGAGGCGTTATATCTTACGGAGATAGAGTGGGAGGACGTAATAAATTGCGTGGGAAATAAGTGATTTATTATATAAAAAAGCTAGTATAAAACTAGCTTTTCGTTTAAATAAATAGGAAACATAGACTAATGATAAATCCTGCATATAGTAAGTTAACAACGCAAAATCCCATAATATCACGAGCACCTAAACCAGCTATCGCTAATGCCGGTAATGCCCAGAATGGTTGAATCAAATTCGTCCAAGCATCGCCCCACGCAATTGCCATTGCTGTTTTTGCAGCAGGTACACCAAGTTCAGCACCAGCAGGAATCATAATGGGTGCTTGCACAGCCCATTGACCGCCACCAGATGGAACGAAAATATTAACGATGCCAGCACTTAAAAAAGTAAAGAGTGGGAAAGTCGTTTCGTTTGAAATGCTAATAAAGAAATTAGAAATAGCTCCTCCAAGTGAAAGTCCTTCACTATTTGCTCCAATCATCATCCCCATAATTCCTGCGTAAAACGGAAATTGAAGTAAAATACCAGAAGCACTTTTCGTAGAGTCTGAAAAGGCGCGGATATATTGAATCGGAGTACGGTGGAAAATAAGTCCAGCAATTAATAACATAAAAATAACGATGTCTAGCGTAAGGTTAAAGCCTTTCGTATAAAAGTAATTGAAAATATAAATGAGACCTAACAATCCAACGCAAAGTGTAATAATGATGCTGTTTTCCATTTTTTCAGCGAACGTATTGTTCCCTACCTCTTGAGCGGCAGCTTCTTCATGGAATACGCTAGGATCTACAGTTATCGTATGTTTTTCATCTGGATGCATCGCTTTATTAATGAGAGGCATCGTAACGAGAAAAATAATAACTGGAACGAGAGCGTATGGTGAGAATAGCGTTTCTGTTATTGGGATCGCTTCTTTAATACTTCCAGCGGTCGTTTTAATTAACGTTTCGCCGCCAGTTGCTAACGTAAGAGGAATAGAAGCAGAAAGCCCCGCATGCCAAATGAGAAATCCAGAGTAAGAAGAAGCAATTGCAAGTCTATAATCTAATCCTTCAAGCTGCCTTGCCACCTCTTTTGCATATAAAACAGATACAACAATACCAAATCCCCAGTTTATGTATGCCCCTAGTAAACTTACGATTGAAATGGCAATAATACCTTGTCCATTCGTTTTCGGTAGTTTAGCCGCTTTCGTTAATCCTTTTTTAATGAGGGGAGCATTTGCTAAAGCAGATCCTGTCACGAGTACAAGTGCCATTTGCATAGAAAAGGCGAGAAGTCCCCAAATTCCATTACCCCAATGATTAATCATTTCCACAGGTGTTTGGTGAGTCGCAAACATGCCGAAGAAAATAACAAAAACAGTTAATAAACATGATAAAATAAACGGCTCTGGCAAGAAACGTTGCACTAAGGCGACGCAACCATTTGTAAAAGAACGAAACAAAATAGATCAACCTCCTTATGTATATGTATTACAATTATTCGAGGTTGTTTCGTTTATAACCTTTTAGAATTAGAAAATTCTGATATTTTTTAGAGGGATTGAAATATTGTCAAGAAGAGTAGTACCATCATCACCCTGACAGAAAAAGTTGCTTTTCCTCAATATGAAATATTGCATATAAAAATGAATTGATGCAAATGCAAAAGCTTATTATAATGAAAGCATAAATATACAACACATCTTAATACAGCAAAGAGGAGGAAGTAATATGGAGATCGCAATGGCAGTTTTAAAATTTTTAGGTGGAGTAATTCCTTTAGTTCAAGAACTTTTAAAAGCGTTTATGTAAGTTTATTAGTTAGCTATCATGTATCAATTATTATTATATCTTACTAAAAAAGAATGGGGAGATTTTTCTGAATAATAAGAAAAATACCAAGAGAAGAAAGTTCTTTGCATGTTTATTAGTTAGTCTGTGCACTCTTAATTATTCATCTATTTCTTTCGCAGAAACACAAGCCGGTAATGCAACTGACATAACTAAAAATGCTAATGGCATTGATACTGGTATAGCAAGCCTTACATATAATAATCAAGAGGTTTTAGCTGTAAATGGTGATAAAGTAGAGAGTTTTGTTCCGAAAGAAAGTATCAATTCAAATGGTAAATTTGTAGTAGTGGAACGCGAGAAAAAATCACTTACAACTTCACCAGTTGATATTTCGATTATTGATTCTGTAGTGAATCGCACGTATCCAGGAGCTGTACAACTTGCCAATAAAGCTTTTGCAGACAATCAACCGAGTTTATTAGTGGCTAAGAGAAAGCCTTTGAATATTAGTATAGACTTACCTGGCATGAGAAAAGAAAATACAATCACTGTCCAAAACCCGACATATGGTAATGTGGCTGGAGCAGTAGACGATTTAGTATCTACTTGGAATGAAAAGTATTCCGCAACACATACGTTACCTGCAAGAATGCAGTATACAGAATCTATGGTTTATAGTAAATCACAAATCGCAAGTGCTCTTAATGTTAATGCTAAATATCTTGATAACAGTCTAAACATCGATTTTAATGCGGTTGCAAATGGAGAGAAAAAAGTGATGGTAGCGGCATATAAGCAAATATTCTATACCGTAAGTGCTGAACTACCTAACAATCCATCCGATCTATTTGATAATAGTGTTACTTTTGATGAGCTAAATCGTAAAGGAGTAAGTAATTCAGCTCCACCTGTTATGGTCTCAAATGTAGCTTATGGTAGAACGGTTTATGTAAAATTAGAAACCACATCTAAGAGTAAAGATGTACAAGCTGCTTTTAAAGCTTTACTTAAGAATAACAGCGTCGAAACGAGTGGACAGTACAAAGATATTTTTGAAGAAAGTACCTTTACTGCTGTAGTATTAGGTGGAGATGCGAAAGAGCATAACAAGGTTGTAACAAAAGATTTCAATGAAATCCGAAATATCATTAAAGATAATGCTGAATTAAGTTTGAAAAATCCAGCATACCCAATTTCATATACAAGCACGTTCTTAAAAGATAATGCAACTGCTGCTGTTCATAACAATACAGATTATATCGAGACGACAACTACAGAATATTCAAGTGCTAAAATGACACTCGATCATTACGGTGCTTACGTTGCTCAATTTGATGTATCTTGGGATGAATTCACATTTGATCAAAATGGGAAAGAAGTACTAACACATAAAACATGGGAAGGTAGTGGCAAAGACAAAACAGCTCATTACTCTACAGTAATCCCTCTTCCACCAAATTCAAAAAATATAAAAATCGTAGCAAGAGAATGTACAGGTCTTGCATGGGAATGGTGGAGAACAATTATTAATGAACAAAATGTTCCGTTAACAAATGAAATAAAGGTTTCAATTGGAGGAACAACATTATACCCAACCGCTAATATTAGTCATTAGGTTGGAGTGAAGCGCCCTGTTTATAGGGCGCTTTTTAGTAGTGCTTAGTGACTGATACTTTCTATACATTCATTTGATTGTTGAATATGAAGGTATGAATCTCATCGCTCTTATGTTTTACCTGTTTCGATTTAAAAAACAGAAAATTTAAAATAACAGTTGTGTGAAATGTGTTAAATATTGTAAAATGAAATGGTACTAAAAAAACTAAATTGGTACCAATGGTTTAGGAGGCGGATTATGAAACAAAGAATAGTAACAGAAACAAGTCATCAAATTCAAACGAAGGGGTTTACATTTACAATAAGTGACTTAGCGAAGCAATTAGCTGTGAGTAAGAGGACAATTTATGAGCACTTCTCTTCAAAAGATGAAATAGTAGATGAAGTTATTCGTCATGTAATAGAAAGTATTCAAGAAAAGGAAACAAATATAGCTGAAGATGATACGTTACAAACAGTTGAAAAAATAAGACTCATCTTAATTTGTATTCCGCAACAATTTCAATTCATGGATGCACGTTTATTAATAGAACTAAAAAAACATCATTATAATCAATGGTTAAAATTAGATCAGTTTTTACGTGAAGGTTGGTCTACTGTAATCAGTTTATTAGAAGAGGGAATGAGAGAAAGAAGCATTAGAAAGATTCAAATTCCATTTTTTATTGAATTATATTTGGGAGCACTGAATCGCATATATGATCCTATGTTTATTGAAAAGAGTGATTATACATTAGGGAGTATACTTGAATCTATTATGGACATATTGCTGTATGGAATTTCTAATCCGGAGTAGAAGGTGGGAGAATAGTGCAGTGGATTTATTTATGCTTAGCAATTTTATTTGAAGTAGCAGGTACAACTGCGATGAAACTCTCTGATGGATTAACGAAACTTGTACCAAGCATACTTATTTTTGTATTTTATGTAATAAGTTTTGTATTCCTAACATTCGCATTAAAGGGGATGGAAATGTCTGTTGCCTATGCGGTTTGGTCAGGTATGGGAATTGTAACGATTACAATAATTGGGTTCTTTTATTTTGGAGAAAGTATGAATGTAATTAAGATACTAGCAATTCTCTTTATTTTAATTGGAGTTGTAATTTTAAATTTTAATAGTACGGCACATGAAGCGAAGAAAAAAGAAATGGTGGGGGAACGTATACATTGAATCGATTAAAGTATTTTTTTCTTATAACTGATCTTGGGTTTGTTGTATATTGGCTCATAACAATTTTTCATATGATTCCGCAAGAATATTTGTTTAAAGATTACCAAGATCCTATTTTAGTAGCATGGAACTGGTCTTTTTTACCCTTGGATTTGTTAATCTCGTTAACGGGATTTCTAAGTTTGTATTTACATTCTAAACAAAAACATATTTGGAGCCACTTTGCATTCTTATCATTAATTTTAACTTTTTGTTCAGGATTACAAGCTCTAGCATTTTGGACAATCCGTTTAGATTTCGATATTTCTTGGTGGATTCCTAATTTATATTTATTAGTTTACCCATGCTTCTTTTTAAAAAGTGTTTGGAGAGAGTGTGGATGTTATGAGAGTAACGCGAGAAAAGAATTCATGTAATATAGATAAAATTTTAAGCACATTCGAATTCTAGATTCTACAACATTTCAGTTTCTAGATCAGTTTTTTTCGCCAGCCATACAGCAGAAGTCAAAACAATTTTCGAAATGAAGATAGCCGATGATTCCTATAGTAAGGAAGCATCGGCTTGTATTATGTATATTGAGTTAGTTCACGTTTCTGGAATAATTGTAATAGCGACGGTCCGAACTGGAGCCTCTATTTCGTCATCTTTACTTTGGCTATTGTAGTATTTAATCATTAATTCGTTAAGTTCGTTTTGAAATTTTCCAAAGTGTTCCTCGTCTAGCTTTAATTCTACTACAGAAAAAGTAGCCTTATCTTCGTGACTGTTTTGTTCCTCTAATTTCTTAAGGTAACTTTGATATTGTGTCATAAGTGATAACTGGTAATAGGAAATGTAGTTTAACTTTTCATCATCAGATAATCCTTTCCATTCACTTCCTTCAATTTTTGCATCTTCTTCATTGATTGCGTAATATTTTTCAGAAACAGATTTCACCTTTTTTTCTTTAATTACATGGACGATACCAGAATCAACCATAGTTTGTAGCTGCCTATATAGTGTTGCTTGTGGTACATTTTTAATGATTTTTACCATTTCTAATGGTGTTAGCCCATCTTCTTTATTTCTCATTAACACTTGGCAAATTTTCATTCTTACCGGATGCATTAAAATTTCAACTTTATTACTCATTATATCACCTTATATATCGTTTTTTTATTCTCATTATAAATAATGAGAATAATGATTGCAATCCATCTGTTTTTATTTTATCATTATCAATAATGATAATGAGATTTAAAAGGAGTGATGACAATGAAAATACATTATGGATGGAATGATCTTAAAGACATCGATATTATGACGTTTCTCCCAATCATATTGCCGGTTATTGCAGTCGGAGTACTTTTAGTTTCCATTGCGTTAATTGATTTATACCGACATAGAAATACAAGAAAAAATGTGCTTGTATGGGCGCTAATTATTCTTTTTGTTAACATATTAGGACCTATTCTGTACTTTGTTATAGGGAGAAAGGACAGTGAGAAGTTATGAAATTAGAGATTAGAAATGTAACAAAATCATTTAAAGGAAAAATTGCTGTCAATACTTTCTCGATGGAACTGCAATCTGGAGAATGTGTAGGGTTAATCGGACCAAATGGAGCAGGGAAATCTACATTAATAAAAGTGATTTCAGATATTATTAATCCAGATGTTGGTGAAGTGTTATTGAATGGGATAAAAATATCAAAAATGAAAAGGGAAATTGGCTACTTACCGCAATACCCTAATTTTTTTCATTGGATGACGGCGCGAGAAACTCTTATGTTTATGGGGCAACTTTCTGGATTGAGAAAAGAGGAGTTGTCAAAGTCGATACCAGAAATTTTGGAGAAAGTTGGATTAAGTGGAGAGGAAGGTTCAAAGGTGAGTACCTTTTCTGGGGGAATGAAACAAAGACTCGGTATTGCACAAGCATTACTACATAAACCTTCGCTTATTGTCATGGATGAACCGGTATCTGCATTAGATCCAATAGGTAGAAGGGAAGTATTAAATCTGATTGAAGAAATAAAAAAAGATACGACTATTTTATTATCAACCCATATATTGAGTGATGCAGAAGAAATCTGTGAACGATTTGTCATGATTAAAGATGGAACAAAGATAGAAGATACAACAATTACTGAGCTTTTACACCGCAATAGCGAAAATAAATTAATCATTGAAATTACAGCTAAAGATCGAGAGTGGATTGATGTTGTAAAAAAATTACCGTATGTGAAGGGTGTAGAAGTGATAGGACTTAAAGTCAAAGTGAAGGTTGAGAGTATCGAAATAAATAAAATTATGTTACTGCAAAATGTACTCGAACATAAAGTGGACCTCGTTAAATTTGAAGTAAGCCGCGATACTTTAGAAGAAATTTTCTTGAAATTGGTGGTGAAAAAATGAATAACTCAATTGTATTGATAAAAAAAGAAAGTGTTCAAATGTTACGTGATTTTAAGATCATTTGGCTACCAATTGTTTTTATATTTTTAGGCGCGACACAACCGATAGTAACTCATTATTTGCCATCAATTTTGGGGGCATTAGGTGGAGGACAGGGAATTACCATTGATTCAAGTATGGCAGCACAAAAAGGAGGCGAAGTACTGGCGAGTACTTTAGGATCTCAGTTTGACCAGCTCGGACTTATGATTCTAGTAATCTCTATGATGGGTGCCATTCAAACAGACAAAGCTAACGGTATGTTAGCCTTTATTTTAACAAGACCTGTTACGGTTACTTCGTATATAGCTGGGAAAATAGTATCAAACTATGTAATAGTAGCGCTTAGTGTAATGATTGGATACTTTACTTCTTATCTATATACAAACTACCTTTTTACTAATGTTCCATTTTCGTCCATGATTACTGGATTACTATTTTATTTCATTTGGGTTCTTTTTATCGTATCTTTTACAACAATGATAAGTGCTATTTTTCACAGTCAAGGTATTATTGCGCTAATTTCAATTGCTTTTCTTTTAGCTTGTAGAATAATCGTCGGTTTGATTCCAATAGTAGATCAGGTTAATCCAGCTAGTATGAGTAAACATGCAATGGAAACGTTAGTCACGGGGGTAGTAAATTCAAATGCAATAATTACTGGATTACTAACTATAGTTTGGATTTTATTGACACTTTTCGTAACGTATTATTGGATTGCTAATAAAAAATTTAATTATGAATAACTTTGATGAGGGTAGTGGCTTCAAATAAAACACCCCAACAAGAAAAGCTTCCACTACTGTGGAAGCTTTTCTAAATGATGTGCAATATCAATATACATATTTGAGTAAATTGAATGTATCTCATTACTTGGCGTAGCATTAGAAGAGAAGTGGACAATGATTATATTTGCTGTCGGATCGATGTAAAGAGTTTGTCCGTAACTACCTAACACTTCAAAAGCATCTTGTTCATTGTGCGGAATCCACCATTGATTATGATAAGAAATGGAAGCTCCAGGGCCAACTGCAAGTTCACCTTCTTGGACATTTTTTATATCTTCAGTAATAGAAGAAGGGAGAATTTGTTTTCCATTATATTCCCCGTTGTTTAATAGTAATTGCCCGAATCTCGCCATATCTCTAGCAGTTGCATTTAAGCCTGCGCTTGCTTGTTCTACTTTTGTTTCATCTGTAACGTAATATGCGTTTTCTTCCATACCAATTTGAGACCATATTCGTTCGCTAACATTTTCCGCCAAGGATTTACCAGTGATTGTTCGAATCACCCAAGCGAGTGTTTCAGCTGACCCGTTATCGTAAGAAAAATCGGAACCAGGTGGTTCAGTTTCTTCTACTTCTCGTAACATATCATAAATTTTCATCGGGCCGTCGTAGTTTTTACCTCGAGGCAAAATATTGCTCGCTAAATATAGTTGTGCATCTTGGTTTTCTAACGCTGGATGTTCATATCCGTGAGTAGGATATTCTACAGAAACTTGCATGTCCATTAATTGCTGAAGTGTAGCATTACCGAACGGTGTATTTTTTAATTCTTTTATATATGTGTCAGCTGTTTTTTCTAAGTCAATACGGTTTTCTTCAGCAAGAGATTGTATAATTGCCCCGGTAAAGACCTTCGCTAATGAGGCCATGCCATGAGGTTCACTCTCTTTATACCCATTGAAATATCGTTCATATACAAGTTGTCCATTGTGTACAACGACAAAAGCATCCGTTTTATTATCGTCTAAAAGTTTTTTTAGAGGAGTCGTTCCAAATCTACGCTCTACAGCAAAATCATCTAAGTCTTGCAATGCGGTAGAGAAGTGGGAAACGTAATCCGGGTTATTTTTCACCTCGTTAATTAAAGTGAATTCTTTCATATGTGTGTACGACCAACGTAAGTATGGATCATCTAACCAATTTTTCTTCGTCACGTTATTTTTCGATGGGATTGTTTTATTATGTTTGAAGTATGTAAAACCGAGCCCTGTAATTACAAATATAAATGTGATTATGAGTAAGAGTAGGGGAGATTTTTTAAGTTTCATAGGGGTCCCTCCTTTTTATTTCTATTATAAGTATACGCTTCTAGTGAAAGAAATACAAAATAAGGAAAGTAAACGGGGAAGTTTACTTTCCTTATTCATGTTAAGCGGAAACTTTTCCGTCTGTATGTTGTTTCTTGAATTTTTGTTTTCGTCCGTGTAATCCATAATAGAGAAGTAAAGTGAATGCAACGATAATAGCTGCGATGAAATACATATTATGGTAACTTGATTTCGCTGCGACGATACCTAAAATGAAAGAACCAAAACCGAGACCACTATCAAAGAATGAGAAGTAAGTAGCTGTCGCAGAACCACGTCGATGGTTTGCAGCGGCAGAGATCGCAATCGTTTGGAAACTTGGAATTAATGTTCCATAACCTAAACCGATTAGCATACCTGCACCAAGGAACCAAAACGGAGTTTGCGCTTGGCTTAAAATGAACATCCCTATTGTGAAAATAATGATAGCTGGGTAAACGAGTACATTTTCACCGAAGCGATCGAAAATCTTTCCTGTAAATGGACGAGAAATTACAACAACGAGTGCGTATAAAATAAAGAAGTAACTAGCAACTTCTCCTAAACCGAGCTCTTTCGCATAAATAGGAATAAAGGATAAAATACCACTATAAGAAAAGGCTAAAACAAATCCTGTCAGAGCGATCGGAATAGAGGCTGGTTCAATTAAGTCCTTCCATTTCATTTTTTCTCGTTTTTGTTTGCTCACTGGTACTTCATGCGGAATATTTACAAGTAGTCCTAATAAAAATGCAAGCAATGAAAATACGGAACAAACGATAAATAGTACAGTAAATGAAAAATGAGAAATAATTGTTAAACCTAAAAAAGGACCAATTACCATCGGCAAACTCATGAATACGCCGAAATAGGCAAGTGCTTCGCCTCGTCTATGAGCTGGTGCAACATCAGTTACAATTGTTCCTGTGGCTGTTGTTGCCATACCGAACCCGATACCATGTAAGAAGCGAAGGGCAAGTAATAAAAATAAACTTTGCGCACCGAAATACATAACGGTAGCAGCTAAAAATAATGAAAGTGAAATAAATAAAATCTTCTTCCTTCCTAATTCATCAAGCCATTTTCCTGTAAATGGTCTACATAAAACAGATGAAATAAGAAAAACAGTTGCAACTAAACCAATTTCCTCAGGTTTTCCCTTTAGGCCGTCTATTACATAGATAGGTAAAGTAGTCATAAGCATATAGAATGTTAAGAAGAGAAATAGACTACTAAAACAAGTTCCGAGGAAATCCTTCGTCCAAAGTTTCTCACTTTGCATCGTCATCCCTCCAATTTAATCTAAGTTTTTAATGATTTGTTGTAACACTTGAAATGCTTGATGTAACTCATCTTCGTTAATACCTTCTAGTGTCTTTTCTTCAAAAGTATCAACTTCTTCTTGCCATTTCGGAATCATTTTTATCGCTGTTTCTGATAAAGAAATGAGCTTCTCACGGCGATCTTTTCCTTCAGTACGAATAATCCAACCCATCGTCTCCATACGTGTTAACGTACGAGTCATCGTTGGTGATTCAACATTTAAATACTGACATAATTCTGTTTGCGTGCAAGAACCGGTTTGATTAATGCGGAAAATAACAGCCCATTGTGCACTAAATAGCCCAGTTGGAGATACGCGTTCATTAAATTTCTTTGTGAATTTTCGAGAAGTCTGGCTGACAATGTGAAAAAAATGTTGTTTTTCGTCCATATAGTTAGATCCTTTCAAATTAGTTACCTAGCTAACTATATACTTTTTTATTATAATTGTCTAGTAATAGACATGTTGATTTATGTAAAAATTTCGTATAGGTTTTATGTTGAGAACATACATTCTGCATGTTATTCTTTAAGTAAGTAAAGAATTTTCTTTCTATTAAAAAGAATGGGGGAACTTGTGATGATTAAGCCTGCAACAATGGAGTTTGTTTCACTATCGAACGGAGAAACGATTGCGTATCAGGAGGTTGGAAGGCAAAATACAGAAATTCTTGTACTCATTCACGGGAACATGACGTCGTCACAACACTGGGATTTAGTTATTGAAAAGTTGCAAGATCAATACCATATTTACGCTCTTGATTTAAGAGGATTTGGCCAATCAACATATAATCAATCGATAGATTCATTACAAGACTTTGCAGAAGACGTAAAACTATTTATCGATCAATTAAAACTAGAGAAATTTTCATTAATGGGATGGTCAATGGGCGGTGGCGTTGCGATGCAATTTACAGCGAATCATCCAACGTTTGTCGAAAAGTTAATTTTAGTAGAATCAGTGGGCATGAAGGGATATCCAATTTTTAAAAAAGATATAAATGGGCAGCCAATCGTATCAAGTTTAGTAAAGACGAAAGAAGAAATCGCGCAAGATCCGGTACAAATTGCTCCAGTGCTAGATGCGATAAAAAATATGAATAAATTATATTACCGTACAGTATGGAATCTATTAATATATACACATAATCAACCTGAACCGGATCGTTATGATAAGTATTTAGACGATATGTTAACGCAGCGTAATTTCGTAGATGTGAATTATGCGCTCATTACATTTAATATTTCGGATGAACATAACGGAGTTGTAGAGGGAAATAAGCAAATTCATCATATTAAAGCTCCAACACTCGTCATACAAGGTGACAGAGATTACGTCGTACCGCAAGTAGTCGGTGAGGAATTAGCAAAACATTTACCAAATGCAGAGTTGAAGATATTAGAAGATTGCGGACACTCACCGTTTATAGATTGCTTAGATGTATTTATAAAACATGTTGAGGATTGGTTAGAATAGGAATAATCCCCGAAAGTAAAAGTATTGCATATACTATAACATTTGTATGCAAAAGGGGAGAGTATCAATGCATCACCCATTTTTATTCGCTTATTCGCCATATAATCATCATGTATATACAAAAATGGTGATAGATCCGCTGTATATGCAAGTTTCACCAGTTGTAGTTCCTTTACAAATGCAACATACACAGCCACCAATTACTAACGCACAGCAATACGCATACGGAACTGCATTTTATAAACATCCGTATTTTAAGCAATTTCATAACAACGTGAAAGCACAAGTTTGGGATGGGTAAGAAGCTAAAAGATTCATTCTTTTAGCTTCTTTTTAATTGTGAATATTCGTACACGCATTTGAAGAAACAGTTTATAATGAAAAGGGGAAAGTGCGAGAAGGAGAGGGAAGAGGATGTCGATGCGTTTTACTTTTTGGATTATGGTTGGAATTGTAGCAATCTCAGGTTTGTCACAAGGGATGCTATTACCTGCCATTGCAATGATTTTTGAACAAGAAGGGGTTAGTTCAAGTATTAACGGTATTCATGCGACAGCATTATACATTGGGATATTAGCTATTTCACCGTTTCTTGAAAAGCCGATGCAAAAGTTTGGAATGAAGCCAATCATTGTTATTGGTGGGTTTCTCGTTATTATATCATTATTCTTTTTTACACAAACCTTTTCATTTTGGGTATGGTTCGTTCTTAGATTTTTAGTTGGAGTCGGAGATCATATGCTTCATGTCGGAACACAAACATGGATTACGACAACATCAGACCCAAGTAAAATTGGTAGACAAGTGTCGATATACGGTGTATTCTTCGGAATTGGTTTTGCCGTTGGTCCGTATTTAGCAAGCACTGTGCAGTACGGTCTTGCAACACCATTTATTATATCTACTATACTTTGCTTAATAGGTTGGCTTTTACTACTGCCAACGAAAAATGCATTCCCAGCGCAAGATGAAAGAGAAGTGAAGAGTGAATCATCATTTTCTCGTTATAAACAAGTTGTTGGATTAGGATGGATTGCACTGCTGGGACCGCTTGCATACGGCGTACTGGAAGCAATGTTAAATAGTAACTTACCAGTATACGCGCTTCGTAAAGGATGGTCTGTTTCAGATGTATCCTTCTTATTACCAGCGTTTGCGGTTGGGGGCATTATTACACAAATCCCACTCGGTATATTAAGTGATAAATACGGAAGAGATCGTATTTTAACGTGGACGTTCAGCGTAAGTACGGGTATTTTTCTGCTCGCAGCAGTATTTGATCAATATTACTGGATCGTCTTTGCCTGTATGCTGTTAGCTGGTATGGTCATTGGATCGTGCTTCTCATTAGGTCTTGGATTTATGACAGATTTATTACCGAGACATTTACTACCAGCGGGTAATATATTATCTGGAATCGCCTTTAGTTTAGGAAGTATTATGGGACCTGTATTAGGAGGCGTATTTATAGAAAAAATACAGTATACAAGCTTTTTTATTGCGGTTATGATTATAATGGGAATTCTCGCAATGGTATATATGGTCTACATGAAGAATCAATTCGCATCAAGAAAAATAGAAAGTAGGTTAGGGCATGACAAAACAACCTAATAAAAAGAAATTTGAAGTACTCGAAAATGAAACAATTACAGACTGCTTAGCACGTATGGAACAAGAAGGCTATGCACCATCACGCCGCATGGAAGAGCCAATCTTTCATGAAGTGAAGAAAAACGGCAAAACAGAAGTTGAACCGTGTGGTAGAAAGATTGTATTTGAGGGAAAATTGAAGTAAGAAGTTATATAAAAAGAAATTGCTTTTGGGTACAAGCAAGGTAAAACATATAGTCCCATAAGAAAACGCTGTTGATTCCAATATCAATAGCGTTTTTATTTTTAACAAATATATAGATCAAAATGAATTTCTGCTTGAATGGAACTAGCAAAATTAATAATCTCTTTTTGTAAATACATCGCGGGTGATTCGTTATTCTCCACTTGAATCACTACCATAAAAAGAAACTCTAAACTATATTTCTTCTTGAGATGTTTTAATTGCTCTGTTTTTCCTTCAAGGGATTTTAGAATAATATGCAACTGATTATTTATATCGTAGGACTCTTGGTATCCAGTGCTTAAAGTCCAATCCGTCTCTTTTCTATATATGGTTTTGGTGAATACAAGATTCGGATTATCACGTCTTGCAACAACATCTCCTTTTTTATAAGTTCTTGTAGGCTCGATATTTAGGGCTTCAGTAATTGCTTCAAGGGGGAATATATCACCCGTTGCACTAAAATAAGCCATAACTTTGGTTTTATCCAGAATGGTTCCTCCTCTATTATTAAGATGTTAATCTTATTACATTATAAAAATTTATGAATGTAAATAGAATTTTTATCCCACTTTAATGGGCAGTAAAGCTTCTAATGAGAGAAAAGTAGAGAGCCAATTTTTCATAAAAGCTCACTAGTTTCATTGTATTGAATTCCGGCGTTGGGACATTAGTTAAAGCCTTTGTAGGAAAGAAAAATTATACAAAAGTAGGATGCTTAAAAATATATTAATTTGTATGATAAAAACAAAATATAATTTAAAAAATCAGAAGGTAGGGGAAGGAGAAATATATAATGATAAAAAGCATATACGAAACCCATTTACATGTAAGAAATTTAGAAAAGGCAATAGATTTCTATCAAAATAAGATAGGCTTAGCATTAGCGAAAAAACTATTGAAAAGACGAGTTGCGTTCTTTTGGGTAGGAGAAAGTAAAGATCAAATGCTCGGATTATGGGAAGTACATAGTAATGAAGATTTTGAGACGAAACACTTCGCTTTTCGTGTAGATTTAGCGTTTTTAAAGACTTCAAAATTATGGTTAGAGGAGCGTGAAATAGAGGTAGTAGGGAGTCAAGGGAAAGGGGATGAAGAGCCAATTGTTCAAAGGTGGATGCCAGCTGCAAGCGTATATTTTCTAGATTGTGATGGAAATAAATTAGAGTTTATTTCTATGCTAGATGATGATCCGGATGAACTAGAATATGCTACTTATTTAAGTGAATGGGATGCTGAGCACCAAGGAAAATAAGGTTTAAACAGTAGAAGTTTTATAACTTTGGATTATATTAAATAGATAGAGACAAATAAAATCCCTCAAGAAAAGCCATGTTCTTGAAGGATTTTTTATGCTTTATATATTTATATTGTTTGTAACTTATTAATTATATTCATGATTAGATATTTCAGCGCGTTGAATATAACCATCAGAGAAGCTGAAATAAAGATAATAGCTTCCTCGATTATATATAAAGCCTTCGCTAGTCATATCCCCTCCGATTTCATCGGGTTCACCAAACCACTCTTTTAATTGATTGATAGTTATATCCATTTTTACCCATATGTGTCTTGCGTCCGAAGGGTACATGTCAATATTATAATCGCCGTATACTGCTATATTAGGTGCATCACATTCTGTACATGGTGCTTTTTTCAAAACATCAGGCACTCCATATTCTTTTTTTACGTCAGATAGATCTTTACCCAATGCATTTAATTTAAATGGACCAAACGTTCCATTCTGTAAAGCTGTTGTTAACATTTGTTTCATTTCTTCTTTTGAATTGATGTTGAAATTATAATCTCTGTTTTTTGCTATTGCATTATATAAAAATTGTGCATACTCCTCACGTTTCACAAGCATGTTGCCATTGTAATTGCCTGCCTCATCACCGTAGGATATTCGGTTACTACGTAGCGTATTTACAAATTCATAGGCCCAATAACCTTGAGGTACATCTTTAAAGTTACTTTGTCCTTTTGATTGTAATTGAAATGATTTTTGTAATACTACTGCCATTTCATACCGAGTTAATGCATCATCTGGACGAAAAGCACCTGTTCCATCACCTTTCATAATTCCAGCCTGTACAATCGCTTTAATATCTTTTTCAAACATATGATTTTTAATATCGTTAAACATATTGCTCTGTTCATTGTTTGCTGTTAAACCTAAATGACGAGCGATTAAAGAAGTTACCTGGCCTCTAGTAATATTATCCCTAAAACCAAATTTTCCATTTCCATATCCGTTAAAAAGTCCTGCTGACGCTAAGTAATCAATAGCATCTTTTGACCAGTGGTCCTTTGGTACATCTGTAAATACAGTGTTCGCATTGCCAGCTACTTTATAGTTATTCGTAGTTGTTTGTGCGTTTGCTGTGCCTACCATCATTGTAGTTGCTAGTGCTGTGGTGATCACGAATCCCAAAATTTTTTTAGCTTTGCTTGTTTTCTTGCTCATTTGCGAAAGCCTCCCCAGTCTAATTTAACTTTATTAAATATACGTATTACACATATACATCTAATGCAGCTAAATGTACACATCGTAATTATAACATGTAAATGATAGTTATTTGTCATTCATTTCCTTAATGTGGATAAAATTTCAATAATCTATATGAAACTATAATTTTTAGATGATAAATATTCATTGCTATTTAATTGAAGAAAAACGCGAAAGCTTTTTATAAAATATGGAAATGTTAAAACCCCTTTGATAAAATAGCAATATGCAAAAATAATTGTTTATTAATTCTTAATGTAATGAATATTTATGTTTAAATATACGAATTTAACTACATAGTTATTGTAATAAAGGGGGAGAAAGATGTTAGATGAATTGTATAATGCTTTTTTAAATGCATCGGGTTTTACAGAAAGCGCGAGGAAACGAGATCAGTATGATAAATTACATGATTATTTAAAAGATCAAGAAAGAGAGTTAAAACGCTTCATTCAAGATGCTGAATCAGCGAAGAGAGATTATGAGAGTAAAAGTAATGGCTTAGAAGCTAATAAAATTCCGGCAGTTGAATTTGAACAAAAACGTCATGAAAAGGATGAAGACTTACATACAGTATTATCCTACTTTAAAAGTGCATTAAGCGATGTTGGGTCTGCGATAGGTACAGCTTATGCAAAGTATTTGGAATATAAAGCGAAAGCAGAAGCGGAAAAAGCGTCAGCATACGCTGCAGCGAATAAGGCTTTTGAAGAAAAGAAAAAGGAAATTGAAAAACTTATCCATTAAGCATACAAAGAATGGGGGAATCAACATGAGTGGTAAAGAGGTTGAAATTATAGGAAATAACACTGCAAGTGCCATTTCTTACGCACAAAACATAGAGAACGGTATGAAGGATTCTTTAAATCAAGCGAAAAATTTAAAAGCATACGTTACATGTGCGAACTGGAATGGAAAAACGAGAGATGCCTTTTTAAGTTATCTAGATTTAATCATTCAATATAACTCAGAAATGGTAGAGGCATTTGAAGGACATACGAAAGCTTTGAAAGAGTTAGATAAAAGTATTCAAACGTACGGAGATAGATCGGAAGTAAGGGCGATAAAACAGTTGTGATGGAGAAATGAGGGATAAAAGAATGGGAAAAGAAATGAATTTTGCACCTGCTGAATTATATGTTCTCGCAGGTGCAGCTGGGGTTACGGATATATTTGGATTGCCAAACCGTGACGTAATTATTTTACTTGATGAAGAATGTGTCACGAAAGCAACTACGAGTTTAAAAGAAAAAGGCTTACTTACAAGTGAAAATGGAATTACCCATGCCGCTTTTCAAATAATTGAGCTATTAAAGGAATATGAAAATTGTCATGAATACACGAGAATGAATAATGTATTAATTGGCTTTTTGAAAGAGGATAAAGACCGAGTGGCTGTATTAACAGAAATAGAACCAAATAAAAAATACGAGATCGACTACATACCAAAGCCAGACGTATATTTTTCCTTATTAACACGCATCCCTTTCTTATTGAGAGAACCGAGGGACATAGAAGATACATTTTTCTCAAAGAGAATGACAGAAACAGAACAACAAACATTTGAGGAAAAAGATTTATCAAATAAAGATGTTATAGCGATAGAAACGTATACGAGGCCTCGTAGTAATAGAGGAGGAAAATGGGAATGTTTCTTATATTTCACTGAAGGAGAAGATTACGTTCAAATAGACGTAGAACGTAATCGATATGACTGGGTGAGTCTCTATGCGGTAAATAAGAAATTGTATGACGTGTTAAAAATGCCGTATAAAAAATTAATTGACCCGAGACAATTTTCGTTAGGAGGTATTGAATAATGCAAGTATCAATGGGAGACGGTGGTTCTGGTGGTGGAGAAGAAGTATTAGTTAATTTTCAAGAACTACTTGATATAGTAATGAAATTAGAAGATATATATAAAATCCATGTAGACGTCATTGGAACGAATATTGAGAGTTTATTAAGCAGTGATTTTTATCAAAAAGGTGAAGCGATGAGAGTAATTGAAAAATATCCTGATATATTACACAAAACGCTTGAATTTGCTGAACACTATTCTAGGTCGGCGAGACTTGTAAGGGTCGCATGTGTAGAAATGCTTGAAAAGGACGAACAATTACGTGAAATATTAAGTAAGTTGTAGAAATCACCATACGGCTGGGGGGATGAAAACGAAATGGATGTGAAATATAGACCTGAACCATGGCAAAACATGGGGGATGGTATGAATCGAATTACAAAAGATGCACTCATAAAATTACAGCGCGCAAATGAATTATTGAAAAAAATTGATGGAAGAATACGAGATTTAGACTCAGATGGCAGTATACATTTTAACCCAAAAGATCAATCGCAAAAAATCGGGGAATTACTTGATAGCTATTCGACATTACAAAGATATTGCGGAGAAGCAGGGCGATTGGTCTCTGAACATATAGATAAACCTTTTTTAGTAGAAATGGATAAATTCGCTCAAAAAATGAGAGATACATCTATTCTCAGTTTCGAAACAAATAACCGAATTGGCTCCACAACAACGACAGTATTACCAGATGCGCACGCAGGGTACGGAAGTGTACCACAAACAATAAAAACAAAAAAAGATAAAATAACAGTAGAAGATATTTTTAGAGATTCACCTGCATTTGATAACGTACTGAGAGCGGAGTACAAAGAACTAAAAAAACAAAACCCAGATGCAAAACTAAATTATGAAGAATACAAGAAAGTAGTCCCATCCACACGAGGATTTGAATACAAATCGATAGAAGATGAACAGAAAAAACTAGAAATGGTGCGAGACATAGGAATAGGCCTAGGAATCATCATCACAACAATCCTTTGCCCGCCACTCGGAACCGCTGCCGCAGTTGTATACGGCGCTGTACAAATCAAAAGTGGTATCGACGGAGAAGACTGGGGAACACACCGGAAATTGAGCCAAGAAGAGCGGGTAGGAAACATCATTTTTGGCGGATTAGACGCAATCCCAGTTGTTGGAGCAGTAGGAAAAGGAGTAAAAGCATTCAAAGACACGAGTGAATTGGCTGATTTAGCGAAATTATTAAAATACAAAGAAGGAATGCCTGGTTTTAATCCAAATTTGGGTAAAAATGTGGTACAATCGCTTAAGGAAAATAATCTATTAAAAAATTTAAAAATACAAGGCTGGAAAACCGTAGATAAGATTAATGATGCGGACTACTTCATTAAAGGTCTAGTAGCAAAAGGTGTGGACTCCGTAACCCCATTCGCAAAAGGTGTAGAAATAAAGCCAGATGGAAGTGTCGTTAGATCTGGAACGAACTATAGCGGGAAATTCCAAGAAGCCCATGATGCCTCAAAGGCGAGTATTCAGAGTAGGATCTCGAATTTGGAGAGTGGTGGGGTTAAGGGTACGGGTGAAGTTAATAGGCTTATTCCCGGTACTCCCGGAAAGGTGACAGGAGGAAGTTCTACAAAACTGGGGAAAAATATGTTTGATGAAATGGGTTTGCCTAAAACTACAAAACGAACTCCTTATGAAGCGCAACATATTATTCCTAAGGAATTTAGACGTCATCCTGTATTACAAAAAATAGGTATGGACATGGACGATGCCTCAAATGGATTTTTTCTTCGAGTTCCAGATGCTGATGTTAGTGTAACTTCTAGACATAAAGGATATCACGCAGTTTATAGTAATTTTGTGAGGGGAAAATTGGATGAAATAGATATTAGGCAAGATATATCTATAATAGAAAAACAAGTTTTTGAATTGCAACAAAAGTTAAGACTACTTCAAGCAAAGGGATTACCACTATACATGAAGAGTAATTATCTTGAAAAAGAACTTAAAAGGATTAAAGAAATTGGATTGGAACAATACAAAATAGAAAGAATGGACAAAGAGGTTGCGACCCCTGTATGGAAAAGAGGAGGAGGGGCAACAGTTGACCTTTGGGAAAGGTGGTATAATAAGTAATGAACTATGGTGTATTTAATAATTTAGTTGAAGAGGTAATTCAGTTCTCGAAAAATTTCCAGAGCGAACTTACTAATAATATTTCCAATGAGATTGTTATTATTAATGATATAAAAAAAGCAGAGCATTTAGCTTATGATGAGATTTTTGGCGAGGATGAGTATAATTGGAAAGATATCAGAGAATTGGAAATGAGTGAAGTTTGGGGTATTTATTACGCAATGCCAGAAAATGAAAAGCCTAAAGGATTGGAAGAATTATTAGAGATTATCGCTGATAATGTGAGAAAAAGCTCATTTAAATATAGTTTATTTTATAACGATGTTGTAGCTGACCTTACTAATTGTGCCATCAATAGAGCGATAAACGGAAAGAGTAGTTCCTTTTTTGAAGAATTGTTTGAGATATATCAACTCGGTGCTTTTCCTTGCGGTTGGAATGGTGATTATCCAGAAGGAAAAATTGTTGCGTTTAAATTAGATTAATGAAATTTGCCAAGACATGCAGGGTACCATGCTGTAATTATCAAATGATTGCACGTATAAACCTAAAGTGACTAACGACTTATAAACCTAGAAAACACTTGAACTTAAAGCACTTGATTGTCGACTACAGGCAATGAGTGCTTTTTTATTGAAAGGTATGCTATAAATTTAAAGAAATTATTTTTATGAATTAAAGCTAACGAAAATTACCAGTATTATATAATTGAAAATACAGTAGCAAAAGGTGTGGACGAAACAACCGCCTTCATTAGAGGTGAAGAAGTATTACTTGATGGAAGCGTACGTAGATACGGTGGAACGAACTTCAGTGAAAGCGTAAAAGAAGCTCATGATGCCTCAAAGGCGAGTATTCAGAGTAGGATCTCGAATTTGGAGAGTGGTGGGGTTAAGGGTACGGGTAAGAATAGTGAGATAACTGAAATAACAGGAGAAAATTTTGGGGAACACATCATTAAAGGGAAGAATGGAAGGAAAGAACTTGCACCAAACGTACGTTATATTACTGAGGAGAATTATAAATATACAACAGATGAACTTGGTAGAATAGTAGATGTAAATGCGGAAGAGTTAATACTTCAAAAAGGAACGCGAAACCCGGGAATGCAAGTGGCAGCAGGTCGAGAAGATAGATTGGTTGATGATGATGGTGGACACTTGATAGGAACTCAGTTTCGTGGTTCGGGAGATATTGATAATTTGCTTGCTCAGAATAGGCAAATTAATCGCTCTGGTGGAGAGTGGTACAAGATGGAGACTGAGTGGGCAAACGCTCTGAAAGAGATTCCACCAAAAAAAGTATCTGTAAAAATTAAGCCAGTTTTTGTTGGGACTTCATTAAGACCAGATTCATATAAAGTAGTTTATGAAATTGAAGGTAAAGGAATATTTAAGAAAACCATTGAAAATAGAGCAGGAGGTTGAGTATGGAAAAGGAAATGAATAGATTATATAGAGAGATAGCTGAAACAGTTAATGAAATGATTCCAGAAGATTGGAATAAATTTTATTTTTATGCTCAAATATCAGAAAATGGGGGAGGAACTTACTTTTTTTATAATACACTTGAAAATAAGCAATATAAATATAGTGTAGAAATTCCTTTTAAATATCAAATTGATGAAGATGAATTTGAGAGAAAAGAAGATGTTTTATATAAATTGAGTAAGGAACTTAGAAAGGTTTTTAAAGATAATGAGCAAGAACTTTGGTATTCTTTTACAATGTCCCTAGAGAGTAGTGGGAAATTTAAGTTACATTATGATTATACAAATTGGTTTGATACGGAATATAGTTTTAGTGACCAAATGATTATTTGGAAAAATAAATACTTAGGCGAAGTACCAAATGATGAAAATTATAAAGCGTTAATCGATAAGTATTATAGTGAATTTCCGAATAATCCCATTTAACTAAATAAAAGACAGAAAAAATAATAGGCTGTTTGAAAATACATACTCCATGATGGTTGTACCATCATAGAGTACTGTGTGCAATGATAGAATAGAAAACGAAGTACGAGCTTAGGCGAGATGACATTTTATTGGGTGACGAATATAAACACATGGAATGGACATGAATTTAATGAACTCGTACAAACTCGTAAGTTTTAACGTAGTAGTTGTCACGACATATAAAAGGTGTCATACTGTTACTATAAAACTTACAAATTTACAGCTACTTAAAAACAGATGAACTTAAAGCACTTGATTGTCAATTAAAGGCAACAAGTGCTTTTTTGTGTTTTAACGTAAAAATTTAAAAGAGCACTATAATTTTATAAGTGCGCTAAGTGTTAAATTTTTATGGATTGTAATGGCTGTGTACAGGGTATGACGATAGTAGAGGAAAAACAAGTATAAAAATAAAGGGTTGTATTATTTTTTGAAGTCATCGTAAAGTACGTTTTAACGGATGGACGTTATGCATACGTTATCCGCAAAAAACGGGTAAACGTTACAGGGACTTTAATTGCTGTAACGGGAAGGGGCTCAATATGGGAGAGAAAGTAGTTGGTTATGTACGAGTTTCAACGGAAGGACAAGTGCGTGAAGGGTATAGCCTAACGTATCAAGTAGAAGAAATTGAACGGTACTGCATCGAAAATAAACTACAACTGCTTCACATATACGAAGATAAAGGAATCAGCGGAGCGACAGTAGATGAAGATGGATTAACAGTTGAACGTGAAGGTCTACAAGAGCTATTGTCGGATATGGCATATCATCAAGTGAGCAAAGTTATTGTACTAAATACATCTCGGTTATGGCGCTCTGATATGGCAAAAGTGTTAATACAACGAGAGCTAAAGAAACACAAGGTAGATGTGAAAGCAATTGAACAACCAAATTATAGTATATACACGCATGACCCAAATGACTTTTTAGTAAATGGTATGTTAGAGCTATTAGATCAATATCAACGTCTTGAGATTGCATTAAAGCTAAGTAGAGGCAGAAAGAAAAAAGCAGAACAAGGTGGATATGCAGGTGGCGGTGTGATGTTTGGTTACAGAGCAAATAAAGGACAAAAAGTGTTAGAAGTGGATACTAATAAAGCAATCGTTGTACGTAGACTATTTGAGCTACGACACTTTTTTAAGCATTGGTCACTTACTCAATTGGCAGAAAGACTGAATATGGAAGGCTATTGTACAGAGAAAGGGAAACGGTTTACGAAAGTACAAGTGAAACGCATGTTAGACCGAGAGAACTTTTATCGAGGGGTATATACATACGGACAAATACAAACAAATGGGAAACATCCAGCAATTATTTTATAAACTCACTTAAAAAATTAGCTCATTTTACTATACATACTACTAGAGTTATGAAAAATGGATAGGCTTGCGTACCTATGCGCATCGGAAGATGAACGCTCGAACTAAGGTTGCCGACATTTTTGTATATGACTAAATCATTGAATAGAGGGATGAGTTATGCATAATAGACAGAACTATTTGTATGTAGGAGTAGATTTACATAAGGAGCATCATTCGGCTGTTATTATTAATTGTTGGCAAGAGAAATTAGGAGAAATACAATTTGAGAATAAACCATCTGCATTTTCGAAGTTTTTATTAGAAGTAGAGACATATGTGAGTGATGGTTTATCAGTTGTATTTGGTTTAGAGGATGTTGGCGGTTATGGAAGAGCATTAGCGAAATATTTAGTAGATCATGAACAAGTAGTGAAAGAAGTAAATCCAGCTTTATCATTTTTAGAACGAAAGAGCCAAGTGATGATACAAAAAAATGATAGTTGGGATGCGGAATGCGTAGCCCGTATACTAATAAATAAGTTAAATCAATTACCAGATGCAAAGCCAAACGATTTATTTTGGTCGATACAACAACTAGTGTCAAGAAGGAATGCATTAGTAAAAGCACAAAGTGCGTTAAAGAACCAATTACATATTCAATTAAACCACCATTATCCAAGTTATAAAAAGTTTTTCTCAGAGTTAGATGGAAAAACAGCATTAGCATTTTGGGAGCAATATCCGTCACCCTCTTGTTTAGAGGGGGTGAATATAAAGCGATTAACAGCTTTTTTATTAGATGTTAGTAACAATACATGTTCAGTAAGGAAAGCAAGTGAAATATTAAGGCTTGTGAAAGAAGATGGACAAACAATGAAAGAGTATCAAGAAATGCGAAACTTTTTAGTAAGAAGTATTGTACGGGAGATTGAGTTTAAAAAGAAGGAAATGAAATACATCGAAAGAGAATTAAAACAGCTAGTAAATCTACTAGATTATCAATTAGAGACGATGCCGGGAATAGAACTTGTAACGGCATCAGCATTAATTGCAGAAATTGGGGATGTAAGGCGATTTCCAAATGCCAACAAATTAGCACGATTCGCGGGGATTGCGCCTGTTTACTTTGGTTCTGGTGGGAAAGGTAAGACACACAAAAGCAAACAAGGAAACAGGGCGCTACACGCTTTATTTTATAATTTAGCTGTACAGCAAGTGCAAGTAGCAAAAGGAAGTAAGTTACCCAGAAACCCAGTGTTTCATGCATATTATCAAAAGAAACTTAAAGAGGGAAAAACAAAAGGTCAAGCATTGGTATGTATTATGAGAAGGCTTGTAAACATTGTATATGGCATGATGAAATATAAAATAGCTTATGAGTTGCCGGTAGTGGAAGAAAAAGAAGTAGTTTAATAAGGTTTACATGGTTTGTTTTTTTGTTGTGAGGGTTTAAGATTACAACATAGGGTATGGGTAAAGTTGGTTATGGCAGTAACATTTCAGACAATATCTCAAAAGAAATTAAAGAGTTAGATAAAGAAATAAATAGATTGAAAATAGAGGGAAATGACAAAGAAGTCAAAAGATTAACGCGAGAAAAAAATAAATTGGCCAACAAGTTGGATACGAAAGATGTTATTAGTGATCATTATGACTTGAAGGTTGCAAAGGAGTATGAAAGAAAAATCGATAATTCTAAATATTTTTCTCATGATAAAGGTGATTTTGGGGAAGAAGTGACAAAAATCGTAGCTAGAGACAGTGATTTAGGTAAAGATGTTTCCGATCTGTTCCAAGTGGGGAGAAATGGTATAGATGCAGCATTCCTATCGAAAGGGCCGCCGCCAAAGTTAACTATTATTGAATCAAAGGCATCAGATTCCGCTAGTTTTAGTTACTCGAATAAACAGAAAAAGGGCGGAGATAAGTATTTCCAAGGCATGGTTAACAGCAAAGATCCTAGGTATGACAGTTTTAAAGATAACTTAGAGGAACTGATGGAGGAGAATCCTGGTCTAAAATTCGATTTTATTAGAGTTGAAACAGATATCAAGATCACTGATATTGGATTCGGCGTTGATGAGTTACAGGTAAAGGAATGGAAGGAAATAGATTAATTCATAGGGAGGATACAATGATAAACCAAAAAAAGTTAGAAATGGCTTTTAAAAAATATAGCAAAAATTTTGTGGATGGAATCAAATTTGAAGATGTGAAAGATAAATATAATGTCAGTAGAAGAAAGATTGAGAAAATCGTTGAGCAAAATGAAACAGAGAAAGATCACATACTATTAATAAATCTAAGCAAAATTTCCTCATATCACTTGTCATTATGGAAAAACGATGTATTGATCAGCGGTGGAAACAATGCAGAAGGATTAAAGAACATGCAGAAGGTTTTATTTTACCAGTGCATGGGACAGGATCTCTATACAAGCAGGTATCCAGGAATGATCTTGGGATATACGTTTAGAGAAGTCGTCCTCACATTAGTTCATTTTGCAATGTATGGATGGGAGAAAGAAGAAAATATATTATATGATTTTATGACTCATCACTTCGGTGAACATTTAATAGATGCCAATGAAGAGGATAGACATATTTGGTTTTTGCTAGAGCTGTACTTGCAGTATAGAAATAAAACCATCATGGGAACGAATAAAAAATTGCATCTAGCTGTGAAAAATAAGTTTAAGGAAGCTGAACTGCGATGCGGCTCAATCCCTGAAGACCTGAATATTTATGATGAAGTGCTGGAACGTTGGTCGACTGGTGATTTAGAAGAAATAGAACATCTAATTTCGATAATGTCACAGTATCATTCTGCATTAGCTTCTGAAATCGGACAGCTAGGTGAATTTGGCGATTTCGGATACGGATTTTATCCTTTTGAAATCTTATTCTTGATCCATGTAAGGAAACAACTAGGGTTGCCAGTACCTACTCAATTCGATAATTTTCTGATGAATACTCCAGAAGCAAAAATGGTATTTAGAGAACGTGAGCCATATCCTGAGTGGGATCCCGTGCTTCAGATGATCGATCAATTTTATCGTAAAAACTACCCAGAATATATTCCTAACAAGCATGGAGAATTATTTCAATAAAAGGGAGGAAGCTAAGATGCCTGATCAAGGGATAGCGCAGATTATATTTCCTGATAGCAAGGGTTTGGAAACATTTTTGAAGGAACAAGGAGGTTATGACTTACATGAAGACCTATTAAAATATGGATTGACAACGAAACAGTTTTTATACGTTGACTATAAAGGTGAGCAATACCAAGAAATTGTCAATTTTATTCTTGATTACGAATTTGCCCACCAAATTGAATTAGCAACACAAGAAGAACTTGAGAGATTAGAAGCATTTAATTATGAATTTTTACCCGATAAGATCAAGATGGCCAACAAAATACTGTCACCAAAGGGATATGGTCTGTTTTTATATCCAAATTCGGGCGACTTTTACGCATTATTCATTGGGAAAATAGAGAATATAACAAAAATCCTGCAAGAAGAGGTGTTGCTTGATGATAGAATTCCTTTTCAAGAAAGGTGTATCAAATATTATAGATAGACCTAAGGATTGTATGCCTTCACCCTTGAATCCGATCAAGATTTTCTTATAAGTTAATATCAAGATTGCATAACCATCTAGAATGTGCTATTTTTGGCCACGTGCAATTTTAATAACACCATGTGTTACTACAAATGCATTTAAACTTTTCACCTCCTGAATTCGAAATAATAAAAATGTTTTGGATTTGGGAGGGTTGATAATAGAAAAATAAATTGAGAAATGTGCCTATTTTATTGGTTACTTGGACGCTGACAAAGGTACATGCTTAGTAAAGGAATTCAATGGCAACGTTAGGAGAACGTAGTGGCTATTGAATTTTTTATTTTTACAACTGTATTAGAAAGAAAAGCGTGAGAATTAGGCGAGATGATATTTTATTGAAAAGACATGGAAAGGACACAATAATAATGAACTCGTAAGTATTAATGTATTACTTGTTACCATATAAAAAGGTGTCATAATACTGTTACTACAAAATTTACAAATTTAATGCTACTTAAAACAGATGAATTTAAAGCACTTGATTGTCTACGAAAGGCAACGAGTGCCTTTTTAATAGATAGACATGCTATAGATTTTTAGAAATTATTTTTTATGAATTCAGGCTAACAAAAATTACTAGTATTATATAATTGAAAGTACATTAGCAAAAGGTGTGGACTCCGTAACCCCATTCGTTAAAGGTGTAGAAATACTGCCAGATGGAAGTGTCGCTAGAACTGGAACGAACTATGGCGGGAAATTCCAAGAAGCCCATGATGCCTCAAAGGCGAGTATTCAGAGTAGAACTTCGAATTTGGAGAGTGGTGGGGTTAAGGATACGGGTAATCCTGTTCATAGATCTGAAATTGACGAAGTAATTAAAAATAATTACGATAAAGACGGAAATTTGATTAATAGATCAATTGTGCCTAAGGGATATGATAGTGTTGAAGATTTCTTAAAACAAGTAGATGATACTACTATCAAAGAATTTGGGTATGATAGTGTTGAAGAGTTTAAAGAAGTTATAAAACTAACAGAAACATATTTGAATACTAAAACGAAAAATAATATATTAAATAAGCCTTTAGCAGGAGGAACACATGTGAAAAAAGGAGTAGATTTTGATATTTTAGGATTCCCAATATTTAAAGGGGATGATGTTAAGTTTTCTTTAAAGTTAGAGAAAGATTTCTATGTTATGAAAGATACAGATCAATTTAGGGAATGTACTAAATTGGTAAAATAAGCAATTGAGAAAGGCGAAATCTCAAAAGAATTATTCACTAAAAAGCAGTTAGCTCAAATAAATGATGGTTTGCCTAGAATAGATGGATTAATATGGCATCATCATCAAATACCGGGGAAAATGCAATTAGTAATAAAAGAAGTTCATAGTGTGAATCATTTAGGTGGAAATAGATTAGGGGGAGGCGGAATTAGATGAAGAATTTAGAATGGAAGTATGCGGATGATTCGGTTACGGAAGAATTTGTGGAGAAAATAGGTCAATCACTGGGAGTTGAGTTTCCAAAAGATTATATCGAGTGTGCAAAGGTAAATCATGGGGCTAATGTAATACCATATTGTTTTGATGTTGAAGGAATAGAAAGAGTTTTTGGTGCATTACTTTCTTTTGATGAGGAGAGTAGTGATTATATTGTAAGAGATTATAATAACTACCGTGCTACCTTACCTAGAGATGTAATTCCTTTTGGAATTGACCCAGCAGGAAATTTAATTTGCTTTGATTATAAAAATCATGAAGAAAATCCAATTGTTGTTTTTTGGGAACATGAAGATGCATGGGAAAAGGAAGCGCTGATGGAAAGTGAAGGGATTACGGCAGAAGAAGCAGAGAAAATCGCAAGAGAAAATGTATTTTATGTTGCTAATACGTTCACAGAGTTCTTAAGTAAATTACATGATTAATAGAGTGTTAAAATTAAAGGGCTATCTTATAAGTGGTGAGTTTCACTTGCTTATGAGATACCCCTTTTTATTTTAGAAAAGAATGGTTATTTAACAGAGGGGTTCAACAAACTACTACCTATACTATTGCAAATTTGCTAAGTATGGAGAAATCCAGAATTCATAAGGGGATAAGATTGAAAAAAATAGCAAAAAGCATAGATGATATGAAAGTCAAATCGAAAAGTTTTGAAAGTGACGATTAAGGTTTAATAACGTCTAAACGAAGCTGGGTGAATAAGCATCATACAGCAAGTAATAAGATTATAGATGATGAGATAAAGGGTGTAGAGGCTTCACCTGCTAGTAAAAAAGTAGATAATACTGGTAATAAGGTCGCTGGACTTGATTCAAGTGGGAAATTTTTTGATGATGTATTAGAATCAAAGTATCAAAACTATGTAAATAGAAATACTAAATCAGGTAAAAATGTTCGTGACCGATTAGATTGGAAAGAAGCTTCGGATAAGTGGGCGAAATCAAGGAAGAGATTTTGAAATAGAAATAATAAACGATTTTAAGAAAGTGGAGGAGTTATTGTAGGAGAAGGGAATATTTATTAATGGAGTCGAGATTCCGCCTGGGACTGCTGTTAAAATCGTTAGACCCAACATAAGGGAGTGATATAATATGAAACTTAAAAGAAAAGATTTAGATAAGAGGATTAGTGCCTCGATAAAAAAATTGAAAAAATATAAACTAAAATCAAGAGGTGGAATTTATTATAAGAAAATAGGACAATATTTTATATATATGCATATTGGTGCGACTGGTGTGGAAAATGATATTGTTAGAATTAGAGGGTATGTGAAGCCATATATAACAGATGATATTTTTTGGGAAGTTTTTAATATGGAATCTAATAGTAATGAACCTATTGGATTACGAGCAAACGGAGCATACAAAGTTGACGGATTTGAGGCTTTTTACAATGATGTAAAATATGGTGATGTAGAAAGTCTAGGAGATGTTGCTAATGAATTAATAGGTAAATGCTATGAATATTTGGAGCAGACTGTAGAGTCTTTTGAAGATTTTGAAGATTTCCTTTCTTTCTCGAAATCTTCGGATAAAAATCAACTTTATGATTATAACCTTGTTGATATGTTATTATTAATAAATACAGGAAAGTATAAAGAAGCTAAAAGTATTGCAAAAAATCTAATAGAAAAACACCAATATGGAAGATTTATTAATGAAGAAAAAAATATATATGAGTACATTGTAGATTATTGCAATAGACATATATAGGATAGGAGAAAATATGGCAGTTATAGATGTGGATCAGATAGATGCAATTGGAGTAGAAGGTAAAAATCTAAAGTTGTTAATAATAGACTATCTAGATTGGGAATATGAAGACATGCATCTAGACGTACTACAAGAAAAAATTAATAATTACTTAGTGTATATTGAAGATAAGCAGTATTTTAAAGATTATGGAGACAACTTTGAGAAAAAAATAATTGATATAAATTTTCAACATAGTGTTTCGGAAAATGGAATGAAATTTCTGAACGTAGTTTCCAGTCAATTAAATGATACTGACATATTCATCAATATTCACTTACCAGGAGAATAATTTTTTATGACTTGTTTACGTTCTAATTTATTTTGTTAGATCTTTGAAACAAGGAAAAGTTTTGTAGAATTGTAAATTTAATAAACTATTTTACCTAGCTTTGAGTAAGTGAAGGGAAAGTAACAGATGGGCTTGATGTATAATTATAAAAGTTAATGAAAAATGATGTTGAAGAAGTATTTGACTTTAATTGAGAGAATACTTGTAAGTAAGTAAGGAAGAGTAAGCGGTAATTGGTAACCCAGTTACCGCTTTTTGTTTTAACTAAGGGTACGGGTGATACTATGGAAAATATAAATGATTTTATATCTTTCAAAAAACCATCAACAGAGGTTATTGAAAAGTATACAGGGAAAGTTCCAGATCAAATAATAGATTTATGGAAATGCTATGGGTTTGGGAGTATGTTAAATGGATACTTAAGAGCAATAAACCCAGAAAAATATTTAGATATATTAAAGGAAAGTTATATCCGTTAGGAAGAAGCTATCCCAATTTTTACAACAGGTATGGGAGATATTCTTGTGTGGGAAAATAACTATTTATTATTACTTAAGTATCGAAAAGGTACGGTAGATGTAGTAGTTGGAAAATTCAAGTTTTTCTTTAAAAATACGAAAGATGATTATTTTTTAGAGAAAGTATTGGATTGGAAGTATTATCAGCAGGCATTAAATAAATACGGAAAGCTTGAAATAGATGAATGTTTTGGTTACACACCTTTACTTGAACTAGGTGGACCAGAAAAAGTAGAAAACTTACAAAAAATCAAACTTATCGAGCATGTTTATTTAATTACTCAATTTATGGGGCCGATAGAATAATGAACGAAGAAACTGGAAGGTGGATAAATCCTCTTTCAGTTTTTTTATTTAAAAGGCTATTAATGTAAATGAAGCTTTAAAAGATACGATTGAGATAATATAGAAATGTGGTAACGAGAAACTTGAGTTGAATTTATAAAAAGTAATTTTTTATGAATTAAGGCTAACATAAATTGCTAGTATTATATAATTGAAAATACATTAGCAAAAGGTGTGGACTCCGTATCCCAAATCTTTAAAGGTGTAGAAATACTGCCAGATGGAAGTGTCGTTAGATCTGGAACGAACTATAGCGGGAAATTCCAAGAAGCCCATGATGCCTCAAAGGCGAGTATTCAGAGTAGGATCTCGAATTTGGAGAGTGGTGGGG